>CP000781.1:1620000-1920000 GCA_000017645.1 Xanthobacter autotrophicus Py2
TTTGACCGATCGTGTGCTCATTCGTGCCACCGGCCCCGAAGCCTCCAAGTTTCTCCATGGCGTGATCACCTGCAACGTGCAGACCATGGCGACGGGCGATGCGCGCTACGGCGCGCTTTTGACCCCGCAGGGCAAGATCATCTCCGACTTCCTGTTCTACGCGGAAGGCGACGACGCCTTCCTGTTCGACGTTCCCGCCGAGCGCGCCGAGGACCTGCTGAAGCGCCTCACCTTCCATCGCCTGCGTGCGAAGGTCACCTTCACCAAGGCGGATGATCTCGCCGTCGCCGCTGTGTTCGGCGATGCGGCGGAGGTGCCCGAGGGCGCGCTTTATCCCGACCCGCGCCTTGCCGCCCTGGGCCAGCGTCTGGTGCTGCCGCTGACGGCGGCTCAGGCCCTGTCGTCGGATCCTGCGCTCTATGAGGCGCACCGCATCGCCCTCGGCATTCCCAAGGGCGGGCCCGATTTCACCTATGGCGACACCTTCCCCCACGAGGCCGATATGGACCAGCTGGGCGGGGTGGACTTCAAGAAGGGCTGCTATGTGGGCCAGGAGGTGGTGAGCCGTATGGAGCATCGCTCCACCCCCCGCAACCGGCTGGTGGAAGTGCTGTTCGACACCCCCCTCGCCACCGGGCAGGAGATCACCGCCGGCGACAAGAGCGTAGGGCAGGTGCTGTCGGTGACGGACGGGCGCGGCATCGCCACGGTGCGCCTCGATCGCGCCAACGACGCCAAGACCGACGGCGTGCCGCTGCTCGCCGGGGAGGTTCCGGTGGAGCTGCGCCGTCCCGATTGGGCCGTCTTTTCCATGGAGTGGGAAAAGAAGGTGAGCGAGCTGGACCGCAAGTTCAAGGGAAGCTGAGAGGGGCGATGGCGGAGCCGAAGGCGGGAAACGCGAACAAGAGTGCGCCGGAGGCGGAAAGCGCGAACGGGATCGATCTGGCGGTGAAGGCGGAACGCGCGCCGCTGCTCCAGCACGGGGATGGGCGGGCGCGCTGCTTCTGGTGCGGCACCGACCCGTTCTACATGGCCTATCACGACGACGAATGGGGCGTGCCCGAGCGCGACAGTCGCGCCCTGTTCGAGAAGCTGCTGCTGGATGGATTCCAGGCCGGCCTCTCGTGGATCACCATCCTGCGGAAGCGGGAGAATTTCCGCCGGGCCTTCGACGGCTTCGATCCCGAGACGATGGCCCGCTACGACGCAGCCAAGGTGGAGGCCCTCATGGCCGACGCCGGCATCGTGCGCAACCGGGCCAAGGTGGAGGGGGCGGTTGCCTCCGCCCGCGCCTATCTCGACCTCCAGGACAAGGGCATCGCCTTTTCCGACCTGATGTGGGAGGCGGTGGACGGCGAGACGCGGGTGAACCGGCCGAAGCGCATCGCCGACGTGCCGGCGCAGACGGCACAGTCCGTCGCCTTGTCCAAGCGGTTGAAGGGACTGGGCTTCAAGTTCGTCGGTCCCACCATCGTCTATGCCGCCATGCAGGCCTGCGGGCTGGTGGACGACCACCTCGCCGGTTGTCACTGCGCCAGGCCCTAGGCTGCCGCGACAATGGGTCGGGGATGGCGGCGGACTTTGTGGCACGCGCCCCTTTCATCGCCGGCGGGCGACGCCTATATTCGTTCTGCCGACGCAAGTCGGATACGGCGATAAATGGGTGTCGGAATAAGCCTTTCGGACCCGGGGGCGGTACCCGGCGCCTCCACCAAAGCCCAACTTCCCCTTCAGGGAGGCGGGCTCCGGCGGGGGCGAAATAGGATCGACGAGGGTGTAAAGGGCATACTTTCGCTCGGCATGGTTCCGCCGTCATCGGGCCGAACTGATAGTTGCGAATGACAACTATGCTCCGGTTGCTCAGGCCGCGTGAGCGGTTTGACGATCGAAATCAAAGTCCTACCGGGTAGCACTGGCTAGGCGGGGTTCGGAGGCACCTGGCAACAGAAGCCTCCACTTCCCTTCCATCCGGCCGGACGAGGGAAGGTTGGAAGCTCCACAGCCAGACCCTCCGGATACGGCGCGCCCGTATGGCCCCCCGGAAGGTGCCCGGAGGCTTCTGGATCACCGGGCCGGACGGGGAAGTACTGCGGGCTCATGTCGGTCGATCATATCCGCTACGATCTTCTCGCCCAGGAAGCCTTGCGCTCCGTGGTGCGCCGCGTGCTCCTGGATGTGGCCAAGACAGGCCTGCCGGGCGAGCACCATTTCTACATTTCCTTCGACACCCGCGCGCCGGGTGTCCGGCTCTCCCAGCGCATGCTGGAGAAGTATCCGGAGGAGATGACCATCGTCCTCCAGCACCAGTTCTGGGACCTCATCGTCACCGACACCACCTTCGAGGTGGGCCTGTCCTTCGGCGGCATTCCCGAGCGGCTGCTGGTGCCCTTCTCCGCGCTCAAGGGCTTCTTCGACCCGTCCGTGAAGTTCGGCCTCCAGTTCGAGCTGGCCGCCAATGAGAGCGAGGCCGAGGAGAGCGACGATTCGCCGTTCGAGGCGCCCCGTTCCGCCAACGCGCCCGCGCCGCTCAGGCCCGCGCGGGGCGCGGCATCCGAGCCGGTGCTCGCGAGCGCCGTGCCCACCGCCGCGAGCGAAGCTGGCGCAACCGGCCAGAATACTGGCCAAGAGGCCGGCGAGCGGCCCGCGAGCGGCGCCCAGGTGGTGCAGCTCGACGTTTTCCGCAACAAGAAGTAGCCGGCCCTTCGGGACGGCATTGTGACTGTCGACATCGACGTGGTGGTGATCGGGGCCGGAGCTGCCGGCCTTGCCGCCGGAACACGCCTGCGTCAGGCCTCTATCCCGTTCCGCATCCTTGAGGCCGCCTCCTCCCCCGGCGGACGGGCCGCCACCGACACCACCACCCTTGGCGTGCCGTTCGACCTCGGCTGTCACTGGCTCCACGACGCGCGGGCCAACCCCTTCACCGACCTCGCCGCCAAACTGGGCTTCCGGGTGGGCGGCAATAATCCCAACCCGCGCCGCCTGCATCTCGGCACCCGCTTCGCCGGCCCCGAGGAAAGGGAGCAGGCGGACGCCGAGGTGGACCAGGTGTTCGAGGCCATCATCGCCGCCGGGCAAGCGGGGCGGGACATTCCGGCATCCGAGGCTGCGGGCCCACCCGGCCGCTTCGGGCCGCTGGCGCGCCATTGGCTGGAACTCATGTCGGCAGCTGGGCCGGACGCCATCTCCTGCGTGGATTTCGCCCTTTATCACGACACCGACGACAACTGGCCGGTGCTCGACGGCTATGGCGCCCTGGTGCTGGCTGCGGCGGGCGCCCTGCCGGTGACGCTCGACTGCCCGGTCGCCCGGATCGACCGTTCCGGCCCGCGCCTGAAGCTGGAGACAGCGCAGGGCATTCTCACCTGCCGTGCCGTGATCGTCGCCGTGTCGACGGCGGTGATCGCCTCCGGCCGCCTCGCCTTCGCGCCCGCGCTGCCGGCGGATCTTGCCGAGGCGTTCGCGGCTCTGCCGCTGGGCTTTGCCGAGAAGGTGGCGCTGCTGTTCGAGGAGGATGTGTTCGGCGTGCCCGAGCGCACCGCCCTCGACGCCATCGACCTCGACCATCCCGCCCGCGCCGGGGCCTCCGCCCTGCTGAAGCCCGCCGGGGCGCCGGCGGCTCTGGTCCATGTGGCGGGGCCGGAGGCGCAGGCCATCGCGGCGGAGGGGGAGGGCGCGCTTGTGGCCTTCGCGCTTGATGTGCTGGGCTCGGCCTTTGGCGCCGGTCTCAAGACGAAGGTGCGGCGCAGCCTGGTCACCGGCTGGGCGGCCATGCCCTATATCGGCGGGGCCTATTCCTGCGCTCTACCGGGCCATGCCGCGCTGCGCGCGCGGCTGCACGAGCCTTTGGACGAGCGCATCTTCTTTGCCGGGGAAGCCTTGGGGCGGGAGGCTTTTTCCACCTGCCACGGCGCCCACCTCAGCGGCCTTGCCGCCGCCGATGCGGCCCTCGCCGCCCTGAACAGCGACCGATGATGGAGATCGCCTCATGACCCCCGGCCAGCCGCTCCGCCATCCTCTGGCCCTCGTGGTCGCGGTGTCGCAGAACGGGGTGATCGGCACCGACGGCGGTCTGCCGTGGCGCCTGCCCTCGGACCTCAAGCGATTTCGCGCGCTCACCTGGGGCAAGCCGCTCCTCATGGGCCGGCGCACCTACGAGTCCATCGGCCGTCCGCTGCCGGGGCGCACGTCCGTGGTGGTCAGCACCGATCCCGCCTTCACGGTGCCGGAAGGAGTGCTGAAGGGGGCAAGCCTGGAGGACGGACTGCGCCTCGCCGATGAGGCGGCGGACGCCATGGGCGCGGATGAGATCATGGTCATCGGCGGCGCCCGCCTGTTCCATGACACGCTGCCACTCGCCCGCACGCTGCATCTCACGCAGGTCCATGCGGCACCTGATGGCGATGTCTTCTTCCCTGCGTTCGATGAGGCCCAATGGCGCGAGATCGCGCGGGACGGCCCGATCCAGGGCGAGAAGGACGAAGCCGCCTTCACCGCTCTGACGCTGGTGCGCGCCGGCGGCTGAAGCCGGCCTTCGTTTTCGACCGACGCTGAAGGAATACGCGAGGCTCGGCTGGTGGCGTCCGGACGCGTCCGGCCGAGCCTCGCGATTTTCGGTGCTTCTACTGCGCCCCCACGAGGCCCGGCGGGCGCGGCAGGTCGCCGAAGCCGCGGGTGGGCGGCAGGGTGGTTTCCGGCGGAAGCGGGGTGAACACGCGTGGCGGCGGCTCGGGCTGCGCACGCTCGGTCCGGCGCGGCGCGGGCTGGCGCACCACGGGCGTGTGGCGCTCGGCCGCTTCCGGCGTGGCGCGGGCCTCCGGCCGGGACGGGCTCGATTGAGCCTGAGACTCGGCCGGCGTCGCGGTGCCGGCGGCACCCGATGCCGTGGGCGCGCCGAAGCCGACCGGCGGCGGCTCGCGCCGCTCAATGGCCTGCGGCAACGGAGCCGACGAGGGCATCGGTGTGGGCTGGGGCGCGGCCGTCTGGGCAGGTGCCGCCGGCACGGCTTGCGGCACAGGAGACGTCGCCGGCTGCGCAGGAGCTGCTGGCGCCGTTGCGACGGGGGCCGGTGCCGCCGGTCGCGGAGCCGGCGGCGGGGCGCTCGTCTGAGCCGGCGCAGCGGGTTTCGCGGCGGCGGGAGCCGGCGCGGGTTGGGCCTGAACGGGCTGCGGCTGCACCGATGGTGCGACCGGGGCAATGGCCGCAGGCGCGGGGATCTGCGCCGGCGCCGCCACGGGCTGGGCCGACGGGGGCGCGACCGGGGGCGCGGTTCCGGCTGGGGCCTCGGGCGCGGCGCGGCCCTGGCGTTCCTCCAGGCGTCGCGTCTCGCGCTCGATGGCGCGCATGGCGATGACGCTGGTGAGGGCGGGGGCGCTTACCCGTCGTTCGGGACCCGTCACCGGGCCGCGCCAGACGATGCTGCCGCCCGGCGCGCCGCCGGCGCCTTCGGGGGCTTCCAGGTCCACGGTGGTGTCCAAGGCGAGGCGGGCGAGATCGAAGCTGCCGTTGAAGCCCACGCGCACGCCGTCGGCAGTGGCGCGGGCGGGGGACAGGCGGGCAACGCCGTTCACCACGCCCAGCGTGGTCTCGACGAAGCCGATGCGCAGCTGCCCCCTGGCGAGGCTGCGGTCGAGCATCTGCGCCGCGCGCCGCTCGTCGGGCGGCGGCGACAGGCCGGCGGCTTCCGCCAGCGCCTGATCGAGGCCGGCGGGGCTGGCACCATCAATGACAAGGTCGCGCACCCCCAGCGTCCCCTGGCCGGAGAGGTTCTGCACCACGGCCAGCACGCTGCGGCCGGATCCACCCAGGTCCACCAGGAGGTTGACCTTGCCTTTGGGGGCTGCGCGCGCGCCGGTGGGTGCCAGCAGCGCCGTCGCATCCACCTGCTCCAGCACCAGCCGGCCGTCCGCCTGCACGCCGTCGCCCTGCCGGCGCAGGCGCAGGCTGGCCGCCGCGCGTCCGCCGCCCAGGCTTCCGGCCACATCGCGCACGTCGAGGTCGGCGCCGTCGCTGCCGAGCACGAGGCGACCGTTGCCGAGAACATAGGGACCCATGACCGCAAGGCGGGCAGCCGTCAGCTCCAGATTGAGGCTATAGCCCGAGATCGCCGCGGGTTGCAGCCGCGCCGCGCTCCAGGCGCCGGCGCCCGCAGGCTCCGTGCCGGTGCGGGCGGCGAACATGCCGAGGATGCGCGGCAGGGAGAGGCTCTCAAACGCCAGCTTGCCGCCGATGCGCGGCACCGGGCCGGGCTCGAACTCCATGTTGCCGGAAACCGGCGCCGCGGCCAGCGAGCCGGTGATGGTATCGAGCCGCCAGATCCCGCCGGTGCGGGCAAGGGTGAAGGCGAGGGCCGATGGCACCGGCCCTTCCACCGCAGCCGAAGCCTGGGGCAGCACGCGGCCGAGGTCGCCGCCATCGAGCCGCACCGCGAGGCTGGGCTCGACAGCGCCGCCGGACAGGCGCGCGGTGCCTTCGGCCTGGGCGGTCATGTCGGCGAGCGTGAGCCGGCCGCGCACCTGGGCCTCGTCCTGGGTGAGGGGGGAGACGGACAGCTCCGCATGGGCCGGGCCGAGGCGCGGGGCGAGGCCCTCCACGCCGAAGGCCGCCAGCGCCCGCGCCCCGTCCGCCGCATCGGCCTTGAGCGCAATGCGCAGGGGCACGCCGGCATTGTTGCGGGCGAAGGTGACATCGCCGGAGATCTGCCCGAGCGTGCCGGCCACCGTGATGTTGCGGCCGCCAGCCTCGCCCCACACCACGGTGCTGGCAAGCTTCACCGGGGCGGCGACGGGCTGGAGCGTGGCCAGCACCTGCGCCGTCTGCTCGCCGGCCACCAGGCGGGCGAGGGGCACGAGCCCGTCCGCCTTGGCGCCGGACAAGGCGAAGTTGAACTCGCCACGCGGCGTGGTGGAGAAATTCTCCATGCGGCCCGCGCCTTCGAGGCGGATGCCGGCAAGGTCGTCCATGACGATGCGCGACAGGCGCCAGTTGCCGCCGGTGGCCGCCGCATCAAGGGTGAGGCCGCGCAGGGGCAGGCCGGAGAGCATCAGGTTGCGCCCGTCGAGCGTCAGTGTGCCGTCGGCGCCGCCCCCCACCGCAGCCGCGGCGGTCTGGAGCGCGGCCACCAGCGGGTCGAGGTCGAAGCCGTCGAGGGAGAGCTTGAGGTTGAGCTTGGGCGGGGCGCCGGCATCGAGCGCCGCCACCACCGAGCCGCGCACCCGGCTGGCAGCGAAGGTGGCATCTAGCCCGTCCACCGCGATCCGCGTCGGTCCGGCATTCACCTTGCCGGTGATGCGCACCGGGCCCTTCGCCGCCGCCACATAGTCGCGCGGGGCGGTGGGCGCCGCCCAGCGCAGGAAGATGGCGGGGTCGTCCGCCGAGAAGGTCACGGTTCCATCGAAGCCGCCGCCGCCGGGCCCGCTCGTGGGCTTGCCGGAGAGGCGCAGCGCCGCCTTGCCGGGCAGCTGGGCCTCGGCATTGTCCACCCGCCAGCCGGCGGCGGAGCCGGAAATATCGGCGCGCACGTCGCGCACCAGCGTGCCGCCGAGCATGAGCTGCTCCACCGACAGGCCGACGCGGGAGGCGATGTCCGGCGACGGCAGGGCCGCCACGCCGGAGAGGAAGCGCGCCAGAGCAGCGGCGGGGTTCTGGTCCGCCGTCGCCTTGTCCTTTGCCGTGTTCGGCGTGCCGTCGGTGGCGGCGCGCAGGGCGTCGAGGTCGAGGCTGCGGGCGTTGAGCACGGCGTCGAGGCCCACCGCTCGTCCGAGCGCGAGGCGGGCGGAACCGGAGAGCTGGGCCGGCGTCTGGGCCCCGCCCAGGGCGAGGTCCAGGCTGTCGGCAAGCACAGCGTCGGGGCTGGCCTTGAGCGTGCCGGAGAGCTGCCAGGCTTCCAGCCCCTCGCCGCCATGGCGCGAGAGAATGGCCCGGCCCTCGAACTTCGGCTTGGCGCCGGCAAAGGCGAGGCCGCCGTCGAGATCGAGGGCATAGGGCCGGTTGCGACCGTCGAGCACCAGGCGCAGGCGGCCGGTGCCGTCATCGCCGATCTTGCCGAGGGTTGAGCGGATGGCGAACCGCGCGCCCTGGGCCTCCACCTCGCCGTCGAGGCGGAAGGGACCGGCGAGCGAGCGCGCCTCGCCCTTCAGGTTGAGGCCGTCCAGGGTCTGGGTGCGGTCGGAGGCGCGGTCGAGGATGTCGAGGGTGCCATCCTTCACCTCGAACCGGGCGATGGAGAGGGCGGCGGGGCGCTGGGCCCCGGTGGGCAGGGCGAGCCGCCCGGCGCTGTCGATGACGAGGCGGATCTGCGGCCGGTCCAGGCTGACGCCGGTGGCCTCCATATCGCCCCGCAGCAGGGCGCCGAGGGAGAGTTCGGCCCGGAGCGCCTTCACCGTGCCGCCGGTGGAGACCACGTCGCCGAGGGTGACATCGCGCAGCAGGATTCGCGGGGCAGGCAGGATCTCGGCGTCGATGGGGCCGCGGATGACCACCGGAACGCCGAGCGCCTGGCTGATCTGCGTTTCGAACGTTCCGCGCCAGGCGTTCCAGTCCACCACGAACGGGGCTGCGAACGCCCCGCCGATGGCCAGGATCACCGCCGTGGCGAGGCTGATCAATATCCCCTGCACGCGTGTCTCCCCCAAAGGTCCCCCTCATGGGGGGAACCTGTTCCCTATGCGCAGGGAATGCGATCAGATCGCGACAATCTTGCCCGGATTCATGATGTTTTTAGGATCCATGGCGCGCTTGATGGAGCGCATGATCTCCAGCGCTTCCTCGCCATGCTCGGGCAGCATGTATTTCATCTTGCCCTGGCCGATGCCATGCTCGCCGGTGGAGGTGCCGCCCATGGCGAGGGCGCGTTCCACCAGCCTCTTCATATAGAGCTTGGCCTTGGCGAAATCCTCGGGGTCGTCCACGTCCACCATGAGCGTGGTGTGGAAGTTGCCGTCGCCCACATGGCCGACGATGGGGGCGACGAGGCCCATCTCCTCGATGTCGCGCTTGGTCTCCATGACGCATTCGGCCAGCCGCGAGATGGGCACGCACACGTCGGTGGCCACCGCCTTGGCGCCCGGCCGCAGGGGCAGCACGGACCAATAGGCGTCATGCCGGGCCTGCCACAGCTTGGTGCGCTCCTCCGGCTTCACCGCGAACACCGATGGACCGCCGCCTAATTCGGCCGCCAGTTCGCCGAAGCGGTCGGCCTGCTCGTGGACGCTGGTTTCGGTGCCGTGGAATTCCAGGAACAGGGTGGGGGTCTCGGCGAGGGCGAGCTTGGCGTAGGCGTTGGAGGCCTTCACCTGCACCTCGTCCAGTAGCTCGATGCGCGCCACCGGAATGCCGCTCTGGATGGTGGCGATGACCGTGTTGCAGGCCGCCTCCACGCTGGGGAACGGGCAGACCGCGGCGGAGACCGCCTCTGGAATGCCATACAGCTTCAGCGTGATCTCCACGATAATGCCCAGCGTGCCCTCGGCGCCCACATAGAGGCGGGTAAGGTCGTAGCCGGCGGAGGACTTGCGGGCGCGCGTGGCGGTGGTGATGACCTCGCCGGTGGGGGTCACCACCTTCAGGGAGAGCACATTGTCCTTCATGGTGCCGTAGCGCACCGCATTGGTGCCCGAGCAGCGGGTGGACGCCATGCCGCCGATGGAGGCGTCGGCGCCGGGATCCAATGGGAAGAACAGGCCCTGGTCGCGCAGCTCCTCGTTGAGCCGCTTGCGGGTGACGCCGGGCTCGACCACGCAGTCGAGGTCTTCCGTGTTCACGGCGAGGATGCGGTTCATGCGCGACAGGTCCACGCAGATGCCGCCAAAGGGCGCGTTCACGTGGCCTTCCAGCGAGGTGCCAGCACCCCACGCGATCACCGGCACCTCATAGTCCGCGCACGCCCTCACCACGGCCTGCACATCCTGTGTGCATTCGGCGAAAACCACCGCATCTGGCGGCTCGTTGGGCAGGTAGGTGGTAACGTTAGCGTGTTGTTCCCGGACAGCGAGGCCGGTCACGACCTTGTGATCCAGTTCGGCCTTCAGCCGTTCGATGACGGCGAAGCTTCTCTCGAGAAGCGTGAGCTCGGATTTCGCGGCTGCAACAACCATTTACGATTCCTTAACTTTGCCTCTCGCCCGCCGGCCATGGGCCGGGCAGGGGCCTTGGAGTCATCCCCAGAAATGGCTCGTTCTGAGCCACATTGAACTTGACAGTGACTTTTGTGATTCGGTTTTCGTCCCGTTTTGGGGCGTGACGAATGCCTTTTATCGCGTCACAGTGTGTTCATCAGCGGCACATTAATGCAGATGAAGCGAGGCGGCCATGCTTGACCGGATCGACTTTGAGCCCGTGTTTTTCGCTCCGTTCGTGTCCTCCGCCATGAAGGTGGAGGGGGAGTGGATCGATTATAACGGCCATCTGAATGTGGCCTACTACACCCTTATTTTCGATCGTGCCGTGGACGAGGCGCTGTGCCTTCTGGGTCTCGGCCCGACCTATGCCGCCAAGCGCGGTGCGTCCTTCTTCACCGCGGAAAGCCATATCCGCTACCTGAAGGAGCTGGCGCCCCATTCTCCCGTGCGGGTGACGCTGCGCCTCGTGGATTATGACGAGAAGCGCCTGCACCTGTTCCAGACGCTGCATCATGCCTCGGAAGGCTGGGTCTCTGCCACGACCGAGCAGATGGTGCTGCACGTGGACCTGCGCACCCGCCATGTGGCGCCGTTCCCCGATGACGTGTTGGAGCGGATCGCCACCATGCGCGCCGCGCACGCCGCCCTGCCGCCGCCCGAGGGCCTCGGCCGTCAGGTGACCATGCCGGCGCGCTACTGAACCCGGCGGCCCCGGCCCGCGCTGGGGTTGTCGATCGCCTTCCCAGGCAAATCTCTTTCCTTGCGCTTGGCGCAGGGCAGGCATGCCGGTTGATGAGTTCTGCTGCACTGCGCCGGGGGATATATTGCACTGCAAAAGGGCAACAGAGCCCATTTGCAGGAGGCCTCTATGAGCGCCGTCACCTATACCGACAAGTTCGTCCGCACTTCCAAGGCTGCTCCTTCTGCAAAGAAGGGCTTTTTCGCCCGCTTCCTCGAAGCCGTCATCGCGGCCCGCATGGAGCAGGCCGAGCTTGAATACGCACGCTACGTCCAGATCCACGGCCGCGATCCCGTCGCCTGAGACGCCGTCGTCTGAGATGTTGTCGGCGGATCGCATCGCGATCTGCTGTTAAATGTAAGCAAGCGCTTTGCCGCCCCGGTTGCCACGCAATCCGGGCGGCACATGCGCTGCCTTCTCGCCTTTATTCAATATGGTCACCGCTGCCGGATTGACCGCTCGCACCTGTTCGGCGCGGGCGGCTTTTGCATTTGACCGTCCGGTCTTCAGCGCAGGGGCCGCCCCGCATCCGCGGCGAGGGTGAGCGTCGCCCAGCCTTCGATATGGCGCTGCGACACCAGGCGAAGCCCCTGGGCGCGATAGGCCGCGAGCGCCGCCGGTACCTGTGCCGACAACAATCCCGACAGCACGATACGGCCGCCCGGCGCCAGCAGCCGGCGCAGTGGGCGCGCCAGCCGCTTCAGCGGCGGCAGGAGGATGTTGGCGAGGATCAGGTCGTAGGGACCGCCCACCCGCAGCACGCGCGCCCCGGCCCCGGCCGCATGGATCATCTGCACGGCCGGCGCCTTGTTGGCCTTGGCGTTGGCGCGGGCGGTGCGCACGGCGATGGCGTCGATGTCGCTGCCCACCACATGGGTATGAAACAGCCGGTCCGCCGCGATGGCGAGCACGCCGGTTCCCGTTCCCACATCCAGCACGCGCCGCGGAGCGCCGCGCCGCGCGGCATCGGTGATGGCGTGGAGGCAGCCCTGGGTGGTGCCGTGATGACCGGTACCGAATGCGAGTGCCGCCTCGATCTCGATACCGATGAGGTTCGGCCCCACGCGCCCGCGATCATGGCCGCCATGGACCACGAAGGTGCCCACGCGCACCGGCGCGAGGCCTTCCAGGCTCGCGGCCACCCAGTCCTTCTCCTCCACGTCGCCGAAGGTGACCGTGCTGGCGATCTCCGGCCCGGCGGCGATCTCCACCATCTCCCGCAGCCGTTCGGGGTCGAAGGCCGCACCGGCATAGACTTCCACCACCCAGTCATTGTCCGTGCGCTCGAAATTGGCCACCGCCACCTCGGCGGGATCGAACGTCTCGGAAATCATGTCGGAGATGCGCTGGGCGGCGACGCGGGAAGCTTCCACCCGCATCACATGGGTGGCGTCGTTGGGGGGGAGGCCTTCGAGCATGGGGGGCGCAATCATCCGTTCATCTTGAGGGCGTCGGCTTCGGGTCCGCCCGCTGCGCGGTTCCGCCCGGCCGCCTTCGCCGCGTAGAGGCGCTTGTCGGCCGCATCCAGCAGCTCCGTCAAGGTGCTGCCGTCCTCGGGAGCGCTGGCGATGCCGATGGAGAGGGTCTGCCGCGCTACCCCCGGGGGCAGCGTCATGGCGCCGACGCGCCGGCCCAGCTGGGCCGCGAGCGACAAGGCCCCCGCATTGCCCACGCCAGGGGCGAAGACGGCGAACTCGTCGCCGCCATAGCGCACCACGTGATCTGCCTGCCGCAGGCTCTCTGTCAGGCCGCGGGCGAGGCGGCGCAGCACTTCGTCGCCGGTGGGGTGTCCCAACTGGTCGTTCACGTCCTTGAAATCGTCCACGTCGATGAGCAGCAGGCTCACCGGCCGCCCGGTGGTGCGCGCCACGGCGAGCAGGTCGCGGCCCAGCGGCTCCAGCTGGCCGCGATGCAGCACGTTGGTGAGGGGGTCGCGGCGGGATTCCTGCTTCAGATCCTCGTAGCGCTGGCGGTAGGTGAGGGCGTGGAACACGTCGGTGATGGTCCGGCGCGGTGTGTTACCGGCCAATTCGAAGCGGGCGAGGTACTGGCCGAGCATGGCGGCATAGAACCCCGCCGCCACCACCTTGCCCAGCCAGCCGCCGATCCCCGCCGTGAGCGGCACGCCCATGGCGAGGGAGAGCACACCGAAGAACGCGACCTGGTCGAAGGTGAGAACCAGCGCCAGCGTGATCCAGATGGCGAGAACCGGCCTGCGCCGCAGCGGTCGCGCGATGCGCTCGTAGATCAGGATCATGGCGATGGAATCAATGAAGAGCAGCAGCGTGCCCCACATCATCAGCAGGCCCATGGCATCCATGAAGGACAGGTCGGCCGGCACGCCGGGCGACGCCACCGCATCATGCTGGCGCAGCAGGGCGACGAGGCCAATCAGGAGGATGTTGCCGATGATCAGCCCGTAGATCGGCTGACGGGCGACGAGGGCATCCTCGCGGATATAGATGAGCAGGATCAGCGCCAGCTTGCCGGAGAACAGCACCACCGACCCCGGCGACAGGGAGATGCCGAAGGGCAGCTGCACATAATAGGCGGCCGCCAGGTAGGTCTCCATGAAATGGAAGCTGCCCAGGGCGCAGAAGAAGACCCCCAGCCCCAGCGTCTCGCGCAGGCGAAACAGGGCCAGCATGGCGGTGAAAAACACCGCCATCTCGATGACGAGCAGGAAGACGTTGAAGCCGGCCATGATGGATCGCTGCACCCGCAGAATTGCAGGCCGGCCGCGATCCTAGCAGGCGGCGGGCGGAAGAAAACAGGAGATGCGGCAAGTTGGCCCGGCGGTTGGGCTGCCAGTCGGGCCGGCACCCGCGCGCTTGGCGCGAGCCAGGCGGGCGGCGCTGAGGCCACCGCCGCCGGTCATGGCGTGCTCACACCTTATCGACGAACGTTTCCAGCACCCGCTTCTCGCCGGCCTTGTCGAACTGCACCGTCAGCTTGTTGCCGTCGATGCCGGTCACCTCGCCATAGCCGAACTTGATGTGGAACACCCGCTCGCCGGTGTGGAAGGCCGATGCCGGGCCGGCGGAGGTGGCCACCAGCGTGCCCTCGATCACCATGGGACCGCGCCGGGCGGAGCCGCCCGCATCATAACGCCCGCCCCGTTCGGAGAAGCCGCTGCGGGAAGAACCCGAAGAAGCGCCTGCGAAGCCGCCCTGGTCGGTGCGGCCACGGTTGGCCTGCGCCCGCTGCCAGCCGGGGGTGGAATAGGATGAGGCGGAAAACGGCTCGGCCCGGTCGAAGCGGCTCTGCCCATAGCTGCCGCCGCCATAGCTCGACCCGCCCCAGCCCGCGCCGCCGCGGCTTTCCTCCACCCGCACATGGGCATCGGGCAACTCGTCGAGGAAGCGGGAGGGGACGGTGGAGTTCCACATGCCGTGGATGCGCCGATTGGAGGCGACGAAGATCCGCGCCGAGGCCCGGGCCCGGGTGATGCCCACATAGGCGAGGCGGCGCTCTTCCTCGAGCCCCGCCTTGCCCTGCTCGTCCAGCGCGCGCTGGTGGGGAAACAGGCCCTCCTCCCAGCCGGGCAGGAAGACGGTGTCGAATTCCAGCCCCTTGGCGGAATGCAGGGTCATGATCTGCACCGCGTCCTCGCCGGCGCCGTTGTCGGTGTCCATGACGAGGGAGATGTGCTCGAGGAAGCCGGAGAGGTTCTCGAACGGCTCCATGGAGCGCACCAGCTCCTTCAGGTTCTCCAGCCGCCCGGCGGCTTCCGCCGAGCGGTCCTTCTGCCACATCTCCGTGTAGCCGCTCTCGTCCAGCACGATCTCGGCCAGCTCGGTGTGGGACAGCACGCGCGCCTGCTCGCGCCAGCGTCCGAACGCCTCCACGACGCCGCGCAGGGTGGCACGCACCTTGGGCTTCAGCTCCTCGCTCTCGGTCAGGACTCGGGTGGCCTCCTGAAGCGGCAGGCCGACGGCGCGGGCCACATCATGGATCTGCTTGACCGTGGCGTCGCCGATGCCGCGCTTGGGAACGTTGACGATGCGCTCGAAGGCGAGGTCGTCGGCGGACGAATTCACGCAGCGCAGATAGGCCAGCGCGTCGCGGATTTCCGCCCGCTCGTAAAAGCGCGGGCCGCCGATGACGCGGTACGGCAGGCCCAGCGTCACGAAACGATCCTCGAACTCGCGCATCTGGAACGAGGCGCGCACGAGGATGGCGATCTCGGACAATTTATGCCCGGCGCGTTGCAGCGCCTCGATCTCCTCGCCGACGGCGCGGGCTTCCTCGCCCGAATCCCACGCTCCGGTGACGGTGACCTGCTCGCCGTCCTCGCCCTCGGAGAACAGGGTCTTGCCGAGCCGGCCCTCGTTGTGGGCGATGAGGTGGGCGGCGGAGGCGAGGATGTGGCCGGTGGAGCGGTAGTTGCGCTCCAGCCGGATCACCTTGGCGCCGGGAAAGTCGCTCTCGAACCTGAGGATGTTATCCACCTCGGCGCCGCGCCAGCCATAGATGGACTGGTCGTCGTCGCCCACGCAGCACACATTCTTGGAGCCCTGGGCGAGCAGGCGCAGCCACAGATACTGGGCGACGTTGGTATCTTGATACTCGTCCACCAGCAGGTACTTGAAGCGCTTGTGATATTCCGCGAGCACGTCGGGATTCTCGCGGAACAGGCGGATGCCCTCCAGCAGCAGGTCGCCGAAATCCACCGCGTTCAGCGCCTTCAGCCGCGCCTGATAGGCGGCGTAGAGGGTGCCGCCCCGGCCATTGGCGAAGACCGCGCCCTCGCCGGGCGGCACGTCTTTCGGCGACAGGCCGCGGTTCTTCCAGCTGTCGATGGTGGAGGCCAGGAGCCGGGCCGGCCAGCGCTTCTCGTCGATGTTCTCGGCGGCGAGCAATTGCTTGAGCAGGCGGATCTGGTCGTCGGTGTCGAGGATGGTGAAGCCGGATTTCAGCCCCACCAGTTCGTGGTGGCGCCGCAGGATGCGCACGCCGATGGAGTGGAAGGTGCCGAGCCAGGGCATGCCCTCGATCTGGTCGCCCACCATGGCGTGGATGCGGTCCTTCATCTCCCGCGCGGCCTTATTGGTGAAGGTCACCACCAGGATCTGGGAGGGGTAGGCGCGGCCCTGGGAGAGGATGTGGGCGACGCGGGCGGTCAGCACCCGCGTCTTGCCGGTGCCGGCTCCGGCGAGGACCAGAAGGGGGCCGTCCAGGGTCTCGACGGCTTCGCGCTGCTCGGGATTGAGGCCGTTGAGATAATCCGGGGCGGGCGGAGCGGCGGAGATGGCGGTGGCCCGCGCGGCGATGCCGCCCGCACGGGGGGCGGGACGCTCGGGCGCCGGCTCAGCCGGGCGCCGGCGCGGATCGGTCAACTGGGTCACGGGCAAACTCTCGCAAGGCCTGATTCTCTCTTGAGAACAAAATGGCACTCAATGACGGCGATTGCGAGAGCGGGCCGCCGGAACCGGCTCCGGCGCCCCGGTTCCTGTCATTTCAGCGCTTCGAGGGTGCCGTGGCGCTGCCAGGTGGTCGCCCGCAGGCGCGGTGCCAGCCACCAGGACAGCGGCAGCGACACGATGGTGGTGGTGGTCACCACCCAGGGTAGGAGGGCCATGGCCTCCCGCGCCAAAGGTGTCAGCAGCACCAGAAGCAGACCGGCGAAGAACAGCACCGCCTGGATCATCATGAACAGCATGGCCGCGATTTGAAGCCGGACAGACATGGGTTTCACCCCTCCTGATTGAAGTCTCGGAAGGGCAACAGTCGCGGAGCCGGCAATGTTCCGTAGCCTGTGTCCGGGAGTGTCCTCGCGTTCAGGCCCGGCTTGCCGCGCTCTAACCTGTGGAGGTCTGGGCGGCGGGCGCCTTGGGCAGGTGCACCACATAGAATTTGCGCACCGCCGTCACGCTCTTCCAGGTTCCGGTGAAGCCCGAGGGAATGAGGAAGGAGGCGCCGGCCTCATAGGTCTCGGTGTGGCCGGAGGCGTCGGTGAGTTCCACCGTGCCTTCGATGAGGACGCAGAACTCGTCCTCCTCATAGGTCACGGCGATCTCGCACGGGTGCGAGGCCCAGAAGCCGGCGGAGAAGGCGCCGGTGCGGTCCTGGTACCACTCATGCACAGTGGTGCTGGAGGCCGCCTCCACGGCGGGCCTGGGATCGAAGCGGATGGAGCGGACGGTCATTGCGGCCTCCCTAATCCTGTGTCGCATCGGCATCATGTGCCCCCGTCCGCCCGCGCACCAGCACGGCGCCGAGGACGAAGAAGGCGACGAGCACGGCCACCCCCGCCTTCTGGCTGCCGGTGGCCGCCGTCACCAGCGCCACGCAGGTGGGGGCGGCGAACGAGGTGATCTTGCCCGAAAGGGCGAACAGGCCGAAGCATTCCGCCATGTTTTCGGCCGGCGCAAGCCGAACCAGCAGGGTGCGGCTTGCCGCCTGCAACGGCCCGGCCACTGCGCCGATAAGCAGGCCCAGTCCCAGATAGATCTTCTCCGGCACCGAGCCGAAGAGCCCGCTGCCCGGCGCGGTGGGTACCAGGCCAAAGAGGACCGCGCCGCGATCCAGCGAGAGCAGGCCGACGCAGGCAATGAGCAGCACCAGCAGCGCGCCCAGGATCACCGTGCGCGGCCCCAGTGCGTCGTCGATCCAGCCGCCGGCCAGCGCGCCGGCGGTGCCGGTGAGAGTGAGAAGGATGCCGAAGATGCCGATCTCGATGGAGCCCCAGCCGAAGGTGCCCGCCGCATAGATGCCACCGAAGGCGAACAGCGCCACCAACGCATCCGTATAGACCATGTTGGCGAGGAGGAAGCGCGCCAGCACCGGGCGCTCCTTCAGGCGCGGGATCAGGCGGCGGATCTCGCCGAGCCCGGTGCGGATGGCCTCGCCCATGGGCATGGCGCGGGGCGCATCGGGCACGAACAGGAACATGGGAATGACCAGCACGGCATACCACAGCGCCGTCAGCGGCCCGCTGAAGCGGTCGCCCTCCCGTGCCGCCGCATCGAGCCCGAAGGCCGGCGGGCGGCCGAGGAGGGTCAGGCCGGTGTCGGGCTGGGTGGCGAAGAAGCCGAGCATCAGCGCCAGCGCCACCAGCCCGCCGAAATAGCCCGCCGCCCAGCCGGCGCCCGACAGCCGTCCCAGCCGTTCCTTGGGCACCAGGGCGGGCATGATGGCATTGTTGAAGACGGTGGCGAACTCCACCCCGATTGTGCCGATGGCGAAGGCGGCGAGCACGAGGGGGATGCGTGCCGTGTTCCCCGGCTCGGCGAACCACAGTGCCGCCGCGCCCGCCATCATCATCAGCCCGAAGGCGAAGATCCACGGCTTGCGCCGCCCCGCCGCATCGGCCACCGCCCCGAGCACCGGAGAACACACGGCGATGACGAGCCCCGCCGCGCCGGTGGCGAACCCCCACAGCGCCTGTCCCTCGACCGGCGTCGCCGCCACGGCCGATGCGAAATAGGGGGCGAAGATGAACGTGGTGATGAGTGTGAAATAGGGCTGGCAGGCGGGATCGAACAGGATCCAGCCGAAGATGGCCCGGCGCGGGACTGGAAGCGCAGGAACAGGCGGGGAAGGGGAGGTGTCAGGCATGCCGGATCCGGACGGGTCAGGTCCGGCCAAGGGCGCACAGGACGCTCCGCCGCGCAAGAGCGGCGTCGCGTCAGGCCGTCGTGCCGGTGGCGCTCACTCCGGCAGGTCCGGCATGGGCTCGGCGCCCTTGGGCACCACATGCTCCACCAGCGTCGCCACCGCGTCCCGGACCAGCACGGCGGCGCCGATGGGCGTGGCGGAAAAGAACTCCTCCTTGACCGTGTTGCCGGAGGCGTCGTCGAAGGCGGAGGTGGCAGCGCGCACGCTCACCGCTTCGGTCACAAGATAGCCGTCCTTCACCAGGTCCCGGCCCATGGCCTTGGGCGGACGCTTGTCGCGCACGTGCAGTTCGCCGTCCGGCTCCCCCCGCAGCGTGACCCGATAGATGAACATGGCCTTTCCTCCTGCGCTCGTAGATGCGAACGCCCATTGTCGTCCCGGCGTTCCGTCAAGGGGAGCGGGGGTGGCGTGGCGGGCGGTTGTGGCATGGCCGTGGATCGCAAAGCCGCGCCCGAGCGTTATGTCCCTGCGCGGTGCTGCGCGCGGGCAAGAGGGATTGGTGATGCTGCGTTCGGGTGAACCGTCCTTCAAGTTGCCCGTGCTCGGACCCGGGCAGGATCGGCTCGTCACCTTCTTCGCCGCCATCGCCATCGTCACGGTGCTGTATCTGGGGCGCGACGTGTTCGTGCCCATTGCCGTGGCGATCCTGCTCGCCTTCGTGCTGGCGCCGGTCATCATGGTGTTGCGCCGCATCCGCATCCCGCGCACGGCAGCGGTGGTGACGGTGGTGCTGGTGACTTTCCTCGGCCTCATGGCGCTCGGCGGGATGATCGCCCTGCAGGTCACCGACCTTGTGGCGGAACTCCCCCAGTACCGCATGAACATGCGGGACAAGATCAAGTCCCTCAAGGAGGCCGCCAGCGGCTCGGGCACCTTCGAGCGCACGATGGATCTGGTGCAGGACCTCAGCCGTGAGATCGACGGTCCGCAGGCCGGGCAGGGGCTGGCGGCGGGCGCAACCGACGGGCGGCCGGTGCTGGTGGAGGTTCACGAGCCGCCGCCGGGCACGCTGGGCACAATCTCGGCGGTGGTGACGCCCCTGCTGCATCCCCTCGCCACCTTCGGCATCGTCTTCATCTTCGTGCTGTTCATCCTGCTGCAGCGCGAGGACCTGCGAAACCGCTTCGTGCGGCTCGCGGGTGCGCACGATCTCCAGCGCACCACGGCGGCCCTCGACGATGCGGGGAGCCGGCTGTCGCGGTTCTTCCTGGCCCAGGTGGCGCTCAATGCCTCCTTCGGCGCGGTCATCGGGCTCGGCCTTTGGATCATCGGCGTGCCGAGTCCCTTCCTGTGGGGGCTGGCGGCGGCGGTGCTGCGCTTCGTGCCCTACATCGGCGCGGCCATCGCGGCGGCCTTGCCCATCGGCCTTGCGCTGGCGGTGGATCCCGGCTGGACCATGGTGCTGTCCACCGTCGCCCTGTTCCTGGTGGTGGAGCCGGTGGTGGGCCATGTGATCGAGCCCCTGCTCTATGGCCGCTCCACCGGCCTGTCGCCGGTGGCGGTGATCGCGGCGGCCACCTTCTGGACCTGGCTGTGGGGGCCGATCGGGCTGCTGCTCTCCACCCCGCTCACGCTCTGCCTGGTGGTGCTGGGCCGGCACGTGGAGAGCCTTGAATTCCTCGACGTTGCGCTGGGCGACCAGCCGCCCCTGTCGGCCAGCGAGCTGCTCTACCAGCGCCTGCTGGCGGGGGATCCGCTGGAGGCGGCGGCCGCCGCGGAGGAGCACCTGAAGGAGAAGTCGCTCGCCGATTACGCCGATCAGGTTGCGCTGCCGGCGTTGCGGCTGGCCCAGCGCGATGCGGCCCGCGGCGTGCTGGATGAGGCGCGCCAGACCCGCCTCAAGGAAACCCTCGCCGAGCTGCTCGACTACCTGCCTGATCCGGGCGACCTGGTCGGTCCGCCGACCGAGGGCACCCCTCACGTCCTCATCCTGTCGGCCCGCTCCGGGCTGGACGAGGCGGCGGCGCTGCTGTTCGCCCACCGGTTGCGCCAATCCGGCTTGCGGTGCGAGACGCGCTCGCGGGGCGGGCTCGGTCGGCCCGTGGGGGATGAGGTGAACCTGCTGGTCCTGTCCTATCTGTCGCCGGCCACGCCCGCGCACCGGCGCTACACCATCCGCCGCCTGAAGCGCGATGTGCCGGGCCGGCGGGTCATCGTCGCCGACTGGGGCATCGAGCAGGGGCAGCCCGAGCGGCTCGAAGGCGAGGACGCCGTGGTCAGCTCCATTTCGGCGGCGATGGAGGCGGTAGCGACGCTGCCGGAGCCCCCCGCTGCTCCCCCCCAGGCTGCGGCACCGGCAGTGTTGCGGGCCGGCGCGGCCTGATCCGGCTGACACCATCGGGCGCAGGCGGCGCCGGGACAAACCTGCGGCCCCGGTCGGGTCCGGGGCCGCAGGTTGCAGATCAACGGCCCCGGTTGTTGACCGGGGCCGGGAGGGCGCGGCTCAGCTGCGCACCAGGTCCGAGAGCAGGCTCGCGGCCAGCGTCAGCTTGGAGAGGCTGAGGCCGGAGGCCGCGATCTCGCGCACGGTGCGGCGCATGCGCTCCACCTCCTCGTGGCGGGCGCAGATGAAGGCGTTCACCGCCGCTTCCCCCGCCACGTCGTCCACCAGCATCAGCTCGGTGATGCGGCGCATGAAGGTCTCCAGCTGGGCCAGAGACCGGTCGAGGGCGAGCCGGTCGTAATAGTCCGGCGCCAGGATGCTGCGGGCCTGCATGAACAGGTCGTCGATGGCGAAGGTCCGCCCCGCCGCGAAGAAGGTGCTGGCGGCGCTGGGGATGGACTTGCCCGTGGTCTCGGCGATGAGGGCGATGTCGGAGGCCGCAGCGAGGCCCGGCATGAAGGCGATCTTGCGGGCGAGGTCTTCCGGCACGTTCTGGCCGATGAGGTCGGCCATGCGCGCCTCGCGCTCGCGGCGCCAGGCCTCCGGCAGGCTTTCTTCCAGCACGGCGGCCACCGCCGCGATCCCGGTGCGATAGCGCTCCACCACCCCGGCGATGCCATCGGCGAAGGAGACGTTGCCGAGGAACCAGATGGTCCGCCCCACCACCAGGTCCTGCACCGCGGCGTAGAGGCCGAGCTGCACTGCACCTAGCACCTTGGTGTCGAGGGCGTCGATGGCGGCGTTCAGCTCCGGCACATGGTAGCTGTCACGCACGGCGGCGAAGGCGCGGGCGATGGCCGGGGCGTCGGCGCCGGTCTGGTCGGCGATCCGGGCGAGGCACGACGGCCCGCCCTGGTTGACGATGGCATTGGACAGGCCGGTGGCGATGATCTCCCGGTGCAGCCGGTGGGTCTCGATGGCGTGGGGGTAGCGTTCCTTGATCTCGCGCGGGAAGTAATTCACCAGCTCCCCGGAAAGATAGGCGTCGTCCGGCACGTTGGAGGCGACGAGGTCCTGGTCCAGCGCCAGCTTGGCGTAGGCGAGCAGCACCGCCAGCTCGGGCCGGGTGAGGTGTTCCCCGCGCGAGCGCCGGTCGGCGATCTCGGCGTCGGAGGGCAGGAATTCCACCGCCCGGTCCAGCTCGCCGCGCGCCTCCAGCATCTGCATCAGGCGCTGCTGGAAGGCGAGGTCGTCCGCGCCCTTGTTCTCGGCCAAGGACAGCGCCAGCGTCTGCAGATAGTTGTTGCGCAGCACGAGGGCGCCGACCTCGTCGGTCATCTGCTTCAGCAGCGCGGCGCGGTCGGGGGTGGTCAGGTCGCCCCGCTCCAGCGGCAAGGCGAGGGCGATCTTGATGTTCACCTCCACGTCGGAGGTGTTGACGCCGGCCGAATTGTCGATGGCGTCGGTGTTGAGCTTCACGCCCCGGCGCGCAGCCTCGATGCGCGAGCGCTGGGTCATGCCGAGGTTCGCGCCCTCGCCCACCACCTTGGCGCCGAGGTCACTGGCTGCGATGCGAACCGCGTCGTTGGCGCGGTCGCCCACCTGCGCGTCGGTTTCGGTGGAGGCGCGCACATAGGTGCCGATGCCGCCGAAGAACAAGAGGTCCACCTGCGCCTTCAGGATGGCGGTGATGAGTTCGGCCGGCGTGGCATGGGCCTTGGGGAAGCGCAGCAGGGCCCGCACTTCGTCCGACAGGTCGATGCTCTTGGCGCTGCGCGGGAACACGCCGCCGCCCTTGGAGATGAGCGATGCGTCATAGTCGGCCCAGGAGGAACGGGGCAGGTTGAACAGGCGCTGGCGCTCGGCGAAGGAGGACGCCGGGTCCGGGTTGGGATCGATGAAGATGTGGCGGTGGTCGAAGGCCGCCACCAGCTTGAGCGCGCGCGACAGCAGCATGCCGTTGCCGAACACGTCGCCGGACATGTCGCCGACGCCCGCGACCGTGACCGGGGTCACCTGGATGTCGATGTCCATCTCGCGGAAGTGGCGCTTCACCGCTTCCCAGGCGCCGCGGGCGGTGATGCCCATGGCCTTGTGGTCGTAGCCCACCGAGCCGCCGGAAGCGAAGGCGTCGTCCAGCCAGAAGCCGTGGCGGGCCGAGATGGCGTTGGCTGTGTCGGAGAAGGTGGCCGTGCCCTTGTCGGCCGCCACCACGAGATAGGGGTCGTCGCCGTCGAGGCGCACCGTGTCGGCAGGGTGCACCACCTGCCCGCCCTTCAGGTTGTCGGTCAGGTCGAGCAGGCTGGAGACGAAGATCTCGTAGGCGGCGGTGCCTTCGGCCATCACCGCCTCGCGGCTGCCGCCGGCGGGCAGGCGCTTGGGCACGAAGCCGCCCTTGGCGCCCACAGGCACGATCACCGCATTCTTCACCTGCTGGGCCTTCACGAGGCCGAGGACCTCGGTACGGAAATCCTGCGGCCGGTCGGACCAGCGCAAGCCGCCGCGCGCCACCTTGCCGAAGCGCAGGTGCACGCCTTCCACTCGAGGCGAATAGACGAACACCTCATAGAGCGGGCGGGGGAGGACGAGGCCCTCCACCTTCGCGCTCTCGAACTTGATGGCGATGGCCTCCTTGGGCCGACCCTCGTCATCGCTTTGGTAGAAGGTGGTGCGGATGGCCGCGTCCACGAGGTTCACGAAGCGCCGCAGGATGCGATCCTGGTCGAGGCTCGACACCTCGGCGAGTTCGTCGTCGATGGCGGCGCGCAAGGGCGCCTCACGGGCAGCGCGCGCCTCGGCCGAGGGATCGAGCGTGGGGTCGAAGCGGGCGTGGAACAGGGCCATGATGGAGCGGGCGAGCGCGCCATGGGCGTTCAGGGTCTGCCAGATATAGTCCTGGGAGAACGGGATGCCCGCCTGCCGGATATAGTGGCCGAGCGCACGCACCAGAGCCACTTCGCGGAAGGAGAGGGCGGCGTCGAGCACCAGCGCGTTGTAGCCGTCGTTCGCCGCCGCGCCGCGCAGCACGGCGTTGAGGCAGTCCTCCAGTCGCTCGTCGGCACCCGCCATCGAGATGGAACCGCCATCGGCGCGCTCCAGCGTCATGTCGTGCAGCCAGCTGCGCGCCGCCTCGCCGGTGGGTTCGATGCGATAGGAGCGCTCGTTGATGGCCCGAAGGCCCATGCTCTCCAGCATGGGCACGCGGGTAGAGAGGGGCAGTGGCGCGCCGAAGGAGAGGAGGCGCAGGGAGATGCGCCGCTCGTCGTCGCCCGGGCGGCGGTAGAAGTCGAGGGCGACGGGGCGCGCGGGCGTCAGGCGCTCCAGCCGGTCGATGTCGGCGAGTGCGGTCGCGACGTCGTATGCCGCCTCGTAGTCAGGGCCGAACGCGAAAGCGTAGCGGTGCTTCAGGAGCGCCGCCATTTCCCAGTCGATGCCGGGCAAGGCGGAAATGGCGAAGCCGAGCCGGTCGCCCCAGGAGAGCATGGCATTCGCCACTTGCCGTTCCAGCGCGCCGCGGTCCACCTCCGGAATGCGGCCACCGCTGCGATCGATGATGTAGTGGACGCGGATGAGCGGGATGCCAGTGACGAAATCCTGATCGACCGATGCCACCCTGCCTTCGAAGGCACGGGCGAGGATGGCGCCTGTCTTGTCCCGCACTTCCGCGTCGAACCGCTCGCGGGGCAGGAAGACGAGGACCGAGACGAAGCGGTCGAACCGGTCCGCGCGCGCCATCACCTTGAGGCGTGGACGGTCGTAGAGAGAGAGGATCTCGCGGGCGTGGACCAGCAGCGTTTCCGTGCTGATCTGGAACAGGTCGTCGCGCGGATAGGTCTCGAGCAGGGTCTGGAGGGCGTGGGCCGAATGGCTTCCGGGCTCGAGGCCGGTTTCCTTCACCACCGATGCCGCCTTGAGCCTGAGATACGGGATCTCGCGCACCGGCTGGGTGTAGGCGGTGGCGGTGAACAGGCCAATGAGGCGCACCTCGCCCACCACGCGGCCGTCGTCGTCATGGGCCTTTATGCCCACGTAGTCCATCATGTCGCGCCGATGAACGAGCGAGCGCAGGCTGGCCTTGGTGAACAGCAGCGGGGAGGGGCTTTCGAGGAAGGCACAGATCTCCGGCGTCGTCACCACCGGCTGGTTGCCGAGGCGCAACTCGTGCACATCGGGATCGCGCAGGATGCCGAGGCCGCTGTTGGGCTCCGCCCTGAGGCTTCCGTCCGCGATGAGTTCATAGTGCCGTAGGCCGAGGAAGACAAAGTTGTTCTCGGTCAGCCATTCCAGCACATCCGCGGCCTCCTCCTGGGCGTCGGCATCGTAGGGGCGTTTCTCGCGGCGATAGCCCTTGCTCAGGCTCCTCACCTGCTTGCGCATTGCGGAGAAGTCGTCGTTCACGACTCCCACGTCCTTGAGCACCCTTGCGAGGACGGCCTTGAGCTGCGTCCGCTCCGCCTCGCCCATGGCCGGGACGTGAATGTGGATCAGGCTCTCGCGGTTCTCCTCGGACAGCTCGCCCCTGCGGAGAGGAAGCTCCAGCCCGGTCACTGCGCCTTCCGCGTTGCGCTCCACATGGAGGATGGGGTGGGCGGCGAGCTTCAGTTCCAGCCCGCACTCGATGATTTCACCGGCCAGCGAAGTATAGAGGAACGCCATGTCGTCGTTCACCGCCTCGATCACGGTGACCGGCCCGCCATGAAGCTCAGGATTGAAAATGCGCACGGAGGACTGCCCCCGGGGCCGGCTTGAGACATGGGACCACGCCTCGCTCAGCAGTAGGGCGACGCAGGACGGCGTAAGGGGAGCGAGATCTTCGAGCGCCGTGGCGGAGAGGAAGGTGTCGACGAAGCCTGCGGGCAGGGATGGGGCCTGCGCCGCGATCTGCGCCTTTAGCTCCGCCAGGCTGGTGGGATCCCCCCAATTGATCGCGCCGGCTTGAAATCCCATGATGTTCATGGCCTTTCCCCCTGTGGAGCGCCGGCCGGGTCCGTCTGTGATGGATCCGGTAACGGGCGAGTTCTGGACCCGGGTTGTGGACCGGGCCGGCAACGCGACAATGACGAGGCGACGCGATGGCGATGAAGGTGAGGGCAGGCGTGGGCGCCGAAAAGGGCAAAAGCGGGACTGCTGAAAATAAAGGCGCGCCTGTGAAAAAGGCGTCAGCCAGACAGGCTCTCTCCACAACGGCGGCGGCCGTGCGGCGGGCGTCGAAAACGCCGGTCGCGAAGGCCGTGGCGCCCGCTCCGGCGCGGGTGCGGGACGACCTTCCGGCCATCGCGCTTCCGCTGTCGCCGGCGGAGCTTGATCCTGCCAACCGGGCGTATTTTGACAAGTGCCTGGAGAAGATCGGCTTCGTTCCGAACGTGCTTCAGGCCTATGCGTTCGACATGGCGAAGCTTTCGGCCTTCGCGGCCATGTACAACGACCTGATGCTCGCGCCGTCCGGCCTCTCAAAGTTGGAACGGGAGATGATCGCGGTGGTCGTGTCCGCCGTGAACCGCTGTTACTACTGTCTCACTGCCCACGGTGCGGCGGTGCGCCAGCTGTCCGGCGATCCCATCCTGGGCGAGCAACTCGTGATGAATTATCGCGCCGCAAGGCTCGATCCCCGCCGGCGCGCCATGCTCGACTTCGCCGCCAAGCTCACCGAACGCCCCAATGAGGTGGAGGAGGAGGACCGCGAGGCCCTGCGCCGCGTCGGTCTCTCGGAGCGGGACATCTGGGATGTCTCGGCGGTGGTGGGCTTCTTCAACATGTCGAACCGAATCGCCTCGGCCACCGACATGCGCCCCAACGAGGCCTACCACGCCCAGGCCCGCACCCTGCCGGAGTGAGGGGTGTCTGCTCCCGGTCCTGCCGGTGTCGGCGACGGTCCGCGGCTCAGGCTGGCGGCCCGTGCGCTGAAGTTGTATTTCGTCGAGAGGTATATCTCATGAAATACATCTGAGGGCGGGTGGCGGCCATGGCATCCCTGGCAGATTCGGTGCGCGGCAGACGGCGCGGGGCCGCTGAGGCGGTTGTATCGCTGCTCCTCCCGCTGCTCCTGACGGTCGGATTTCTCGTGGCAGCCGGTGGAGCGGGCAGGGCGCAACCAGCCGTCCCGCCGGAGGATTGCGACCGCGCCGCCTGGCCGCTGGCGACGGACCGGGCGCGGCTCGCGGCGCCCGGCCTGCGCCCGGTGCGAAACGGCGACACGCTGGTTCTGCCGAACGACAGCGCCTTGCGCTTCATCCTGGTGCCGCAGGCGGGGGCGAATCTCCCCGTCCGGCCGCGCCATGGAGAGGAGGGAGCCTTCGCCGGGGTGGTGGACCTGAAGGTGCCACCACCCGAGCGGGTATGGCAGGTCACGGTTTCGGCAAATACCTGGATCGACGTGGTGGTCAGCGGCCGACCCCTGACGCCTGTCGCCTTCACCGGGGTGCACGCCTGTCCGGGCCTGCGCAAGAGCCTGCGCTTCAGGATTCCGGACGGCGACGTGCGGCTCCAGGTGTCGGGCGCGGAGGGCGCGCGGCTCGATCTCCTGATCACGCCCGTGGATTAAGCAGTCATACGCCCGCGTCGCACATGCCCAAGTCAAGATCGAGATAGACAAATGTCACGACAGCAGTCTATTGACGCTGCCATGGCGTAACGTGCTAGTTTGCGCCGCAAGATGAAGTGCACCGCAAAAGGTGCCGATCCGGAGGAATTTGGCCAGGGGAACGCTCGCTGTCTCCATCGGCCGCAATAGCGAGGGCACCTTACGATCATGGACACCGTCTCAGACGTGCCCTACATCGTTGAAGCGTCTGGTCTTACCAAGGAATTCAAAGGATTTGCTGCGGTCAAGAACGTTGACCTCAGGATCCGGCGTCACACCATTCACGCCCTGATCGGGCCGAATGGCGCGGGCAAGACCACCTGCTTCAACCTCATCACCAAGTTCCTGGAACCGACCCGGGGCACCATCCGCCTGAACGGGAAGGACATCACCCGCACGCCGCCGGCGGATGTGGCCCGGCTCGGCATGGTGCGCTCGTTCCAGATCTCCGCCACCTTCCCGCACCTCACCGTGCTGGAGAACGTGCGCATCGCGCTGCAGCGTCCCATCGGCAACTCCTTCCATTTCTGGAAGTCGGAGACTTCGCTGGACGCGCTGAACGACCGCGCCATGGCGCTTTTGGCCGACGTGGACCTGATCTCCTACGCCAAGCATCTTGCGGTTGAGCTTCCCTACGGCCGCAAGCGGGCGTTGGAGATTGCCACCACGCTGGCGCTGGAGCCGGAGATGCTGCTGCTCGACGAGCCCACCTCCGGCATGGGCCGCGAGGACATCGCCCGCACGGCGGACCTCATCAAGCGCGTGTCGGAGGGGCGCACCATCCTGATGGTGGAGCACAACCTCTCGGTTGTGTCGGACCTCTCCGACATGATCACCGTGCTCGCCCGCGGCGAGATCCTCACCGAGGGGCCCTATTCCGAGGTGTCGAAGAACCCGCAGGTCGTCGAGGCCTATATGGGCACCGGTGGAGCGCATTGAGATGGCCGCGAACGGAACTCCCCTGCTCGAGGTGAAGGACCTGCACGGCCACTATGGCGAGAGCCATGTGCTGCACGGCATGAACTTCGAGGTCCATCCCGGCGAGGTGGTGACCCTGTTGGGCCGCAACGGCGCCGGCAAGACCACCACCATGCGGGCCATCATGGGCCTTTTGCGCAAGCGCGCCGGCTCCATCCGCTACCAGGGCACTGAAACGGTTGGTTTGCAGCCCAACAAGATCGCCCGGCTCGGCATCGCCATCTGCCCCGAGGAACGCGGCATCTTCGCCTCGCTCTCGGTGCGCGAGAACCTGCTGCTGCCGCCGGTTGTCCTGCCCGGCGGGCTGACCGTGGACGAGGTCCACGAGCTGTTCCCCCGGCTGGAAGAGCGCCGCAACAGCCAGGGCACCAAGCTGTCCGGCGGCGAGCAGCAGATGCTGGCCATCGCCCGCATCCTGCGCACCGGTGCCAAGCTGCTGCTTCTGGACGAGCCGTCGGAGGGACTTGCCCCGGTGATCGTCCAGCATATCGGCCAGATCATCCGGGACCTGAAGAAGAAGGGGTTCACGGTGCTGCTGGTGGAACAGAACTTCCACTTCGCCTCCACCGTTGCCGATCGCCACTACGTGGTGGAACACGGTCGGGTGGTGGACATGGTCCCCAACGACAAGATCGCGGAAAACGCGGCGCGTCTCGAAGCGTTCCTCGGCGTCTGACGCCGGGTTCCTGACAGAGAATTCCGGCTTGCAGCCGGCGGGAGGAAACACATGCGTCTTGCAGCCATTTTTCTGGCGGCCAGCAGCCTCATGGGCGCCGGCGCCGCTTACGCCCAGGTTCCGGTCAAGATCGGCGTGCTCAACGACCAGTCGGGCCTTTATGCCGATCTCGGCGGCCAGGGCTCGGTGTGGGCCGCCAAGAAGGCGGTGGAAGATTTCGGCGCCGCCGCCAAGGGCCTCAAGGTGGAGGTTATCTTCGCCGACCACCAGAACAAGGCCGACGTGGGCACCTCGGTCGCCCGCCAGTGGTATGACGTGGACGGCGTGGACGCCATCTTCGACACGCCCAATTCCGGCGTCGCGCTGGCGGTGAGCGGCGTCACCAAGGAAAAGAACAAGGTCTTCATCAATTCCGGCGCGGCGACCTCCGACCTCACCGGCAAGGCCTGCACGCCCAACACCGTGCACTGGACCTACGACACCTGGGCGCTGGCCAACGGCACCGGCAAGGCGATCGTGAAGACCGGTGGCGACACCTGGTTCTTCCTCACCGCCGACTATGCCTTCGGCCATGCCCTGGAGCGCGACACCTCGGAAGTGGTGAAGGCCAATGGCGGCAAGGTGCTCGGCTCGGTCCGCGTGCCCCTCAACAACGCCGACTTCTCGTCCTTCCTGCTGCAGGCCCAGAGCTCCAAGTCGAAGATCGTGGGCCTCGCCAATGCAGGCGGCGACACCATCAACTCCATCAAGCAGGCGGCCGAATACGGCATCGTCGACGGCGGCCAGAAGCTCGCCGGCCTGCTCATCTTCCTCACCGACGTGCATTCCCTCGGCCTCAAGACCGCCCAGGGCCTGAACCTGACCTCGGCCTGGTACTGGGACCAGACCGACGCCAACCGCAAGTTCGCCGATGCCTTCGCCGCCGCCAACGGCGGGCGTCGCCCCACCATGGTGCAGGCTGGCGTCTATTCCGGCGTCACCCACTACCTGAAGGCGGTGGAAGCCCTGAAGTCGGCCAAGGACGGCGCCGCCGTGGTGGCCGAGATGAAAAAGATCCCCACCGACGACCCGCTGTTCGGCAAGGGTGAGGTGCGGGCCGATGGCCGCCACATCCATCCCATGTACCTCTACGAGGTGAAGAAGCCCTCCGAGTCCAAGGGCCCGTGGGACTACTACACCCTGAAGGCCACGATCCCGGCGAACGAGGCCTTCCGCCCCCTCGCCGACAGCGAGTGCCCCCTCGTCAAGAAGGGCTGATGCTCCAATTCAGGTGGGCCGGCCTTAAGGGCCGGCCCGCGTCCTCCTGACGAGACGGATCTTCGATGTTCGAGCTTCTCGGCATTCCCCCGCAGGCCCTTTTCGGGCAATTGCTGCTCGGCCTGATCAACGGCGCGTTCTACGCCATGCTGAGCCTCGGGCTCGCGGTGATCTTCGGCCTTCTGAACGTGATCAACTTCACCCACGGCGCGCAATACATGATGGGCGCGTTCGGGGCGTGGATGCTGCTCAACTATGCCGGCATCCCGTTCTGGGGCGCGCTGGTGCTGTCGCCCATCATCGTGGCCATTATCGGCATGGTGATCGAGCGCACCCTGCTCAAACGGCTCTACCACCTCGACCATCTCTACGGCCTGCTGCTCACCTTCGGCCTCGCCCTCATCCTCGAGGGCCTGTTCCGCCGGCAGTACGGCTCCTCGGGCCTGCCCTACAACAATCCGCTGCCGGGCGGCACCAACCTCGGCTTCATGTTCCTGCCCAACTACCGCGCCTTCGTGGTGGTGGCCTCCCTCGTGGTGTGCATCGCCACCTGGTACGTGATCGAGCGCACCAAGCTCGGCTCCTACCTGCGCGCCGCCACCGAGCGGCCGGACCTGGTGCAGGCCTTCGGCATCGACGTGCCGCGCATGATCACGCTGACCTACGGCTTCGGCGTGGGCCTTGCCGCGCTCGCCGGCGTGCTGGCCGCGCCGGCCTACCAGGTGAGCCCCACCATGGGCTCCAACCTCATCATCGTGGTGTTCGCGGTGGTGGTGATCGGCGGCATGGGCTCGATCATGGGGGCCATCGTCACCGGCTTCGGCCTCGGCATCGTCGAGGGCCTGACCAAGGTGTTCTACCCGGAGGCCTCCTCCACGGTGATTTTCGTCATCATGGCCATCGTGCTCATGGTGAAGCCCGCCGGCCTGTTCGGCACAGCCAAGTGAGCGCGGCGCAATGAGCACCTCCACCCCCGCCCATCCCGCCGGTGCGCCCGCGGCCTCCGGCTCCGGCGCCAGCGCCGGCACCATCTTCGGCATCCTCGCCATCGCGGTGCTGCTGGCGGCGCCGTTCGGCGTCTACCCCGTGTTCCTCATGAAGGTGATGTGCTTCGCGTTGTTCGCGTGCGCCTTCAACCTGCTTCTGGGCTACACGGGCCTGCTCTCGTTCGGCCACGCCATGTTCTTCGGCGGGTCGGCCTATGTGTGCGCCCACACCATCAAGGTGATGGGCTTCACCCCGGAGCTGGGCATCCTTGCCGGCGTCGTCTTCGCCGCCATGCTGGGTTTCATCTCCGGCCTGCTCGCCATCCGCCGCCAGGGCATCTATTTCGCCATGGTGACGCTGGCGCTGGCGCAGATGTTCTTCTTCTTCTGCCTCCAGGCCCGCTTCACCGGCGGCGAGGACGGCCTTCAGGCGGTGCCGCGCGGGGCGCTGTTCGGCCTCATCGACCTGTCGAAGGATATCAACCTCTACTACCTGGTGCTGGCCATCTTCGTGTTCGGCTTCCTGGTCATCTACCGGGCGATCCACTCGCCGTTCGGTCAGGTGCTGAAGGCCATCCGCGAGAACGAGCCGCGCGCTATCTCTCTGGGCTACCGGGTGAACCAGTACAAGCTGCTCGCCTTCGTGCTGTCGGCGGCGCTGGCCGGCCTTGCGGGAGCGACCAAGGTGCTGGTGTTCCAGCTCGCCTCGCTCACAGACGTGGCCTGGCAGATGTCGGGCGAGGTGATCCTGATGACGCTGGTGGGCGGCATGGGCACCATCCTCGGCCCCATCGTTGGCGCGGCGGTGATCGTGACCATGCAGAACTACCTCGCCGGCCTCGGCGAATGGGTGCTGGTGATCCAGGGCGTCATCTTCGTCCTCGCCGTCTCCCTGTTCCGCAGAGGCTTCGTCGGCGAGGTCATCGCCATCATCCAGCAGTTCAAGGCCAAGAAGGCAGGCTGAGACAGGCCGGCTGAGAAGGCCTGAGACGCACCTCAAATCCCGCGGCTGACCGGTGTCGCCCGCGGGATTTTCGTTTCAGTGGGCCGCTTCAGGCACGGCGCTTCAGTTCCGCCGCAGCCGGTCGAGGCCGACGATGAGAAGCCCCGCCGCCAGCCCCCACACCGGCGCCCCGAGGCCGAGGGCCGTGACCCCCGAGGCGGTGGTGGCGAAGGTGGCCACCGCCGCCACCCGGTGCCTGTCCTCGTTCAGCGCTGCCGTCAGCGCGCCGGTTAGCGCTGAGAGCAGGGCGAGGCCGGCGATGGTGGCGATGAGGGCGGGCGGCAGGGCCGCGAACACCCCCACCAGTGAGGCGCCGGCGGCCGCCAGCAGCAGGTAGAAGCCGGCATAGACCGGCCCAGCCAGCCAGCGCCGCCTGGGATCGGGGTGAGTCTCCGGCCCGGTGCACAAAGCGGCGGCGATGGCGGCAAGATTGGTGGCGTGGGCACCGAAGGGCGCGCTCGCCATGGAGGCAAGGCCGGTGACGGCGAGGATAGGCCGCACCGGAGGCACATAGCCGCATGCGCGCAGCACCGCGAAGCCGGGCAGGTTCTGCGACGCCATGGTGACGAGGAACAGGGGCAGGCCCAGCCCCACCAGAACCGGGGGCTCGAAGCGCGGTGTGGTCCACACCAGGGCCGAGAGCTCGAACTCCGGCATGGGTCCCACCCGACCCAGCAGGACGGCCCCCGCTCCGCCCACCACCAGCGCCGCCGGCACCGCCCAGTTGGGCGACAGAACCCGCACGATGAAGAAAACTGCGATCACCGGCAGCACCAGGGCCGGCGATGCCGCCGCATGCTCGGCGAGGGCCATGACGAACCGGACCAGCACGCCGGCCAGCATGGCGGCTGCCACCGCTACCGGAATGCGCCCGACCAGCGTGCCGAGGGGCTTGATCGCCGCGCACAGCACCACCAGCAGGCCGGCGACCAGGAAGGCGCCGGTGGCCGAGGCCATGCCGATTCCCGATCCGAAGCCGGCGATGAGCGCCGCCCCCGGCGTGGACCACGCGGCGATGATGGGCATGCGGTAGCGGATGGAGAGAAAGGCGGAGGTCGCAGCGATGGCGAGGCAGATAGCGGCCACCCACGAGGAGGCTTCGGCGGGGCTCGCTCCCACCGCGGCGGCGGCGGCGAGGACGATGGCGAGGGTTCCGCCGAATCCCACGAGCGCCGCGACGAAGGCGGAAACGATGACGGAGACGCGCACGGGGCCTGTCCTTGGCTGAATGGGTCTGGGCGGGAGCGGGAAGGGGGAGGGAAGGCCGCCTGATCAGGGCGCCTGCGCCGCCAGCACCGGGGCGAGGATGGCGATGGACTGCCGCCGCGCCAGCGGGCCGAGGGGCTCGGGGGGCGCCATGTCGAGGCTGGTGAAGCGCACGAACACCACGGTGTGAGCGCCCTTGCGGGCGAAGCCCACGAACCAGCCGAACGGCCGCGAGAGGTCCAGGCTGCCGTCGGCGTGCCGGCCGCTGCCGGTTCCGGTCTTGCCGAACACCAGCCAGCCGGCGGGCTGCTCCTCAATGGCCATGAGCCGCTCGGTGGCGGTGACCGCTTCGGCCGAGACGGGCAGGGCGCCCTTCAGCATGCGGCGCAGGAAATCGATCTGCTCGCGCGGCGAGATGCGCAGGGACGAGGAGAGCCAGAAGCGGGCCAAAGGCTCGTCCTCACCCTTCAGGCCGCCCATGTTCTCGTTGCCGTAGGCGAAGCCTTTCAGATACCCGGCGATGCGCTCGGGCCCCAGCTGGCGGGCGAGGACCTGGGAATACCAGACCACGGAATTCACCATCCAGGAGCGCGGCGTCTGCGGCCCGCGCGTCTGCGGCCGCGAGAGATCCGCGCCCTCGGGCGGGTCGAACACCGGCTGGGTCTCGTTTTTCAGCAGGCCGGCATCATAGCCCATGAGGGCGAGGGCGATCTTGAAGGTGGAGTTGGGCGGATGGCGGGCGGCGCACAGGCCCTGCTTGGCCAGCACCCGCCCGCTTTCGAGATCGGTGGCGAGGAAGCAGTCTTCCGCCGCCCGCGCCGGCGCGGCGGATATCGCGGCGGCGAGGGCGAGGAGAAGGCCGAGCCCGGCGCGCGACAGGGCGGCTCCGGTCCGGCGCGCAGCCATCAGGAGGCTTTCGCCGGCTTCTCGACGAGGCGCGGGGCGTAGGTGTGCTCGGCGGCGGGGAAGGTGCGGGCGCGCACCTCGTCGGCGTAGCTTGCCACCGCCTTCTCGATGTCGGGGCCGAGATTGGCGTATTTCTTCACGAACTTGGGCACCCGGTCGCCAAGACCCAGCATGTCCTCCAGCACCAGGATCTGGCCGTCGCAGGCGGGCGAGCCGCCGATGCCGATGGTCGGGGGCGCCACCTCCTGGGTGATGCGGCGGGCCAGCGGCTCGGCGATGGCTTCGAGCACGATGGAGAAAGCGCCGGCCTCGGCGATGGCGCGGGCGTCATCGAGGATGATGGAGGCTTCCGCATCGTCCCGGCCGCGGGCCTTGAAGGAGCCCAGGGTGTTGATGGCCTGGGGGGTGAGGCCCACATGGCCCATCACCGGCACGCCGCGATCCACCAGGAAGCGCACGGTCTCGGCCATGCGGCGGCCGCCCTCCAGCTTCACCGCGCCGGCGCCGGTCTCCTTCAGCACCCGGGCGGCGGTGTGGAAGGCTTCCGTATGGCTCGCCTCGTAGCTGCCGAAGGGCAGGTCCACCACGATGAGGGCGCGCTTGGTGCCGCGCACCACGGCGCGGCCGTGGACGATCATCATCTCCACGGTGACCGGCACGGTGGTCTCCATGCCGTGCATCACCATGCCGAGGCTGTCGCCCACCAGGATCACGTCCACATGGCGGTCGAGCAGCCGTGCCGTGTGGGAATGGTAGGAGGTGAGGGAGACGATGGGCTCGCCCCCCTTGCGCGCCTGGATCTGCGGCGCCGTGATGCGGCGGGCATCGGCCTGACTGGACATGGCGTTCCTCTTACGTTTCTGGCGCAGGCGGCCTCACATCACGGGCACGCCGATCACATAGGGATGGAATAGGTAAGCGAGCGCGGCATAGAGCACCAGCCCCCCGCCCACCACGAGCGCGTCGCCGGCATAATTGTTGGGCGCCACCGGCAGCGGATCGCCCCGGCGCTTCACCGCTATGCGATCATACACCGCCCAGGCCAGCACCGAGCCGAACAGCACGATGGAGGCGACATCGCCGTTGGCGAGGAGGTGCGCGAGGGCCCAGATCTTCACCGCCACCAGCATGGGGTGCTTCAGCCAGGCCTTGATGTGGCTCGGCACCTCGGACGCCACCAGCGCGATGCAGGCGAACACCATCAGCAGCTTGGTGAGATGCGTCATCCCCAGGGGCGGATCCCACAGGTCCGGCGCGCCGGAAGCCCGCCACAGGGCAAAGCCATAGGCGGTGAGCAAAAGGCCGCTGATGGCGAGCAGGGAGAAGAAGCCCTTGTAGGCAGCCTCCCCCACCTGGGCGATGAGCTTGGCCCGAAGACCCCTGAGGCTCCCCACCACATGAATGCCGAGGAAAACCAGAAGGCCGAACAGCATCATCACCATGGATTGATCTCCTTCGCCGACGCGCGGCGGGCGGCCCCCAACGGTCGGCCGGCGCTTCAAACGGCGCGCGGACAATAGACCATTTTCACGCGCAGTGGGCCTTGATGCGCGTGAAGAAAATGCGACGGAACAAGGGTCTAGAGTAGTGTCGCGATTCCGTGAAGGCGGCTGCCACCGGCACCGGGATAAGCGATGGGGTGGCACCCATCGCCTGTCGCATGGGCAGGTCGTGCCCTGCGGTGCAGCCTTGCGTTGCAGCCTTGGCGTGGCAGTATTCTTTCCCGTAGGAGAGCAAGGATACGGCGATGGCTGGGTGGTGGGCCGGCTTCCGTGCGGCGGCAGGATCGGCCATGAAACCTTTGGCGAAACCTTCGGCCGCAGGCGGATGGCGGGCGGTGCCGGTTGCACTGGCACTGCTCCTGCTGTCGGGCCTCCTCGTCCGGGCCGAGGCGGCGGCGGTGGTGGCGCGGGTGGACCTGTCGTCCCAGCGCATGACGGTCTCGGTGAACGGCGTGCCGCGCTATTCCTGGCTGGTCTCCACAGCGCGACGGGGCTACGTCACGCCTACCGGCGTCTACCGGCCGCAACGGCTCTACCGCGAGTATTATTCGCGCAAGTACTACAACTCGCCCATGCCCTATTCGATCTTCTACAGCGGGGGCTTCGCCATCCATGGCAGCTATGCGGTCAACCAGCTGGGAGGACCCGCCTCCCACGGCTGCATCCGCCTGCATCCCGCCAATGCGGCCACGCTCTATTCCCTGGTGCAGAGCTACGGACCGGGCAACACCACGATCGTGATCACGCGCTGAGGTGGCCGGCAGGGTCGCCGCCGGCCCCGCGCCTCAGATGTAGTACAGCCACGTCAGCAGCGCGAAGCACGGCACCAGGAAGACGATGGACCAGCCAATATAGCCGAAGAAGCTCGGCATCTTCACGCCGCGGTGGCGCGCGATGGAGAGCACCATGAAGTTCGGCGCGTTGCCGATATAAGTCATGGCGCCCATGAACACCGCGCCCGCCGAGATCGCCTCCAGCGTCACCGCCAGCGGCCCCATGAGCTGGTGCGGGTCGCCGCCGGCGAGATTGAAGAAGACGAGATAGGTGGGCGCATTGTCGAGGAACGCTGAGAGCGAACCGGTGAGCCAGAAGTACCAGACGTTCACCGGCTGCCCGTCCGCTCCGGTCACCAGGTCCACCAGCGGCGAGAAGGCCCCCCGCGAGCCGGCCTTCAAAATGGCGATGACCGGTATGATAGTAAGGAAGATGGCGGCGAACAGCTTCGCCACTTCCATGATGGGCTCCCAGTCGAAGCCGTTGCGCTCGCGCACGATGGTGGGGGTTATGGCGAGGGAGACCAAGGCGAGAGCCACCAGCAGCACGTCGCGCACGATCCACTGCAGTTCCACATGGGTGCCATAGATGTCGAAGGTGACGCCGGGCTTCCACAGGGCGCTAAGCAGGATGGCGCCGATGATGCCCACCAGCAGGGGCAGGTTCTGCGCCCCGCGCAGCCCGATCTTTTCGGTCGGCGGGGTCGGGTCGGTCCGCTTCAGCGCGGGGTCTTCCTTGGCGTAGAAATAGCGGTCGAGCAGGTAGTAGGCGACGAGCAGGATCGCCGCGATCACCGCCGTGTCGTGCAAAAGGTGGGTGGTGGTCCAGAAGAAGTTCACGCCCTTCAGGAAGCCCAGGAACAACGGCGGGTCGCCCAGCGGCGTCAGCGAGCCGCCGATGTTGGACACCAGGAAGATGAAGAACACCACCGTGTGCACATTGTGCCGCCGCTCGTCATTGGCGCGCAGCAGCGGGCGGATCAGCACCATGGACGCGCCGGTGGTGCCGATAAGGCTCGCGATCAGGGTGCCGATGCCGAGGATGAGGGTGTTCACCGCCGGCGAGCCCTTGATGTTCCCGGTCACCAGCACGCCGCCGGAGACCGTGAACAGGGCGAACAGCAGGATGATGAAGGGGATGTATTCCAGCAGCGCGGTGTGCACCACCTCGTGCCCGGTGGCCGATGGGCCGTAGACGGTGGCGAACGGCACCACGAAGGCGAGGCCCCAGAACAGGGCCACCTTGCCGTAGTGGTGATGCCAGAAGTGGTTTGCCAGCAGCGGCAGCAGCGCGATGGACAGCAGCATGCCGGCGAACGGGATGGCCCACAGCGGGGACAGTCGCGCCCCGTCCAGCACCGGCAAGCCCTCCGCCGCGGCGGCGGGCGAGGCGGCCGTCAGCAGGAGGGCGAGGAAGGGCAGGGCAAAGGCGGCCGCGGACCTGAGACCGAACTTCATTCCGCGACGCCGCGCTGCCATCGTCACCCTCCAGATTACCTACCGGGGTTTGATGGACGAAGCGCGCGCCGGTGGCAAGGTGGAGCTTGGCAAGGCGGAGCTTCGGCAGGGTGGAACTCAGCAAGGTGAAGCTCGGCAAGGTGAAGCTTGGCGAGGTGAAGCTTGGCGAGGTGGAACCGGGCCTGCGGTCCGCAACGCACCATTGCGACCCGCCGACGGGCGCGCGCGCCCCCTCCGCGACCGGGAGAAAGGTTGACCGGGCGGCCTGTTTCTGTCCTAGTCCCGCGCGATTTTACCCTTGACGGATCCATGACCCAAGATCGTACGACGGAGCGCGCCCCCGAGCGTGCGCAGGAGCGTAGCCCCGACCGCTACAACGCCCGCGAAGCCGAGCCGAAGTGGCAGAAGACCTGGGCCGAGCGCGGCATCTTCCGCACGCGCAACGACGACCCGCGCCCGAAATTCTTCGTCATGGAGATGTTCCCCTATCCGTCGGGGCGCATCCACATCGGCCACGGCCGCAATTATGTGATGGGCGACGTGCTCGCGCGCTACAAGCGCATGCAGGGCTTCAACGTGCTCCATCCCATGGGCTGGGACGCCTTCGGCCTGCCGGCGGAGAATGCCGCCATCGAGCGCGGCATCCACCCCAAGAGCTGGACCTACGAGAACATCGCCTCCATGCGCGAGCAGCTCCAGCTGCTCGGCCTCTCGCTGGACTGGAACCGCGAGATCGCCACCTGCGACCCGTCCTATTACGCGGAGCAGCAGCGCATCTTCCTCGATTTCCTCGACAACGGCCTCGCCTACCGCAAGGAGAGCGAGGTCAATTGGGACCCGGTGGACAACACCGTGCTCGCCAACGAGCAGGTCATCGACGGGCGCGGCTGGCGCTCGGGCGCCATCGTGGAGCGGCGCAAGCTGTCGCAGTGGTTCCTGCGCATCACCGATTTCGCCCAGGAGCTGCTGGACGCCCTCGATACGCTCGACCGCTGGCCCGAGAAGGTGCGCCTCATGCAGCGCAACTGGATCGGCCGCTCGGAAGGCATGGAAGTGCTGTTCGAGTTCACCAGGGCCTCGGTCTCGGCCGGCACCCTGCCGGCGGCGGCGAAGGCGGTGAAGGTCTACACCACCCGTCCGGACACCCTGTTCGGCGCCTCCTTCCTGGCGCTCTCTCCCGACCATCCGCTGGCCCAGCATCTGGCGCTGAAGGATGCGGCGCTCGCCGCCTTCATCGCCGAATGCAAGCGCGGCGGCACCTCGGCCGAGGAGATCGAGACCCAGGAGAAGATGGGCTACGCCACCGGCCTCGAGGTCGTCCACCCGCTGGACGACAAGCGCACCGTGCCGGTCTATGTGGCCAATTTCGTACTCATGGATTACGGCACCGGCGCCATCTTCGGCTGCCCGGCCCATGACCAGCGCGACCTCGACTTCGCCCGCAAGTACGGCCTTTCCGTCACCCCCGTGGTGCTGCCCGCGGAGACCGATCCCGGCGCCTTCGTGGTGGACGACGTGGCCTATGACGGCGACGGCACCCTGTTCAATTCGGGCTTCCTCGACGGCATGAGCGTGCCCGACGCCAAGGAGGCGGTAGCCCGCCGCCTGGAGCGCTATCGCGTCGGCGACGAGCCGCAGGGCACGCGGCGGGTGAATTTCCGCCTGCGCGACTGGGGCATTTCCCGCCAGCGCTACTGGGGCTGCCCCATCCCGGTCATCCATTGCGACGCCTGCGGTCCCGTGGGCGTGCCGCGCGAGCAGCTGCCGGTGGCGCTGCCCGACGATGTCACCTTCGATCGCCCCGGCAATCCGCTGGACCGCGCCAAGGCGTGGCGCGACGTGCCGTGCCCCAAGTGCGGCAAGCCGGCCCGGCGCGAGACCGACACCATGGACACCTTCGTGGATTCGTCCTGGTATTTCCTGCGCTACGCCTCGGACAATCCGCAGGTGCCGCTGGACAAGGATGCGGTCGCCCATTGGCTGCCCGTGGACCAGTATATCGGCGGCATCGAGCACGCGATCCTGCACCTGCTCTATTCGCGCTTCTTCACCCGGGCGCTGAAGAAGTGCGGCCGGGTGGATCTGGACGAGCCCTTCGCCGGCCTGTTCACCCAGGGCATGATCGTCCACGAGACTTATAAGGATACCGCCGGAAAGTGGCTGTTCCCGGAGGAGGTCAAGCTCCTCGGCAACGGCAAGGCGGTGAAGATCGCCGACGGCTCGGATGTCACCGTCTCCCCGCCGGAGAAGATGTCCAAGTCCAAGCGCAACGTGGTGGCCCCCGAGGTGGTGGCCGATACCTACGGCGTGGATTGCGCCCGCTGGTTCATGCTCTCCGACACCCCGCCCGAGCGCGACAGCGAGTGGACGCAGGGTGGCATCGAGGGCGCCTGGCGCTTCGTGCAGCGGGTCTGGCGGCTGGTGAACGAGGCGGTGGAGCTGGGCGCGTCCGCAGGTTCCCCGCGCCCGGATGCCTTCTCGCCCACCGCCCTCGGCCTGCGCCGGGCCGCCCACGGCCTGGTGGCGACGGTAGCCGAGGACATCGAGCGCCTGCGCTTCAACGTGGCGGTGGCCCACGTGCACGAATTCGCCAACGCCTTCGGCAGTGCCATCGCCGTGGCTCGGGCGGAGAAGGCGGTGCCGGCGGATCTCGCCTTCGCCTTGCGCGAGGCAGCGGAAATGCTTGCGTCGGTGGTCGCGCCCATGGTGCCGCATCTGGCCGAGGAATGCTGGGTTGCCCTCGGCGGCTCGACGCTGGTGGCGCAGGCCCCGTGGCCGAAGGTGGAGGCCGACCTGCTGCGTCAGGACACGGTCACACTTCCGATCCAGATCAATGGCAAGAAGCGCGATGATATCGTCGTGCCGCGCGAGGCGACGGCGGCGGAAGTGGAAGCGCTGGTGCTAAAGCTGGAAAGCGTGCAGCGGGCACTCGACGGCCGCGCGCCAAAGCGTATCATCGTGGTGCCGCAGAGGATCGTGAATGTCGTTGCCTGATCCCTCGACCCAAGTGTCCCGCCCTGCTTCCCGGCTGGGGCGGCTTGCCCGTGCCCCGCTCGCGGCGCGGCTGGCGCTGGTGTGCGCCCTGTCTGGCGCGCTCGCCGGCTGCTTCCAGCCGCTGTATGCGGAAAATTCCACGGTGGGCGGCCCCGCCCTCATGGACAAGTTCCGGGACGTGGATGTCATCGAGATCCGGGGCCGGCTCGGCAACGACCTGCGCAACGACCTCATCTTCGCCCTCACCGGCGGCTCGGGGAACCCGAAGGGTGCGCCGCTCCAGCTCATCGTCGCGGTGGATACCTCCGCGTCCACGGCCATCGTGAACTCGTCCTCGGGCCTGCCCGAGAACCAGGTCATCCGCGTCACCGCCAACTGGCGGTTGGTGAAGACGACCGACGACCTGAAGAAGCCGGTGGTGGTCGTGACCACGGGCGCGGCGTCCGGTACCGCCACCATCGACACCAGCGACCAGCGCTTTGCCAATTACAGCGCCACCATGGACGCCGAGAAGCGCGCCGCGCGCAGCGTCGCGGACCAGATCAAGGCCCAGCTTGGCGCCTTCTTCATCCGCAATCCCAGCGTCCCCGGCTCGGCGAGCTGAGCCGTGGTCGCGGTGCGGCCCGGCGACGCCGAGACGGCGCTCGCCCGGCGCGACCCGGGCAAGAGTGTCGTCCTCATCTTCGGCCCCGATACCGGCCTCGTGCATGAGCGGGCCCAGGGCCTGGTGCGTCGCGCCGTGCCCGATGCGCATGATCCGTTCGCCCTGGTGCGCCTCGAAGGCGACGACATCTCCTCCGACCCCCGCCGGCTGATCGACGAGACCTCCACCATCGGCCTGTTCGGCGGCGAGCGGGTGGTGTGGGTGCGCGCCGGCAGCCGCAACATCGTCCCGGCGCTTCAGCCCGTGCTCGCCGGCCGCTGCGATGCGCTGGTGGTGGTGGAGGCCGGCGACCTCAAGAAGGGTGCCCCCTTGCGCGCCCTTTGCGAGAACGCCCCCAACGCCCTCGCCATCGCCTGCTATGCCGACAGCGACCGCGATCTTTCCCGCCTCGTGGATGCCATGATGGCCGAGGCGGGCCTCACCATCGACCGGGATGCGCGGGACCTCCTGGTCTCCCTCATCGGCGGCGATCGCCTGGCGTCGCGCGGGGAGATCGCCAAGCTCATCCTCTACGCCCAGGGGCAGCAGCGGGTGAGCCTTGAGGATGTACGGACCATCGTGGGCGATGCCTCGGCGCTGGCCCTCGATGATGTGGTGGATTCGGCGCTGGCCGGGGAGACGCGGGAGGCGCTGGCCGCCCTCGCCAAGGCCATGGGCGCGGCGACCCGGCCCGATGCGGTGCTGGGTAGCCTGTTGCGCGCGCTCACCGCCCTGCATCCCATGACGCTCGCCGTCGCCGGCGGGGCGAGCCCCGACCAGGTGGTGGGATCGGCCCGCCCGCCGGTGCATTTCTCGCGCAAGGCGAAGATGGAGAAAGCCTTGCGGGCGCTGGATCCGGACCGTTGCCTGAAGGCGCTTCTGGCGGTGGATGACGCCGTGCTCGCCGCCCGCCGGAACGCCCCGCTGGCGCCTGCCATCTGCGAGCGGGTGGTGCTTCAGGTGGCCCAGCAGGCGGGGCGGGGACGGCGGTAAAAGAAAGCCGTCAGCCGGCTTCGTCGGGCTTCAGGGCGCGGAAGTGGCCTTTCACCTGCAACCAGCCGAGGGCGGCGAGGCCCGGCAGGCCCGCCACCGCGGTGAGGGCGAAGAACAGCGGCCAGCCCGACGCCTCTGCGATGGCGCCGCTTGAGGAGCCGAGCAGGGTCCGGCCCACGGCGGTCAGCGCCGTGAGCAGCGCATATTGGGTGGCGGTATGCTCGCGCGCGCCGCACAGGGCGGAGAGGTAGGCGACGAAGATCACCGTGCCGATGGCGCTGGTGAAATTCTCCACCAGGATCACGCCCGTGAGCACGCTGGCGTTCGGCCCGGCATAGGCCTGCAGGGTGAAGCCGAGGTTCGACGTCATCTGCAGCACGCCGGAAATCCACAGGCAGGTGACGAGCGGATAGGCGCGGGCGAGATAGGCGCCCACGAAGCCACCGACGATGGTGCCGCCGAAGCCCACCACCTTGACGATTTCCACGTAGGTCGCCTTGCTGAAGCCGATGTCCAGCACGAACGGCCCGGTGAGCACGCCGGCAAAGGCATCGCAGAATTTGAACAGCATGACGAACAGAAGGATCATCACCGCCTGGTCGCGGGTGAGGAAATCGCGGAACGCACCCACCGTGGTGGCGAGCAGCCGGTGTCCGGTACCCTCGCCCACCTTGCGTTCCGGCGCCTTTGGCTCGCGGGCGAACAGGGTGGCGGCGACGCCGACGGCGACGCACGCCCCTGCCAGCGCGTAGCCCCAGAACCAGCTGGTGGCGCGCGGCAGTGCGTGCGCTTCCTCTAGGTAGGCCACCAATGCGATGACGCCGGCACCGGTCGCCAACATGGCCAGACGGTATCCGGTGACGTAGCCGGCCATGCCGGCGGCCTGCTCGCTGGAACTGTCCAGCCGCTCCACGCGGAAGGCGTCCACGGCGATGTCCTGGGTGGCGGAGGCGATGGCCACCGCCAGGGCGCAGGCGGCCACCGCGAAGGGGGAGGCCACCGGATCCTGCACAGCCAGCGCGGCGATGGCGGCCATGAGCACGATCTGGCAGGTGAGCAGCCAGCCGCGTCGCCGGCCCAGCAGGCGCGACAGCAGCGGCACGTCGACCGCATCGAGCACCGGCGCCCAGAGGAATTTCAGGGTGTAGGGCAGGCCCACCAGGCTGAACAGGCCGATGGTGGTGAGCGTCACCCCCACGTCCTTCATCCACAAGGCGAGGGTGCCGCCGGTGAGCGCCAGCGGCAGGCCGGAGGAGAAGCCGAGCAGGCTGACGCTCAGCACGTCGCGCTGGGTATAGAGCGCGAACGCCTCCTTCAGGGAGCGGCGCTGCGGCGCGGTGCCGCCGGACGGGCTGAGGGTTTGCTCGGTCATATGGATCCTTCGGCCGTTGCCGGTGGGCGGGCGCGGTCGCGGGGAACACGCCCGACCTGTCCCGACGAGCTTTAGACCGTGACCGGTGAAAAGGTCCCTACCGGGGCGGCGGACACCGTCAGGCCAATACCGTCAGGCCTGCGACTGGCTCCAGAGCCCGGCTTCAACCTTCGACACCGCGATAACGGCCTGGGTGCGGCTTTCCACGCCGAGCTTCTGCAGGATGGCGGAGACGTGGGCCTTCACCGTCGCCTCGGAGACGCTCAGCTCATAGGCGATCTGCTTGTTGAGCCGGCCTTCGGACAGCATCATCAGCACCCGCACCTGCTGGGGCGTCAGGGTGGCGAGGCGGGCGATGATGGCGTCCGTCTCCGCGTCGGCCCGGGCACCGAGGCTGATGTCCGACGGCACGAAGGCCTCGCCCCCGAGCACGCTTGCCACCGCATCGCGCATGTCGGCGACGCTCATGGTCTTGGGAATGAAGCCCGAGGCGCCGAGGTCGATGCAGCGGCGGATGACGGCGGTCTCTTCGTTTCCCGATACCACCACCACCGGCAGGCTGGTGTATTGGGCGCGCAGATAGATGAGACCCGAGAAGCCCCGCGCCCCCGGCATGGTGAGGTCGAGCAGGATCAGGTCGAAATCGCGGTCGCGTTCCAGCAACGCGGTGAGGTCGTCGAAGGTGCCCACCTCCTCGATGGTGGCGTCGGCATGACGTCCAAGCACCGCCTCGCGCAGGGCGCCGCGGAACAGGGGGTGGTCGTCGGCGATTACGAGGCGCAGGCTGCCCCCGGCGGCTTCTCCCAATGCTCCCTCCCGGCGGCTCCGCCCTTCTTGTCTTCGCGGGAGGACGGCGCCCACCGCGAATCGGCTCGCCCGATCATCAATCCGTGGCGAAGCGGTGACAAGCCGATCACGCCATATGACCGATTGTTCCCGTGAATACCAGCACCACCTCACGTCGCTGGGGCCGGTCACGATGCTCGATCAGGTAAAGGCCCTGCCATGTGCCGAGCGCCATGCGACCCTGGCTTACCGGAATGGACAGGCTGGTGTCGGTCAGAAGGGTGCGCACATGGGCCGGCATGTCGTCCGGCCCCTCAGTGTCGTGGACCCAGCCGAAATTCCGGGGCGCGAGGCTTTCGAGAGCGCTGAGGAGGTCGGTGCGCACGTCAGGGTCCGCATTCTCCTGGATGGTCAGGGAGGCCGAGGTGTGGCGGCAGAACACCGTCAGCACTCCCGCGCCGGCCGCGATGTCGCCGAGGAAGGCTGCCGCCTCGGCGGTAATCTCGGTGAAGCCCTCGCCGGGCGTCGTCAGCTGCAGGCGGGCCTCGGCGTGGCGCACGGCTTCGCTCAGGGTCGGCGCGGAGCGGGTGGTGCGGGCCATGGCGGGTCTCCTGCGGGGCGCCGGCAGGGATGATCCGGCCGGCGGCGTTTCTGGTATCGGCGTCTTGCGCCGAGCGGTTCCGGCTCGTACCAGTTTTGCCATCTCCCCGTCTTTATCGCGACTGCGGCCGGCTGGCCGCCGCCGCCAGGGACTGTCGCCGATGTCGAAGCTGGTTCTTGATGCCGCCGTGTTCTCGCCGGCGGCCGTCGCGCCCGATACCCGCATGGTCAACGACGCCATCGTCAAGATCATGAAGACCATTCCTGATCGCTGGGCGGTGCCGCTACCGGAGATCCGCGCCGCGCGGCTGTCCGGCAAGGGCGTGTTCCCGCTCGCGCCGGAAAGCGCGCGGGCGCGGCAGGAGACCATTCCCGGCCCGCGCGGGGATATTCCGGTGCGCATCTACATGCCGGATGGCGCCCCCACCGGCGTCTACCTGCACATCCACGGCGGCGGCTGGACCGTGGGCTCGGCGCGGGAGAACGAGGGGATGCTGGACCGCATCGCCGGCCAGTGCGGGCTGGCCGTGGTCTCGGTGGACTACGCGCTCGCCCCCGAGGAGCCCTATCCCGCCGGCCCGGATGATTGCGAGGCGGCGGCGCTGTGGCTGGTGAAGGAGGGCGCGGCCCGCTTCGGCACCGAGCGTTTCGCCATCGGCGGCGAATCGGGCGGGGCGACGCTCGCGGTGACGACGCTGGTGCGGCTGCGCGACAAGCACCAGCTTGCGCCGTTCTCGGCGGCGATGCTGACGGCCGGCTGCTTCGACCTGCGCCTGACCCCCTCCGCGCGCAACTGGGGCGACGAGCCGCTGGTGCTGAACACGCGGGACATCACCTTCTTCGTGAACAATTATCTTCGGCTGGAGGGCAAGGCCGAGGAGGCGGATGTCTCCCCGCTGCTCGGCAACCTGAAGGGCCTGCCGAAGGCGCTGTTCATGGTGGGCACGCGCGACGCGCTGCTCGACGACACCCTGTTCATGGCCAACGCCTGGCTCGCGGCCGGCAACGTGGCGGAGCTCGATGTCTATCCCGGCGGCTGCCACGTCTTCATCGGCTTTCCCGGTACCCTCGCCGATCAGGGCCTCAAGCGCATGTGCGCCTATCTGAGCGCGTTCTGAACGCCGGTCAGAGGCGCTCCTCGCCGGTTGGGGCGCGCAACTCGTCGATCAGGCCTTTGAGGCGCCGGTAGAAGCGCTCCGCATAGGCGAAGGCCTGGTCGAGGTCGGTGGCGTTCGGCGCGGCACCCGGCGGCACTGGCGTTGCCGGCGTTCCCGGTTGGGGCGGCAAAGGCTGTGGCGACACGGCGGCGGCGCGGCGCAAGGTGTCCACCTCGGCCCTGAGCCGGGCGATCTCGGCCTCATAGGCATCACGGGTGTCCGGCACCGCCTCGCAGGTGAACCCCGAGGGCCGTTTGGCGCACAGCGACACATTGCCGGTTTCCCGGTCGAGCTTCAGCGCGCCGCCCTCCACCGGGGCGAACGCGAAGCGTGGCGCGGAGGTCTCGGCCGACGGCGCTGCCTGGGCTGTTCCCTGGGGCGCCGCCTGCGCCATGGCGGGGGTGGCCGCCAGCGGGGCGACAACAAGGGCGCACAGGGTGACGAGGCGCAGATCAGCGGTGGAACGGGTCATCATCGCCTCCCGTGAGGGCGGCGCACGGCCGCCTTTGGCGAAACATAGGCGCTCCGATCCGGTCCGGAAGGGGCGGCGTCACCTTGGCAGGATGGGGGACGGCAACTGAAACGGGTGTCATCCCTCTGCCCGGCCAAGTTCCCGCCGGCCCGTGCATCGCGAACGGGTCGGCGGGGGCCGACCTTAAACGGCAGGCAGGGGAAAGCGTTCCCCCATAACGCCGCGTTCCCCTGTGCTCGACGCCGCTCTAATAGGTCGCTGCCAGGTAATCGACGATTGCCTTGGCGTCGGTGTCGTCGATCGGCGCATGGTAGGCCGAGATCATCTTGTGGACTTCAGCCTCCCAGAACGGCCGTCCCATGTGCGGTGGCTGGGTGGTGATGTAGTCCGCCGAATGGCAGGCGGCGCAATTGTTCTCGGCCGACTCGATGCCCGGTCCCGGCTTGAACACCGAGGTTTCCTCAGGCAGCTCGTAGGTCAAGGGCTTGGCCACCACCATACTCGCGAGAGGCCCGGCGACGGTACCGGCGACAGCCACGGCGGCGAGGGATTTGAGATGCTTGATCATCGTTCTCTCCCTCACCCGGCCACGACGTTGGTGGTCTCGACGACGCTGCGCATGTAGCCGGATGGGTTCCATCGGGCCTCCATGGGCTGGGTCTGGCCGAGCGCGTTGGTGGCTCGCACCTTGAGCGCGTGCGGGCCGGCGGGCAGCGTCATGTTCGCCGTCCATTCGCGGAACGAGTATTTACCGAGATCCGCGCCGAGCGCGGCGGGCATGAAGGTCTTGCCCCCATCGGCGGAAACCTCGACCCGTGCGATTCCGGATCCGCCGTCGAAGGCGATCCCGCGCAACGCCAAAGGCTTGCCCGCCGCCACCTTCGCGCCGTCAAGCACGTTGGTGAGGAACGAGCGGACGGCGAAGCGGCCGATGGGCACGGTCTTCTCGGGCTTGCCGCCCGCGGGCACGCAGGCGCAGTCGTTGTCCGGGATGCGATAGGCCGTGCTCATCCAGAAATTGTCGAGCGGCTTGTCGAGAACGGCGATCTGGTTGAGGTGCTTGACCCAGTAGGTGCCGAAGTAGCCGGGGACCACGAGGCGCAGCGGGAAGCCGTTCAGCCAGGGCAGGTCCTCGCCGTTCATCTGGTACGCCAGCATGACCTCGCCATCGAGCGCATGGTCCAGCTTCAGCGACTTGGCGAAGCGCGGCGTCTCCGGGATGACGGGATTGTCGAGCCCGGTGAAGTAAACTTCCACCGCCCCGCTGGCGATGCCGGCCTTTTCCAGCACCGCTTTCAGGGGCACGCCCTTCCACCGGGCATTTCCCATCAAGCCGTTGCCGGCCTGCCCGCCGCCCACGCGCGGATCGAAAAAGCCCCGGCTGTTGCCGGAGCATTGATGCACGGCGACATATTCGACCGGATCGAACTTCGTCTTCAGCTCGTCGAGCGAAAGCGAAAGCGGTGTCGAGACCTTGCCCTTCACCTCCAGCCGGAAGGCGGCCGGGTCGATCTCCAGCGGGATGTCGGCCAGGTGATAGCGCACGAAAAACGCATCGTTCGGCGTCAGGATGCCCTCGTTGAACACCGAAAACGGGGTTTCGAGCTGCGGCGGACGCGATGTCAGGCCGATCAGTGCCCGCTTGCCGGGATAGGTCACAAGCGGCCGCTCGCCGTTGGCGAAGGGAAGGGTGATGGTCTCCGCCGCGGCGGCCGCGACCCGGGAGCCCGCCACGAGGGAGGCGCCATACCCCAGGACCATGCCGCCGACCGACCTCAATGCCTGCCGTCTCGTGACCATTGAACAGCCTCCCATCCATGGCGGCCCGGTTGATTTCGGGCCTTGTCCGATTCCACTCTATCCGAGTTCGCCTGAAGCCCGGCCGGAATGAGCGCACTCTTTTCGCGCGCCTCATGGTGCCCCCGATCCAGCCCCCGATCCGCCGGATGGACTCTCACGCCACAGGCCGGAACGGCGGGCGCTTGCTGGCGAGGGCTTCGTCCAGGAGTTCGATGCGGTCCTGGCCCCAGAACACCTCGCCGTCGAGCACATAGGATGGCGCGCCGAACACGTCCGCCGCCATGGCCTTCTCCCGATTGCCCAGATAGGCCGCTTTCGCCGCCTCGTCCTGGGCCGCCGCGACGAGGTTGTCACCGGGCAGGCCGACCTCGTCGGCGACGGTGGCTATGACCTCCGGCAGGGCGAGGTTTTCCTGCCTTTGCCACACACCCGAACAGATGCGGGCGGTGAGGTCATCCACCGGCAGGCCGGCCTGAAGGGCGGCAATGATGGTCTGGTCCGCCAGCGCGCCGTCGAACGGCCAGAAGGCCGGGGCCAGATGCAGCTCTACTGCGCGCTTGGCCCGCCAGCGCTGGAGTTCCACCAGCCGGTAGCGCTGGCGCTCCGGCGCCCGCTTGGCCAGCGGCAGGCCGCCGGTCTGGGCGAACACCGGCCCGAGCTCCACCGGGTGGAAGGCCACGGTGGCGTGGTGGCGCCGCGCGACCGCCATGAACGGCGCGTGGCCGAGGAAGCTCCACGGGCTGACGCAGGAGAAGAAATAGTCGATCTGGCGATGGGACGTCTGGTCGGGCGCGGTCATGGGAGGGCAGGTCCGGTGGGGGATCTGGATGCGGGATTCGGCGGCACGGATCAATCGCCGCCGCGCACAGTTGTACACGCAGGTCAGCTTGACAGGGAAACGCCGGTGGTCCCCTCTCAGGCGGCCCTCATGGTGATCCGGGAGGCATCATTGGGCGAAGAGCGGCATACGGAATTGATGGGGCTCCAGAGCGAGCTTTCGGGCGCGGCCCTGAAGGCGGCCATGGAGACGGACGCGGCGGGCATCGATCCCGCCACGGATGCGGGACCAAGGCGCGCGCGGCGCGCGGTGCGGCTCAATCCCCTGGCGTGGATGGCGGTGTCCTTCCTCGCCGGGGTGGTGGTGGGCGCGCTGCTGCGGCCGGTGACCATCGTGCGCACGGGAAGGAATGCGGGATGAATGTTGATCAGCTGGCGCGGAACCTCAAGATCCTGCTGCGCACCAATACCATCATCGCCGAGATCCACCTGCGGCACGTGGCGGCGCGGGTGGGCCTGTTCGCCTTCGCGGCGCTGGTGGCCAGCTTCGGCGTGGTGATGCTGGGGGTGGCGCTGTTCCTCGCGCTGGAAGCCTCGTTGGGGGCGATCTGGGCAGCGGTGGTGGTGGGCGGCGGCGGGCTGGTGCTGGCCCTCATCGTGGCGGTGGTGGGCGCGACGCTGAAGCCCTCGCGGGAACTTGCCCTCGCCAACCAGGTGAACCAGGCGGCCATGGAGGCGGTGCAGGCGGAGGTGAAGGCCACCTCGTCCAGCCTGTCGCAGTTCGCTTCCTTCGCGGCGGTGCCGGGGCTGGTGGTGCCGGTCCTCACCTTCCTGCTGAGGGCCTTCCGCCGTCCGAAGGCGTGAGCGGAGTTCGCTCAGACGCCGCGTGGGGTAAGTTTACACTCCGCTTCTGCTCAGGCGCAGCGCGGGCTTGGGGTCACGCCTTGCGCACCCAGCGGCCGTTCTCGTCCTGCTGCCAATAAGTGAGCTCGTGGCCCTGCGCGGTGGCGGCGGCCTTGGCCTCGCGCCAGCGCTCGCGGGCGGCGGCCACCTGCTCGTCGTCCCGCCCGTCGAACAGATGCACCACGCGCACATAGGGTGCGGCATCGGCCAGCGGCACCGCGTCCACCAGAAAGCGGACCTGCGCGCCGTTGGGGTTGGCCTCGGTGGTGGCGAGGAGCACCGGCTGGCGCTCCGGCACCGGCTGGGCCTCGGTGCCATGGGGCAGGAAGGAGGCCTCGTTGTAGGTCCACAGATGCGCATCGAGCGCATCGCGCCGCTCCGCCGACCCGCACTGCACCACGCACCGCCAGCCGCGCTCCAGCGACTTCTCCAGAAGCGTCGGCAGCACCTGCTCCAGCGGGCGGCGTTCGAGGTGGTAGAAGAGGATTTCGGTCATGGCCGTGGCGGATCAGGGACGGGGGAAGGTTAGAGCACGTTCCGGCCGGTTTGCACCGGGAATTCGGCCATGCCCTCCCGTCCTTCGGGCCGGCACCGGCGCTTGACCGGGGCAGCACGGCCTTCCATATGCCGCTCCATGAGCCTGATCCACAACGAGCGCACCAAGCTGATGGCTAATGCCCTCGACCGGGCCTCCACCGCCTGCCTGACGGTCGGGGCGCTGGGGCCGGCGGTGGCCTCGCTCTATGGATTGGGCGCTGCCGGTGCCGCGGCGCCTTCCCATGGCGTGCTCATCGCGCTGGGCAGCGTCTTTTGGCTGGCTGCGGCCGGTGTGCTACATTTCATGGCGAGAAGCGTGTTTGGACGACTGATATGACCGGCCTCTGGCTTTATGCGTATGTGGTGCTGCCCGTGGTGGTGATCGCCATGGGCTACGCCGCCATGCGCCTGACCGAGCCGAAGCATCCCCCGCACGCCGGCCCCGCCGAATAGGCTCTCGGGGTATCCCGCACAGGGTGCGCCCCTCGCGTCCCAGCCCGCTTCCAACCCTTCGCCTCTACATCCCCGTCATCCTCCGGCTTGACCGGAGGATCCATGGCGCCGCTTGTCCCATCCATTGCGCGGCTGCGCCGGCCGGGAAATGGGTCCTCCGGTCAAGCCGGAGGGCGACGGTGGGAGAGGCTTGGGCGGAAGCGGCTTAAGTGGGAGAGGCTTGCGCCTCACCCCTCGTAGTGGTCCTTCACCAGCTGGTTCAGCAGGCGCACGCCCCAGCCCGAGCCCCAGCTCTTGTTGATGTCGGAGGCCGGCGACGACATGGCGGTGCCGGCGATGTCCAGATGCGCCCAGGGGGTCTTGTCCACGAAGCGCTGGAGGAACTGGGCGGCGGTGATGGAGCCGGCATGGCGGCCGCCGGTGTTCTTCATGTCGGCGAACTTGGAATCCACCAGCTTGTCGTATTCCGGGCCGAGCGGCATGCGCCACACCCGCTCGCCGGTCTCCTGGCCGGTCTTGGTCAGGCGCTCGCTCAGGGTGTCGTCGTTGGAGAACAGGCCGGCATATTCCGACCCCAGCGCCACCAGGATGGCCCCGGTGAGGGTGGCGAGGTCGATCATGAACTTGGGCTTGAACTGCTCCTTGGCGTACCAGAGCACGTCGCAGAGCACGAGCCGGCCCTCGGCATCGGTGTTGATGATCTCGATGGTCTGGCCCGACAGGGAGGTGACGATGTCGCCGGGGCGCTGGGCGGCGCCGTCGGGCATGTTTTCCACCAGGCCGATGAGGCCCACCGCATTCACCTTCGCCTTGCGGGCGGCGAGGGCATACATGAGGCCGGTGACGCAGGCGGCGCCGCCCATGTCGCCCTTCATGTCCTCCATGCCGGCCGCCGGCTTGATGGAGATGCCGCCGGTGTCGAAGGTCACGCCCTTGCCGATGAAGGCCACAGGCGGTTCGCCGGCCGGCCCGCCGTTCCAGCGCATGATGACGACGCGGCTCTCCTTGATGGAGCCCTGGCCGACGCCCAGCAGCGTGTGCATGCCGGCGCGGGCGAGGCCGGCGTCGTCCAGCACCTCGATCTCAACGCCCACGGACGACAGGTGCTCCTCGGCGCGGCGGGCGAACTCAGGCGGGTCGAGCACGTTGGCGGGCTCGTTCACCAGGTCGCGGGCGAACAGCACGCCGTCGCCCACCGCATCGGCCGTCGTCGCCGCGCGCTTGGTGCCGGCCTCGTCGGACACCAGCAAAGTCATGGCGAGTGCGCCGCGCTCGGTGTCGTCCTTCTTTTTGGTCTTGTAGCGGTCGAAGCTGTAGGTGCGCAGGCGGATGCCGAGGGCGACTTCAGCCGCCGACTCGGGGCCGATCTTGGCGCCCGGCAGGTCGAGCACGACCGTCGCCTCGCGGGCGGAGGAGGGGATCTTGCCCGCCGCCACGCCGCCCAGCTTGAGGAAATCGGCAGGCTTCAGCTCCCCGGCCTTGCCCACGGAGATCACCACCAGGCGCGGCGCATCGAGGCCGGCGGGAGCGAGCAGGTCGATGGTGCTCCAGGCCTTGCCCTTGTAGCGCTCGGCGTCGAAGGCGCGGGTGATGGCGGCATCGGCGCCCTTCAGCAGCTTCTGCGTCTGCGCGCCGAAGGCGAGGGTCTCGTCGGTCAACACGATCAGCACGCCCTTGGGGGCGGCGGTGAGCCGTGCGAACGAGAGGGTGACGGGTTCGGACATGCGGCGCTCCGGGCAGGAAAGGCTTCAAGGAATCGGTCTGTCGCCTCTTTCTCTAGACCGGCTGGCGCGTGGGTGGAACCGCCCATGCCGCCGCGCCCGAGCTTCGAGGCTCCCGTCTAGATGGGATGCCGGCCGAGGATGGAAAGGGCGCAGCGACGCCCGGCGCCGCGATTTCAGCCGCGGACCGAAGGGAAGGCGGCATTCGGCGCGAGCCCCTGGCGCACAAGCCTTCCGCGCAAAAGAAAAGGGGGGCGCCAGGCGCCCCCCTTGAACCGTCAGAGACGAGGCCTCCGGCCTCACTCGGCGGCGGCGTCCTCGGTGCTGCCGGCGGCGGCCTTCTCGGCCCGCTCCTTGGCGCGCTCCTTGGCCTTCTCGCCGGGCTCGCCCTTCTTGGGGTTGTTCTTGGCATCGCGCTTCATGAGGCCGGCGGCGTCCAGGAAGCGGGCGACGCGGTCGGTGGGCTGGGCGCCCTTTTCAAGCCACGCCTTGGCCTTGTCGGCGTCGAGCACCACGCGGTTCTCGGCATCCTTGGCGAGCAGCGGGTTGAAGGTGCCGATCTTCTCGATGAAGCGGCCGTCGCGGGGCGAGCGGGCGTCGGCGATGACGATGCGGTAATAGGGGCGCTTCTTGGCGCCGCCGCGGGCGAGACGGATCTTCAGGGACATGGGTTTCTTCCTTTGGTCGTTCGATGAGTGATCGTGCTGGTCGGGATCGTGCTGCCCGGCCATGACGGAGAGCTGGAATCCGCGTTACTTCTTCTTCAAGCCTCCCAGTCCAGGAAGGCCTTTCGGCAGGCCCGGCAGGCCGCCGGGGAACTTGGGCGGCAGTCCGCCACCCGGCAGGCCGGGGAAGTTGGGGGGCAACCCGCCCGCGCCACCGGGACCACCGGCGCCCATCTTCTCGGCCATGTCCTTGAGCATCTCGGGGGACGGTCCGCCGCCGCCGAAGCCCATCATGCCGGCAAGGCCCGCCAGCGGGCCGCGCTTGCCGGCGGCGCCGCCCAGCGACTTCATCACGTCGGCCATCTGGCGGTGCATCTTCAGGAGACGGTTGATCTCCTCCACCTTGGTGCCGGAGCCGGCGGCGATGCGGCGCTTGCGCGAGGCGTCGAGGAGCTTGGGGGCGCGGCGCTCCTTCGGCGTCATCGAATTGATGATGGCCACCTGCCGCTTGAACACCTTGTCGTCGAGATTGGCGGAGGCGATCTGGTTCTTCATCTTGGCGACGCCGGGCAGCATGCCCATGAGCCCACCGAGCCCGCCCATCTTCGCCATCTGCTCCAGCTGGCTGCGCAGGTCGTCCAGGTCGAAGGTGCCCTTGCGCATGCGCTCGGCGGTGACCTTCGCCTTCTCGATGTCGATGGCCTCGGCGGCCTTCTCCACCAGCGCCACCACGTCGCCCATGCCGAGGATGCGGCCGGCCACGCGATGGGGATCGAAATCCTCCAGCGCGTCCATCTTCTCGCCGGTGCCGAGCAGCTTGATGGGCTTGCCGGTGACCGCGCGCATGGACAGCGCCGCGCCGCCGCGGCCATCGCCGTCGGCGCGGGTGAGCACGATGCCGGTGAGGCCGACCCGGCCGTCGAACGCCTTGGCGGTGTTCACCGCGTCCTGGCCGGTGAGGCTGTCAGCCACCAGCAGCACTTCGTGCGGGCCGGTGGCGGCCTTCACCTCGGCCACCTCGGCCATGAGGGCCTCGTCCAGCGTCACGCGGCCGGCGGTGTCGAGCATGACCACGTCGTAGCCACCGAGCTTCGCCGCCTCGATGGCGCGCTTCGCGATCTGCACCGCGCTCTGGCCGGCGACGATGGGCAGGGTCGCCACCTCCACCTGCTTGCCGAGGGTGGCCAGCTGCTCCATGGCGGCGGGACGGCGGGTGTCGAGGGACGCCATCAGCACCTTGCGCTTGCCGCGTTCGGTGAGGCGCTTGGCGATCTTGGCCGTCGAGGTGGTCTTGCCCGAGCCCTGCAGGCCCACCATCAGGATGGGGACGGGGGCGGGGGCGTTGAGATCGATGGGATCGGCGTCGGAGCCCAGGGTGGCGACAAGCTCGTCATGAACGATCTTGACCACCATCTGCCCGGGGGTCACCGACTTGATGACCTCCACGCCCACGGCGCGATTCTTCACCCGGTCGGTGAAGGAGCGCACCACGTCGAGGGCCACGTCCGCCTCGATCAGCGCGCGGCGCACCTCGCGCATGGCCTCGCCCACGTCGGCCTCGGTGAGGGCGCCGCGCCGCTTCAGCTTGTCGAGTATGCCGCCGAGGCGGTCGGAAAGGGTATCGAACATGGCCGTCCGTGGTTTGGGTTTCACATAAGACGGGCCGGAGCCGGCCCCGCGCCCGTGTCGAGACGGCTACGCCTCAAGACAACGCAGATCGCGCCCGAGGGCGCAACGCGCTGTCGGGCGGTGACCTCCGGACCCAAGGTCCGGTCGGCGGGATCGGCATGGCCGTCCTCGTGAAGTGCGGGTGGTTAGCACCTTTGCGCCGGAGAGGCAAATCCGGGATCCGGATGGCGGATCAGCGCCGCCGTCGCGGGTTTCGTCCGCGGCGCGGAGAAATCGACCCCGCCACACTACTGCGCTCGGCCTTATGGCGCCATACTCCTGCGGCCGCGCACGCACCGGGGGTGCCGCGATGGAGGACGTCCCATGCCTGACACCGCCACGACCGGCGCCGCGCCCGCGCAGGTGGTTCCCTTCCCCGCGGATTTCCGCACCCGGGAGATCGAAACCAACGGCACGACCATCCATGTCCGCTTCGGCGGCAGCGGGCCGGTGGTCGTCCTGCTGCATGGCTATGGCGAAACCGGCGACATGTGGGCGCCGATGGCGGCCGCGCTGGCGCCGGACCATACCGTGGTGGTGCCGGACCTGAGGGGCATGGGGCTTTCCGCAAAGCCGGATGGCGGCTTCGACAAGAAGACCCAGGCCGGCGATGTCGCCGGCGTGCTGGACGCGCTGGGCATCGACAAGGCTGCCCTCGTCACCCACGACATCGGCAACATGGTGGGCTTCGCCTTCGCCGCCCTCCATCGCGAGCGGGTGACGCGGTTCGTCCTCATCGACGCGCCGTTGCCGGGCGTGGGGCCGTGGGAGGAGATCCTCAAGAATCCGCTGCTCTGGCATTTCCGCTTCGGCGGCCCGGACATGGAGCGGCTGGTGGAGGGGCGCGAGCGTATCTACCTCGATCGCTTCTGGAACGAATTCTCCGCCCATCCCAGCCATTTCGGCGAGGCGGCGCGGGCGCACTACGCCGCGCTCTATGCCCTGCCGGGCGCCATGCGGGCGGGCTTCGCCCAGTTCGCCGCCTTCGACCAGGATGCCATCGACAACAAGGCTTTCCTCGCCGCCGGCAAGCTCACGGTGCCGGTGCTGGCGCTGGGCGGCGAAATGTCGTTCGGCCTGACCATGGCGGAGGTGATGAAATTCGCCGCCACGGACGTGAAAGGCGACATCGTCCCCGGCAGCGGGCACTGGATCATGGAGGAGAACCCGGCCGCGACCGTGGCGCTGGTCAAGGCCTTCCTCGCCGCCGGATGATCTGCCGGCCACAAGCGGGCGGGTGGACCGGCGCCGGCCGCATTCCCGGCGCGCGCGAAGCTGTGCTAGACCTGCCTTCCGACAGGAGGACCCCATGCCCGAGACCAACGAGATCACCCGTTTCTTCGGCGGGTCGCCCGCCTGGGTGCTGGTGCGGCTCGTAATCCTCTCGGTGGTGGTGGGCGTCATCCTCGCGGCGCTGGGCATCGACCCCATGAACATCCTCACCAGCCTCGAACGGCTGGTGCGCAGCCTGTTCAACTTCAGCTTCGAGGCGGTGGAGCGGCTGTGGCGCTATTTCCTGCTCGGCGCCGTGGTTGTCATCCCGCTCTGGCTCATTTTGCGCGTCCTCGGCCGGCGCTGATCCCCGATGGCCCTCGCCGCTGCTGACGGTCGGGTCACGCACGCTCGGGTGCTTGCCATCGCGCTGCCCATGACGGTGGCGCACCTGACCACGCCGCTGCTCGGCATCGTGGATGCGGCGGTGGTGGGGCGGCTGGGGGATGCGGCGCTGCTGGGCGGGGTGGCGCTGGCCGCCGTTATCTTCGACATGCTGTTCTGGGTGTTCGGCTTCCTGCGCATGGGCACGGTGGGCCTCGCCGCCCAGGCGGTCGGTCGGCGCGACGGCGTGGAAGAGCGTGCCGTGCTCGCCCGCGCTCTGCTGCTCGCCGGCGCCTTGGGTCTGGTGCTCATCGCCCTGCAGGCGCCCATCGCCTATGCCGCCCTCGGCCTTGCCGGGGCGAGCGAGGAGGTGAACGCGGCGGTGCGCGCCTATTATGCCGTGCGCATCTACGCCGCGCCCTTCACCCTGGCCAATTATGTGGTGCTGGGCTGGCTGGTGGGCCTCGGCCGCACCGGCCGGGCGCTGGCGCTGCAGGTGGGCATGAACCTGCTCAACATGGCGCTCACTGCCGTCCTGGTGCTCGGCGCCGGGTGGGGCGTCGCGGGGGCCGCCGCCGGCACGCTGATGGCGGAGATCGCCGGCACCGCGGCGGGGCTGCTCCTGTGCCTGAGCATGCTCGGCGGCGCGGTGGCTCTGCCGCGCGGGGTGCTGTTCAACCGGGCGCGGCTCGCCGAATCGTTCCTGCTCAATCGCGACATCATGATCCGCACCGCGGCGCTGATGTTCGCCTTCTCCTTCTTCGCGGCGCAGGGCGCGCGGGCGGGGGACGTGACGCTGGCCGCCAACGCCGTGCTCCAGAACATGGTGATGGTGGCCGCCTATTTCCTCGACGGCTTCGCTACCGCCGCTGAGCAGATCTGCGGCGCGGCGGTGGGCGGCCGCCGGCGGGCGGACTTTGCCGCCGGAGTGCGGCTGTGCCTCATCTGGGGGCTCGTCTTCGCGCTGGTGGCCTGCGCGCTCTATCTCGCCATCGGCCCGGCCATCGTGGATGCCATGACCACGAGCGAGGAGGTGCGCGCGGCGGCCCGCGATTTCCTCATCTATGCCGCGCTGCTGCCGGTGGCGGGCGTCGCCGCCTATGCCTTCGACGGGGTCTATATCGGCGCCCTGTGGTCGCGCGACATGCGCAACCTGATGCTGTGCGCTCTCGCCGTCTATCTTGCCGCCTGGTGGGGACTGCGGGGGCTGGGCAATCACGGCCTGTGGCTGGCCTTCCTCGCCTTTCTCATCGCCCGGGGAGCGTTCCAGGCGCTGCGCCTGCCGGCGCTGGAGCGCCGCACCTTCGGGGCGTGATCAGGCCATGTCCGGAAAGAGGTGCGCGCCGTCCGGCCCCAGCGGCAGGTCCTTCACCCACAACACGGCGGTGAGCGGCAACGGGCCGTAAAGGTGGGGGAAGAGGGCGCCGCCGCGCGAGGGCTCCCAGCGCAGCGCCGCGCCGAGGGGCTCGGCCGCCACGGCGACCAGCTTGAGATCGCCCGCGCCCTTGAAATGCCGCGCTGCCGTCTCCCGCGCCTGCGCGGCGGTGGAGAAATGGGTATAGCCGTCCGCATGGTCCACCGGCGCGCCGGAGAACACGCCGTCGGCCTCCGCCTGCGCCCATAGGGAGGCGGGGCAGATCTTGAAGATGACAGTAGGGGAGGGGGAGAGGTCGGGCACGGGGTAGCTCCGCGACGGGGATCTTCAGCGGCTCCCTTACGCGGGATCGAACAAAACAGCAACCTTATGCGCCCCAGGGTTGCATCAGGACAGAAGTCCTGTACAAAAAGGGAACAAATCCCTATTGTCTGGACTCACGTAGCGGGACACGGAAGCCCCATGCTCACTCACGGCCAGGTCTGGCGTGCCATCGACCAACTCGCGGAGCAGCATGGGCTGTCCACGTCGGGGCTGGCGCGGCGGTCCGGGCTCGACCCCACCACCTTCAACCGCTCCAAGCGCATCACCACGGACGGCCGCCTGCGCTGGCCTTCCACCGAGAGCATCGCCAAGGCCCTGTCGGCCACCGGAACCAGCGCCGAGCTGTTCTTCGCCATGATGGTGCCGGCCGACGAGCGCCACGGCGGGGCCCACGGCTTCGCCGAGGAAAGCCAGCCGCTGACGGGGCCGATCCACGCCATCCCGCAGATCGGCTTTGCCCAGGCGGGCTCGGGCGGCTTCTTCGACGATGCCGGCTTTCCTGTCGGCACCGGTTGGGACGAGATCGCCTTTCCCGAGGTGGAAGACCAGCACGCCTATGCGCTGGAGATCGCCGGGGATTCCATGCAGCCGGTCTATCGCAACGGCGACATCGTGGTGGTCTCGCCGGGCACGCCGGTGCGGCGCGGCGACCGGGTGGTGGTGAAGACCCGGGAGGGAGAGGTGCTGGCCAAGGAGCTGGTGCGCAAGACCACCCGCCACGTGGAGCTGCGCTCCCTCAATCCCGCCCACGAGGACCGGCAGATCCCGCTGGACCAGCTGGAGTGGATGGCCCGCATCATCTGGGCGAGCCAGTAGTGCCAAGGGCAGCGAGTGTGCCTCGTCGGCCCTTGGCATGAAGCCCGCGCGGCGCCTGAGCGACACCCTCTCGGCTTCGGTCGAAGACCGGGGCCGATGGTATAAAAGTCACCCTACCTCAGCAGCGCCTCCAGTGTCTCCAGCCGGTCGGCCTCGCCCGGCGGCTTGTCCCACCTGAGGCGCGCGATGCGGGGGAAGCGCATGGCGATGCCGGAGCGGTGGCGGGTGGAGCGGGCGAGGCCCTCGAAGGCCACTTCCAGCACCAGCCCCTCGTCCTTCTCATGCACCACTTCCCGCACCGGGCCGAAGCGGTTGATGGTGGCGCGCCGCACGAAGGCGTCGATCAGCTTCAGCTCCTCGTCGGTGAAGCCGAAATAGGCCTTGCCCACGGGCACCAGAACATCGCCCTCCTCGCCCTGCGTCCACACCCCGAAGGTGTAGTCGGAATAAAAGGACGAGCGCTTGCCGTGGCCGCGCTGGGCATACATGAGCACGGCGTCCACCGTGTGCGGATCGCGCTTCCATTTCCACCACGGCCCCTTGGGACGGCCGGGCAGGTAGGGACTGTCGCCGCGCTTGATCATCACCCCTTCCACCGCGCCGGCGTCCGGCCCCGCGCCGGCGGATGCGGGGTCCGCGCGGGCGCGGGTGAGGTCATCCCAGCCGGCGAAGGGCACCAGCGGGGAGAGGTCGATGCGCGGCGACGACAGCCGGGTCACCAGCGCCTCCAGCCGCGCCCGCCGCGCGGTGAAGGGCAGGGCGCGCAGGTCCTCGTCGCCATCGACCAGCAAATCGTAGGCACGGATGTGGGCGGGAAATTCCGCCAGCATCTTCACCGTCACGCTTTTGCGGTTGAGCCGCTGCTGGAGCACGTTGAACGGCTCCACCCGCCCCGCGCGGACGATCAGCAACTCCCCGTCCATGGCGCCGTTAAAGGCGATGGCGTCCGCCAGATCGGGAAAAGCCTCGGAGATGTCCTCACCGGTGCGGGAATAAAGCCGCACCGCCCGCACCCCATCCGCCCCGGTGCCGGCCACCGCCTGCACGCGGATGCCGTCCCACTTCCATTCGGCGCTGAAATCGCCGGGGGCAAGGTCGGCGAAATTGGCTTCCTCGATGGCGTGGGCCAGCATCACCGGGCGAAACGGCGCGGGGTTGGAGGTCTCGGGCCGCGGCCCATGACCTTCCACCCAGGCGAACAGCTCTTCATAGGGTGGCGCGAGGCCGGGCCATACCAGTTCCACCTCGTCCGGCGTGACGCTGCCAAGGCTTGCCAACGCGGTCTTGGCGAGGCGGGCGGAGGCGCCGACCCGCATGGCGCCGGTGATGAGCTTCAGCAGCGCCCAGCGGCCGGTTTCGTCCAGCCCGTCCAGCCAGTCGGCAAGGCGGCGGGGCAGGGTGGAGCGGGAGAGGGTGGAGAGGCCGTGGACGATCTCGGACAGCAGCGGCGCGTGGGTCGGGGCGCCTTCCAGCCTCGGCCACATGAGGGCGACGGTTTCCGAGAGGTCGCCCACATAATCGTAGGACATCTCGAACAGCACCGGGTCGGCCCGCTCCATGATGAGGGCGCGCACCACGCCGGGCTTGGCGTTGGCGAAGGAGAGCGCGCCGGTGAGCGCCGCGAGGGCGAAGCCGCGCTCGGGGTCCGGCGTGGTGCGGAAATAGTCCGCCATCAGCCGGATCTTGGCGTTGCGCCCGGCTTCATAGGACATGCGGTCGAGCAGGGCGGCGAAGCGGTTCATGGCGCAGCCCCCGGCGCTGCGCCTTCAGTGGGAGCCGCCTCCTCGTCCTCCTCGCCATAGCCCACCATGTGGAGCGGGCGGGCACGCAATTGGCGGGTCTGGGCCCAGTGGACCAAAGCGTCCTCAGCGCCGTGGGTCACCCACAGCTCCTCGCAGCCGGTGGCCTGGATGGAGGCGCAGAGCCCGTCCCAGTCCGCATGGTCGGACACTACCAGCGGCAGCTCCACGCCGCGCTGGCGGGCCCGGGCGCGCACCCGCATCCAGCCGGAGGCGAAGCAGGTGATGGGATCGGCGAAGCGCCGCGCCCAGATGTCGGTCATTGCGGAGGGCGGGGCGATCACCACCGCCCCGGCGAAGGCGGCCTTGTCGGTGCCCTTCACCGGGCGGATGTCGCCCAGCGCCAGGCCCTGAGCCTCATAATAATCGGTGATGGCGGTGAGCGCGCCATGCACATAGATCGGCGCGTCGTGGCCGGCGGCGCGCATCAGCGCCATCATGCGCTGGGCTTTGCCGAGCGAATAGGCGCCCACGATGTGGGTGCGCTCGGGGAAGATGCGCACGGAGGCGAGCAGCTTCTCGGTCTCGCCCGCCGCCGGGGGATGGCGGAACACCGGCAGGCCAAAGGTCGCCTCGCTGACGAAGACGTGGCAGCGCACCGGCTCGAACGGGGCGCAGGTAGGGTCGGCGGCGTCCTTGTAGTCGCCGGAGACCACGATCACGAGCCCGTCCTTCTCCAGCCGGACCTGGGCCGAGCCGAGCACGTGGCCGGCGGGATGCAGGCTGACGCGCACGCCGTTGATGACCACCGCCTCGCCATAGGCCAGCGCCTGGGTCGAACCGGCGAAGCCTTCGCTGTAGCGGATGGCCATGAGGTCGAGCGTCTGCCGGGTGGCGAGCACATGGGCATGGCCGGCGCGGGCATGGTCCGAATGGCCATGGGTAATCACCGCCCGCGACACGGCGCGCGTCGGGTCCACATAGAAGTCGCCGGCGGGGGAATAAAGGCCCTTGGGCGAGGGGCAGAGCAGGTCTTCCGGGCGCATGTCTTTATCGCAGGGCTTGCCGCCTATATGGGAAGCCAAAGCGGTTTCGCGAGGTTTCGGTCCAGTGGCTCATTCCGCCTTCACCCTCCTGTCCGGCGATCCGGTGCTCGACCGGCGGCTCGACTGGGCCCGCGCCTTCCTCGCCGAGGGCGACGCAAGCGCCTGTGCCGAGCTGCTGGCCGAAACCGTGGCCGACGCGCCCCATTTCGCCGCCGCCTGGTTCCTGCTGGGCGAGGCGCGTGCCGCAATGGCAGACCGCGCCGGCGCGACGGAGGCCTTTGAGCGGGTGCGCGCGCTTGATCCCGACGATGCGCTGGGGGCGGGGCTGCACCTCGCCCGGCTCGGCGCGGCGCCGGCGGAGGGGGCCATGTCGGCGGCCTATGTGCGCACCCTGTTCGATCAATATGCCGACCGCTTCGACACCGCCCTGCGCGACAAGCTCGCCTATCGCGGGCCGGAGCTGCTGTTCGAGGCGCTGGCGCGGGCGGCGGCCGCGCGAGGCCGCACCCTCGCCTTCGCCGAGGGGCTGGATCTGGGCTGCGGCACCGGGCTTGCCGGGGTGCTGTTCGCGGCGGTGGTGGAGCGGCTGGCGGGTGTGGACCTCTCCCCCGCCATGCTGGAGAAGGCGGCGGGGCTTGGTCTCTATGTCCGGCTGGAGGCGGGCGAGATGGGCGCGGCGCTGGAAGCCGTGCCCGAAGCCGGCCTCGACCTCATCCTCGCCGCCGATGCCCTGTGCTACGTGGCCGACCTTGCCCCGCTCTTCCACGCGGCGCGGCGCGCGCTGAAAGCGGATGGACTCTTCGCCTTCACGCTGGAGACCCATGACGGCGACGGGGTGATCCTGCGCGACACTCTGCGCTACGCCCATTCTGCAGCTCATGTCCGCGCATTGGCACAGGCGGCGGGGCTGGCCGTGGTGCTGCTGGAGGCGGCCTCCACCCGCGCGGAAAAGGGCGTGGCCGTGCCCGGCCTCGTCTGCGTGCTGGGGTAGCACCAAAGGCCGATGAGCCTGGCTCACAGGCCTTTGGTCAAGCCCGCGCGGCGCTTGAGCGCTCGGCACCGGTCGAAGGCCGGGGCCGATGGTATCGTCAGCCCCTGCGGCCCAGGGCCTGGATGGCGAGAGCGAGGGCGCCGCAGCCAAGTCCCGCCGCGCACACCGCCGGCCAGCCGCCGAAGCCCCAGGCGAGCGTGGCCGCCGCTGAGCCCAGCGCCCCGCCGACGAACATGGTGCCGATCAGGATGGTGTTCAGCCGCGCCCGGGCGGCCGGCCGCAGCGCGAACACGATGTGCTGGTTGGCCACCAGCGCGCCCTGCATGGCGAAGTCCAGCACGATGACGCCCACCACCATGCCGGCGATGCTGGGCCAGGCGAAGAAGACGAGCCATGCCGCCAGGGCGAGGCCGGCGCCCCAGAGCACCACGCTCCCGGGGCCCTTGCGGTCGGCGAAGCGGCCGGACAGGGGCGCGGCCAGGATGCCCACGAGGCCGAGGATGCCGAACAGCCCCGCCGCCTGCGCGCCGAGGTGGAACGGCGGCCCCTCCAGCCGGAAGGCGAGGATGGTCCAGAAGGCGATGAAGGCGGCGAAGATGAGTGCCTGGGTAATGGCGGCCCGGCGCAGGGTGGGAAACTCGCGCCACAGGGCGCCGAGCGACCCCAGGAGGCGGCCGTAGGACAGGCTGGTCTCGGGCATGCTGCGGGGCAGGGTCAGTGCCATCAGCCCGCCGGCGAGCAATGCCATAGGCACCCCCAGCCAGAACATGTCGCGCCAGCCCGCATGGGCGGCGACGAAGCCGGACAGGGTGCGGCTGAGCAGGATGCCGGCGAGGATGCCCGACAGCACCATGCCCACCGTGGCGCCGCGCTTCTCCGGCGCGGCGAGATGGGCCGCCAAAGGCACGATCTGCTGAGCCACCGTGGAGCCGAGGCCCACCAGCAAGGAGGCGGCAAGCAGCGCCAGCGGCCCCTGCGCCAGGGCGGAAAAGGCCAGCGCCGCCGCCACCGCCACGAACTGGATCACGATGAGGCGTCGCCGCTCCACCACGTCGCCCAAAGGCACCAGCAGGAACAGGCCGGCGGCATAGCCGATCTGCGTCACCGTAGGCACCAGCGGGGTGAGGGAACCGGGCAGGTCGCGCTCCATCACCGCGAGCATGGGCTGGTTGTAATAGATGTTGGCCACCGCCACGCCGGCGGCGGCGGCCATGGCGAAGATGCGTCCGAAGCCGGCGCCCTCGGCGCTGGCGGAAGATGAGGTCATGGGCAGTCTCCGGCCGCACGGTCCGCAGCAAAGGCGGTGCGCCGGCGGGCAGGGTCGGAAGCGGGGCTGGGCGATCCCGGCCTTGAGGGGCCGGAAGCGATGTCCCCTCCATTCTAGAGGATGCTGCGTCGCAGCGCGATTGCCTCGCGCCGCTTTCGCGGATCACGCTGTCGCGACATTGGGGCACCCGTCATAAGCATGGGCCATGACGCAGAGGCGCACGTGCCGGGGCGCCAGCGCTTCATCCCGAGCGCAGATGCCCTAAGGGAAGGCGACGCCTCCCTCTTCGGCCGTGGGCTGCGCGCGACGGCGCCTCAGCGCACCGGCAGGCTGAAGGGTTCGCCCTCGAACGCATCGGCGCCGCGGCCGATGGCGTGGATGGCGGCCACCATCCGCCCGTCGCGCTTCAGCACCTTGTCGGCCAGCGCCACGATGCGCGGATTGGGGGTCGCGGTTGGCGAGGCATGGCGCAGGCGCTGGGCCAGCTCGGTCTCGTCGCGATCCGGCAGCAGCGCGCACAGGGTGGCATAGGCCGCCGCGGTGGAGCGCGAGATGCCGGCATAGCAATGGATCACCAGGGGCGCCTCGCGCGGCCAGGCATGAACGAACTCGAACAGCTCGTGCATGTGGGTCTCATCCGGCGCCACCATGCCCTCGATCTCCTCGACGATGTCGTTGATGCCGAGGAACAGATGGTTGGTGGGGTCCACATTGCTGGGACGGGTCAGCACCGTGTTGCCGTTGATGAGCGTGATGACATGCCGCGCGCCCGTGGTCTCGACCGTATCGTGCAGCTTGGCGAGGGAGCAGACATGGATCATGGCTTCAGCTCCTCGAACCGTTTCAGAAACCGCATTTTTGCGGTCTCCGCCTCCCATGGGGTGAGATAGTCCTTTTCCGCCGCAGCGTCGAGGCGGGCCGGGCGGCCGAAGAAGGCCTTGGCCTCCTCGGCGGCGAAGCCGGCCAGACGCGTCGCCTCGAAAAAGGCGGCGGCATGGTCCGATGCCTTCACGATCTTGACCAGCGGCGCCGGCCAGACCGTCGGCAGGCCGAAGCGGAGGGAGATGGCTGCCAGGAGCCGGGCCTCCACCGCCTTGTAGTCACCCCCCAGCACTGCCTTGAACGGCGAGATCATGTCGCCGATCACATATTCGGGGGCGTCGTGCAGCAGCACGCACAGCCGCCAGCGCGGGTCGAGGTCCGGGTGGGAGCGGCGCGACAGGCGCTCCACCAGCAGCGAATGCTGCGCCACCGAGAAGATGTTGGCGCCCGAGGTCTGCCCGTTCCAGCGGGCGACGCGGGCAAGACCGTGGGCGATGTCCTCGATCTCCACGTCGAGGGGGGAGGGATCCAGCAGGTCGAGCCGCCGCCCCGACAGCATGCGCTGCCACGCCCGCGCCGGGGCCAGCGTTTTCCGGCGGGCGGGCGGGGCTTGCCGGGGGGTCGCCGGCGCCTCGGGCGGGGGTGTGGGGTGCTTCGTCTCGGCCGTCACGAATCGCGTGCTCCAGGTTGACGGGAAGGGTAAGCTCCCGCCCACTCACGACAAGCCGCCCGTCACGGGCGGGCCGAGCCCTTTCGCCTGAGCTTTCCCAGCGCGAGCCTTTCCAGTGCGAGCTTTGCCATGACCGAGACCCTTTCGCCGCAGACGCCCGCCGCCGCGCCGCGCGCACCGGTGCGCCCGACGCTGGCGGCCAGCGCCGCCGTGTTTCGCGGCCCGCTGGTGCTGCTCGCCCGCCGCGCCGCCAATCCCGGCGCCGGCCTGTGGAGCCTGCCCGGCGGCCGGGTGGAGCCCGGAGAAACCCTGGCCGAAGCGGCCGTGCGCGAGGTGATGGAGGAGGTGGGGGTCAGCGCCGACATCGTGGGGCTCGCCGCCGCGCGGGACATCATCATCCGCGACAAGGAAGGCGAGCTTGCCGCTCATTTCGTGGTGATCGCCCACGCCGCCCGCTGGCGCGCCGGCGAGCCGCAGCCGGGCGCGGAAGCGGCGGAGGTGGGCTGGTTCCGTCCCAACGAGGTGGCTGCCCTGCCCACCACCGAGGGGTTGGCCGAGGTGGTGGCGCAGGCGGCCCTTCTGGTGATCGAGCCTTGACCGCAAGCCCGCCGCGCCGCAGGAGTGGGCGCGGAAACGGCAAGGTCATGCGCATCCTCGTTCTTCTCACCGCCGGCGCGCTCGCGCTCTCTTCCCCCGCTTTCGCTGCGGGCCCGACCGAGGGCGCCCCGCCGCCCTATGACGGGGACCTCATGCGGCTCGCCGAGATCCTCGGCGCGCTGCATTATCTGCGCCCGCTGTGCGGCGTGACCTCCGAGGGGCAGCGCTGGCGCACCGAGATGCAGGCGCTCATCGATACCGAGCAGCCCTCCGACGCGCGCCGGGCCAAGATCATATCGAGCTTCAACCGGGGCTATTCCAGCTATGCGGAGGTCTACCGCACCTGCACGCCGGCGGCGCGGGTGGCGGTGGAACGCCAGCTCGACGAGGGCTCGCGGCTCGCCCACGACATCGTGGTGCGGTACGGCGGAAACTAAAAATTCCGGCGTTAACCTTTTGGTCAGAACTGGCCTGAACGCCCGCGCGCGGCATGCTAGAGAATGCGGAGCGCCGCATGATTTTCGCGGTGCGGAGGCCTTGCCGTGTCCACCTTGCCCACCCCAGCCATCGCCCTTCCCGAGATCGCTGACATGGCCGCGGACGACCGCCACGCCGCGCTCACCTATCTGAACGATGCGTGGGTGGAAGCCGTGCGCGAGGGGCTGGAGGAAGACTGCCTGGTGCAGGCGGCGCTGTTCACCGCCCTCCGCAGCCTCGTCGCCACCTATGGCGAGACCGCGAGCGCCGAATATATGGCCCGCGTCGCCGAGCGCGTGGCGGCGGGCGAATACACCGTCGCCGGCCTGACCCACTGAGAGCGCTTCTCTTCATTCCCTGCGATTGAGATCAAGCCCGGAGCGTCTTTCCCGGGCTTGTGCCGGGCATCCACGCCGGGCCGCTGGTGCAAGCGCTCGAAAATCCGTCCCAGCCGCGCAGCGTGGATGGTCGGCTCAAGGCCGGCCATGACGGCGGACAGGAAGGAACGCTCCTCCCGCTCCAACCCTCTCCCAAAACAAAACCGGCGCCCCGAGGGGCGCCGGTCTCGTTTTCAGAAAGGCGGTGCGGCTCAGGCGGCTGCGTCGCGCTTGTTCTGGCGGTTGTGGATGAGGTCCTCCACCACGCCGGGATCGGCGAGGGTCGAGGTGTCGCCCAGGCTCTCGAACTGGTCCTCGGCGATCTTGCGCAGGATGCGGCGCATGATCTTGCCCGAGCGGGTCTTGGGCAGGCCCGGCGCGAACTGGATCAGGTCCGGGGAGGCGATGGGGCCGATCTCGCGGCGCACCCAGCCCACCAGTTCCTTGCGCAGTTCCTCGGTGGGCTCCTCGCCGTCCATCAGGGTGACATAGGCGTAGATGCCCTGGCCCTTGATGTCGTGAGGGAAGCCCACCACGGCGGCTTCCGACACCTTGGGATGGGCGACGAGGGCGCTTTCCACCTCCGCCGTGCCCATGCGGTGGCCGGACACGTTGATCACGTCGTCCACGCGGCCGGTGATCCAGTAGAAGCCGTCCGCGTCGCGGCGGCAGCCGTCGCCGGTGAAGTACTTGCCGGGATAGGTGGAGAAGTAGGTCTGCTCGAAGCGCTCATGGTCGCCATAGACCGTGCGCATCTGGCCCGGCCAGCTGTCGGCGATCACGAGGTTGCCCTCGCAGGCGCCCTCAAGCACCTTGCCTTCCGCGTCCACCACCTCGGGCATCACGCCGAAGAAGGGGCGGGTGGCGGAGCCGGGCTTCAGCTTGGTGGCGCCGGGCAGGGGGGTGATGAGGATGCCGCCGGTCTCGGTCTGCCACCAGGTGTCGACGATGGGGCAGCGCTCCTCGCCGACGACGCGGTAGTACCACTCCCAGGCTTCCGGATTGATGGGCTCGCCCACCGAGCCGAGCAGGCGCAGCGACGAGCGCGAGGTGCGCTTCACCGGCTCCTCGCCCGCCTGCATCAGCGAGCGGATGGCGGTGGGGGCGGTGTAGAAGATGTTGACCTTGTGCTTGTCGATCACATCCCAGAAGCGCGACACGCTGGGATAGTTGGGGATGCCCTCGAACATCAGCGTGGTGGCGCCGTTCGCGAGCGGGCCATAGACGATGTAGGAGTGGCCCGTCACCCAGCCCACGTCGGCGGTGCACCAGTAGATGTCGCCGGGGTGGTAGTCGAAGATGTACTGATGCGTCATGGACGCATAGACGAGATAGCCGCCGGTGGTGTGCAGCACGCCCTTCGGCTTGCCGGTGGAGCCGGAGGTGTAGAGGATGAACAGCGGATCTTCCGCGTTCACATGCTCGGCCGGACACTCGTCGGTGACCATGGCGGTGGCTTCGTCGTAATAGACGTCGCGGCCCGGCAGCATATCCACCTTGCCGCCGGTGCGGCGCACCACGATCACATGGTCCACGCCGCCGTTGATCTGGGCGATGGCCGCGTCCACGTTGGCCTTCAGCGGCACCTTGCGGCCGCCGCGCAGGCCTTCGTCGGCGGTGATGATGCACTTGGAGCCGCAGTCGGCCACGCGGCCGGCCAGGCTGTCCGGCGAGAAACCGCCGAAGACGATGGAATGGATCGCGCCGAGCCGCGCGCAGGCGAGCATCGCGAAGGCCGCCTCGGGGATCATCGGCAGATAGATGGTGACGCGGTCGCCCTTCTCCACGCCGCGGTTGCGCAGCACGTTGGCGAGCTTGTTCACCTCGCTGGAGAGTTCGCGATAGGTGATGTTGCGGCTCTCGTCCGGGCTGTCGCCTTCCCAGATGATGGCCACCTGGTCGCCGCGGGTCTCAAGGTGACGGTCCACGCAATTGTAGGCGACGTTGGTGATGCCGTCCTCGAACCACTTGATGGAGACGTGGCCGGGATCAAACGAGGTGTTCTTCACCTTGGTATAGGGCGTGAACCAGTCGATGCGCTTGCCGTGCTCGCCCCAGAATGCATGGGGGTCGTTCACCGAGGCGGCGTACATGGACTGATAATGCGCATCGTCCACATAGGCCTTTTGGGCCCATTCGGAGGGAACGTAGTAGATCTTGTCGGACATGCTCTTGCCTCCCTCGCGCGGGCGCGTTTCCCGCGATCCTTCGTTTGCGGCGAATTGTTCCGCCTTGGTTGCGCCGGATTATGGGGAGAGGCAGGAAGCTCCACAAGGCGGTGGCGAGACCGACTTTGGGTGCATAGCCCTTCGTCGCTTCCGCCAGAGCCCGCGCCGGCCGGCCTGAATCGCAAGCCGATCGCGCAAGCTATTATTTTTGCTTGCTTTCGTGGCCGCACTCGCCCCTCGGGCCGATGCAACCTGATCGGCCCTTGCCCCGGTGGAAAAGCTAAACCGCAGCCCTCCCGAACGACACCCACATGCCGCAGCATACCGCCATTTCGCAGGTGCGGCCGTCGCCCTATAGAAGGACCGAACCGCCGCACGTGCGAGATGCCAGACCCTGTGGCGAGACTTATGCGTCCCCCTCCCGTACCGGACTTTGCGTCATGACCTCCTGGACTCGTGTTCTTCTCGTCCTTGCCGGCCTCATGGGGGCCGCGGGCGTTGCCTCCGCCGCCGCCGCGGCCCATGTGGGCGGCGGGGCGAACCTGGAGACGGCCGCCCACTTCCTCCTGTTCCACGCCGCGGCCCTGGTGGGGCTTGGCGCGCTCAGCCTTTTGCTGGGACGCGGACGCGTGGTGCTGCAACTGGGCGCGAGCGCCATCGCGCTCGGTGCCCTGCTGTTTTCCGGTGATCTGGCGTCGCGGGCCTTGATGGAAGTCAAGCTTCTGGGCGGCAGCGCGCCTTTCGGCGGCTCGCTGATGATCCTTGGCTGGCTGACGGTCGGGGCCAGCGCCCTCGTCGCGCGCCGGGCCTGAGCCTCTTCGCCTTCTACGTGCGCCGGGCTTGAAAGCGGGCTTCGGCGCGGTCCACAAGGGCGTCGAGCGCGTGCGGCGCGTCGAGGGCGAGGGTGACCGGCAGGGGCGCGATGGCGTCGAGGACACCTGAGAACTCCGGCCCAGCGAAGGCCGGGCCGGTCAGGCGTGCCCGGTCCTTTTCCGTGGTCACCAGCCGTGCGCCCTGCGCCCGCGCGGCTTCGACGAGCCGGGCGATTTCGGCGGGGCGGAACGGATGGTGGTCGGCGAAGGCGTGGCGTGCCAGCAGGGCCAGCCCTTCTCTTTCCAGCGTCGCGAAGAATTTTTCCGGCCGGCCGATGCCGGCGAAGGCGATGAGAGGTATTCCGTGTAACGCCGCCACGGCCGCCGGATCGGGCACCAGCCAGCCGCGCAGCACGGTGCATCCCGCCTGAGTGGCCTCGGCCGCCACCCTGTCCCCCGCGCTGCCGTCGCCCACCACCAGCACCGCATCGGCGCGGGCCAGTTGGGGCAGGAGCGGCGCTCGCAGCGGGCCGGCGGGGGTGACGCAGGCGTTGCCGACGCCCACCATTCCATCCACCACCAGAACCGACACATCCTTGTGCAGGGACGGATTCTGGAAGCCGTCGTCCATGACGATATGGCTCGCACCCGTCTCAACCGCCATCGCGGCACCGGCCAGCCGCGCGCCGCCGGCGACGATGGTGGGGGCGTGGCGGGCGAGCAGCAGGGCCTCGTCACCCACCGCGTCGGCGCCGTGGATCGCCGGATCCACCCGCAACGGCATCGGCGCCGAGCCGCCATGGCCCCGCAGCAGGGCGAAGGGCGTGGCGCCACGGGCGGTGAGGCGGTCAAGGAGGGCGATGGCGGTGGGCGTTTTGCCCGCGCCCCCCACGGTGGGATTTCCGATGCACAGCACCGGCGCGTCCACCCGCCCGCCGGCCTTGCCCATGCGGGCCAGCGCGACGGCGCCCACCACGGCGCCGATGGGGGAGAGCAGGGCACTCGCAACACCCGGGCGGCGCCACCAGAAGGCGGGCGCGCGCATCCTCAGCGGGCCTCGAGGCGGATCTGGATGAGATAGGGCTCGATGGCCGAGAGGGTGCGATCCAACGCGCCACCCAGCCCCGTGACCGTGGCGAAGGCTGCGTCGGCCATGTGGCCCTGGAGCTGGCTGTCCTTGATCAGGGCATAGGCGGCGCGGGCGATGCCCATGGCGTCGGCCACTTCCGCCGCGCCCTCGCCGGCGTCGAGGGCGTCATAGACGGCGGCGAAGTTCCACACGTGGGGGCCGTGGAGCACCACCGTGCCAAGCTTGGCCGGCTCGATGGGATTCTGCCCGCCGTGCTCCACCAGCGAGCCGCCCAGGAAGGCCACCTGCGCGAGGCGGTAGAACAGGCCCAGCTCGCCGATGGTGTCGGCCACATAGATGCCGGTATCCGCGTCGGGCCACTCGTCGAAGGCGCGCTGGCGCGGGGCAAGGCCTGCGGCCTCGGCCAGCTCCGCCACCTCGGTACCGCGCTCGGGATGGCGCGGAGCGATGATGGTGAGCAGGTCGGGAATTCGGGAGGTGATGATGCGATGGGCCTCGATGATCGCGCCTTCCTCCCCCTCGTGGGTGGAGGCGGCAAGCAGCACCGGGCGCTTGCCCACGGCGACGCCGAAGCGCTTCAGCTCGGCGGGATCGACGCCAGGCGGCGGCACGTCGAACTTGAGATTGCCGCAGATTTCGACCCGCGGTGTTCCCAGCGAGCGGTAGCGCTCCGCGTCCTCCTCGCTCTGGGCGAGGCACAGGTCGATGCGCGAGAGCAAGGCGCGGGCGCTCTTGGGCAGGCGTGCCCAGCGCTTGGCCGAGCGGTCGGACAGCCGGGCATTCACCAGCACCACCGGCGTGCCGCGCCGGCCGAGCTCCGCGATCAGGTTGGGCCACAGCTCCGATTCGGCCAGAAGCACGAGGTCGGGCGCCCAATAGTCGAGGAAGCGGGCGATGAAGCCGCGCGCGTCCAGGGGCACGAACTGGTGGATCACCCCGGGCGGGGTGCGGGCCGCGGCCACCCGGCTGGAGGTGAGGGTGCCCGAGGTCAACAGCACCTTGAAGCCGCGCGCGTCGAGCCGCTCGATCAGCGGCAGCACCGAGATCACCTCGCCGACGCTGGCCCCGTGCACCCACACCAGCGGCCCGTCCGGGCGCTCGGCGCTGGGGTGCCCGCGCCGCTCGGCGAGGCGGGTCGGGTCTTCCTTGCCCTTGCGGACCCGGTAGGAGAGCCAGGCCGGCGCGAGAAGCGAGGCCGCGGCGCTCGCGCCCCGGTAGAGGCGCAGGGTCAGGGGCAGGGCGCGACCCTTCATACGGAGTCGGCTCCGGCGGCCGAGGTTTCCAGGACCAGGGCCTCGGCGCGGGCGGTGGCGGCTTCGAGCCGGGCCTGCACCAGGTCGCGGGCCGCCTTCATGGTCGCCTCGTCGGCATCGCGTGGCACGAAGATGGGCTCGCCCACCACCGCGGCGCCCCGGCCGAACGGCAGGTTGAGGCTGGCGCGGTCCCAGCTCTTCAGGGTGATGCGGTTGCGGGTGGCCATGGCGAGCGGGATGATAGGGCGTCCCGAATACCGCGCAATGGTCACGACGCCCAGACCGGCCCGGCGGGCGATCTTCGGCACGTCGGCGGTCATGGCCACGTTGATGCCCTGTTCCAGGGTATCGAGCATCTCATAGGTCGCGGAGACCGCGCCCTTGCGGTGGAAATCGTTGCGGGAGGTGGCGCCCGAGCCTCGGATGGTGCCCACCCCGAGCTTCTCGGCGGCGATGGCGTTGATCTCCGCATCCGCATGGCGGGAGATGAGCACCTTGGCCTTGTGGTGGGGCTTCATGGCGAAGGGCGTGAGGAAATGCTGCCCATGCCAGAAGGTGATGATCACTGGCATGCGCTCGTCGATGGTCTCGAAGATGTCCGGGGGCTCGATCACGAACCGCGTGGTGCGCGCCACGAGCTTGAAATAGGACGCGAACGTCGTGCCCGCCGCCACCTTGAAGGCGTGGTTTGTCCTCAGTCGCCGCCACATCTTTTGGTCTTTTGCTCCGGGCTGCGCGGCCGGCCGCTTGTCGCGGGTCCAGCCGACGCCCCTTCTTATTCGATCTTGGAGACGAAAGAACAGGCCGGGCCTGTGCGACCCGGCCGCTTTCCTCTCATGGGGCCCGTCCCTCAGGGGCGGGCGTGTGTGGTGTCAGCTGCCCTGGACCTTGCCGGTCTCGGGATCGAGCAGGCGGTGCAGGTGCACCACGAAATAACGCATAAGGGCGTTGTCCACCGTCTGCTGTGCCTTGCCCTTCCAGGCGGCGGCCGCGCTGGCATAGTCGGGGAAGATGCCGACGATGTCGAGCTTGGACAGATCCTTGAACTCGGAGCCGTCGAGGGTGGTGAGCTCGCCGCCGAAAACGAGGTGCGGCAACTGTTTCTGCGTGTCAGTCATGGCTTGTCCCAACTAGCGCTGATCTAAAGTGGCGTTGAAAAACGGGGGCTGCGGCGCGGTCTCCACCAGGGCGGCGTGAAGCGTGGGGCCGGCGCAGAGCAGCGCGGGGTGGCGCGGCTCCGGCGCGTTGTAGGTGAGCGGGGTGCCGTCGCGGGTGGTCAGGAGGCCGTGGGCCTCGTGCACGATGAGGTCGGCGGCGGCCAGATCCCAGTCATTGCTGTTGCCGGCGGCGAAGGCGACATCGATCTCGCCGGTGGCGACGCGGGCGAGGCGCAATGCCAGCGAGCGCACGCGCGGCAGGCGCTCCACCGCCGCACGGCGGGCGAGGGCGTCCAGATCGGCAGGGGGGCCGGCCACCCGGGCGCCGTCGAGGGTGTGGCGCGGCGCCACCTTGAGGGGGGCGCCATTGAGCATGGCGCCACGGCCGGCCTCGGCGGTGAACAGCTCCCCGGTGGCGGGCGCGAACAGGGCGGCGAGGACCGGCCGGCCCTCTTCCACCAGCGCCACCGAGACCGCCCAGTCATGGCCGCCGGCCATGAAGCCGCGGGTGCCGTCGATGGGGTCCACCACCCACAGCCGGCGGGTGCCGAGGCGGGCCGGGCCGTCGGCGGATTCCTCGGAAAGCCAGCCGATGCCGGCATCCAGCGCGGTGAGGTGGCGGTGGAGGAAGGCATCCACCGCCATGTCCGCCTCGGTGACGGGGGAGTTGTTGTCCTTGGTCCAGGATTTCACGCCGGCCTGGAACATGGCGAGCGCGATCCCGCCCGCCGCCGTCACCGTTTCGGTGAGCTGGCGCGCCAGGGGGGCGGGGGCAGGCCCGTCGGGGCCGCGCGTGGGCTCGACGCTCATGGGCCTGCCACATAGGGGCGTCGGCGCCCCGAGGCAAGGAGACTTGTGCTGCACTGCGTCAATGCGCGCCCCGCCGAGAGCGCTTTCCGCCCGCGCCGGCGCGGGGTGAACGCCCTGTCTGGTTGAGTTCGCGCCTTCTTCACGCGGAGCGGTGCCTACTTCGCTCGAAACGCCCTAAGGCAGGAGCGGCGCGAGCGTGTTGGGCACGAGCGTGTCGAGGGCAAGGCCCGCGAACAGGATCAGGCCGGCGTCACGGTTGGACTTGAACACGGCGAGGCAGCGGGCACCGTCGTCGATGTCGAGCCGGCGCACCTGCCCCGCCAGATGCAGGGCAAAGCCGATCAGGCCCATCACCGCGAATGGGCCCGACGGCACCGAAAGCAGGGCGATGCCGAACAGGACCACCACCAAAGTGTAGCAGAGCGCCACCACGAGCGCGGTGCCGCGGCCGAACAGCAGCGCGGTGGAACGCACGCCCGCAATGGCGTCGTCCTCCTTGTCCTGGTGAGCATAGATAGTGTCGTAGGCGAACACCCACAGCACGCAGCCGGCGAACAGCAGCAGGGCCGGATCGGTGATGGTGCGCATCACGCTGGCCCAGCCCATGAGCGCCCCCCACGAGAAGGCGATGCCCAGGATGAGCTGCGGCACCGAGGTGACGCGCTTCATCAAGGGGTAAATTGCCACCACGCCAAGGGAGGCGAGGCCGGTGATGATGGCGAAATGGGGCAGGGACAGCAGCACCGCGAGGCCGATCAGGGCCTGCGCCACCAGGAAGGCGAAGGCCGCCGGCACGCTCACGGCGCCGGAGGCGACGGGGCGGTTGCGGGTGCGCGCCACCTGCTGGTCGATCTTGCGGTCGAGGATGTCGTTCCATGTGCAGCCGGCGCCGCGCATGGCCACCGCGCCGATGGCGAACAGCACCAGCAGCCGGGGATCCGGATAGGGGGCATCGTCGGCGATGGCGGCGAGCGCGGTAGACCACCAGCACGGCAGCAGCAGCAGCCACGAGCCGATGGGCCGGTCCAGACGGGCAAGCCGCAGGTAGGGACGCACGCGCAGGGGTGCGAAACGATCTACCCAATTACCGCTGACGGCATCGGCGACGGGAGGGGTCATCGCCCCTTCGCTGGAACTGGAAGGCAATCCGGCAACCTCACTTCAGCGCGTTGCCGTTCAGCGTGTCGAACACGCCGCCACTCTTCTGCGAGCCGAGGCTGTAGCCGGTGGTGATGCCGAGCGCGCTCGACATGGAGCCCTGCGGCGGCGGCTTGGCGGCCCCGCCGCCGGGGGCGGCGCCACCATTGGCGGCGGCTTCGCAAATCTTGTTGCGAATCTCGACGGTCTTCTTGGCGCCCTTCGTGGCGTTGTCGACGGCCTGGGGCGGGATCTGGCACCAGTCCTTGTTGTCGCCCAGAAACTTCACCCACTTGCTCTCGGCGGTGGCATAGGCGCGGAACAGCGGGCACAGGGTCTGCGGGTCGGCCTTCTTCTTGATGGCGGCCTGCAGGGCCTTGCCCTTTTCCTCCAGCTCGCCGCGCACGGAGGCGACATCGCTCTGGCAATCCGCCAGGGCGGCGCCTGTCGACAGCGCGGTCCCGACCAATATGGCCGACGTGGCGAATGCGAGCGTCAGTTTCTTCATGAGGCCGAGCCCCTCCTCATTCCACCCCTGCGGAACCTTGTGGTGATATACACAGCCCAAAGATGGGGCAATATCGGGGCGGACGGCGAACAGAGCCTATCATTCGTTCCCTAACGGAATTTTGCAGTCTGGCGTCGGAAGTCCTGTGGCAGCGCTTGACGTGCGGCCTGCGCATGGGTAGCTTCGCGCAACTTTTGAAAGGGACGGCGCCGACATGCGCAAGATCGTTATTCTTCTCGTAGGGTGGCGCGCCACTTTTTGTCCAGCCTGAGGGCTGCGGCAGACGAGGTGGCGCGTGACGAGGGGCCTTCGGGCCCCTTCGTCGTTTCTGAAGGGCCTCGGCCCTGAGGGCTTCGGCGTCCGGCACCGGCCGCCATTCGTGACCGAGATGCCGGCAAGGCCGGCGTTGATGCAGGATTTGCCGGCGTGAGCCCGGCGGGGCCGAAGGCGCCCCTGATGGAGTTGCAGACCATGAGCATCCAGATGACCGGCGCCGAAATGGTGATGCGCGCCTTCGCCGACCAGGGGGTCGAGCATTTCTTCGGCTATCCGGGCGGGGCGGTGCTGCCGATCTATGACGCGCTGTTCCAGCAGAACGCCATCGAGCACATCCTGGTGCGCCACGAGCAGGCGGCGGTCCATGCGGCGGAGGGCTATGCCCGCTCCTCCGGCAAGGTCGGCGTGGTGCTGGTCACCTCCGGCCCCGGCGCGACCAATGCGGTCACCGGCCTCACCGACGCGCTGATGGATTCGATTCCCCTCGTCTGCATCACCGGGCAGGTGGCGACCCACCTCATCGGCAATGACGCGTTCCAGGAATGCGACACGGTGGGCATCACCCGGCCCTGCACCAAGCACAATTACCTCGTGCGCGACGTGAACGACCTCGCACGCGTGCTGCACGAGGCCTTCTACGTGGCGCAGAACGGCCGGCCCGGCCCGGTGGTCGTCGACATTCCCAAGGATGTCCAGTTCGCCACCGGCACCTACATCGGCCGCGAGAACATCCAGCACAAGACCTACCGCCCCAAGCTGAAGGCCGAGGACGCGCAGATCTCCGCCGCGGTGGAGATGATCGCGGGCGCGAAGAAGCCGATCTTCTACACCGGCGGCGGCGTCATCAATTCCGGGCCGGAGGCGAGCCGCCTGCTGCGCGAGCTGGCGCGCCTCACCGGCGTGCCGGTCACCTCGACGCTGATGGGCCTCGGCGCCTTCCCGGCGGCGAACCGGCAGTGGCTGGGCATGCTGGGCATGCACGGCACCTATGAAGCCAACATGGCCATGCACGATTGCGACGTGATGGTCTGCATCGGCGCGCGCTTCGACGACCGCATCACCGGCCGCCTCGACGCCTTCGCGCCGGGCTCGAAGAAGATCCACATCGACATCGATCCCTCCTCCATCAACAAGAACGTGAAGGTGGACCTGCCCATCATCGGCGACTGCACCCGCGTGCTCGCCGACATGGTCGAGGCCTGGAACGCAAGGTCGCTGAAGATCGACCAGCCGGCGCTCGCCGCCTGGTGGACGCAGATCGAGCGCTGGCGCTCGCGCAACTGCCTCGCCTATCGCCCGTCCGACGAGATCATCAAGCCGCAGTTCGCCATCGAGCGGCTGTACGAGGCGACCAAGGACAAGGACGTCTACATCTCCACGGAAGTGGGCCAGCACCAGATGTGGGCGGCGCAGTTCTTCCGCTTCGAGGAGCCGAACCGCTGGATGACCTCCGGCGGCCTCGGCACCATGGGCTACGGCCTGCCCGCCGCCATCGGCGCGCAGAAGGCCCACCCGAACGCGCTGTGCATCGACATCGCGGGCGAGGCCTCCATCCTCATGAACATGCAGGAGATGTCCACGGCGGTGCAGTTCGACCTGCCGGTGAAGATCTTCATCCTCAACAACCGCTACATGGGCATGGTGCGCCAGTGGCAGGAACTGCTGCACGGCGGGCGCTATTCCCACTCCTATTCGGAAGCGCTGCCCGACTTCGTGAAGCTGGCCGACGCCTACGGCGGCGTGGGCATCCGCTGCGAGAAGCCCGGCGACCTCGACGCGGCGATCCAGGAGATGATCAACGTGAAGCGGCCGGTGATCTTCGACTGCATCGTGGACCAGCAGGAGAATTGCTTCCCCATGATCCCGTCGGGCCGCGCCCACAACGAGATGATCCTCGGCGACATGGCCATCGACCTCGACGATGCCATCACCGACGAGGGCAAGATGCTGGTCTGAGGCACGGTCGCGAGCGGGGCGGCACGCGCTGACACGCGCCGCTCTTGCCCCTCTCCCGCTCGCGGGGGAGGGGCGGGGCGGGCGCAGACCCTGTTCGCCACGGCAAGTGGCTCGGCACCGTGTCTTGCCGCGCCATCCTCCCCGCCGACCCGGTTGCATCCGTCCCGGCCGCTGACAGCCCCCTCTGGCCCTCCCCGCTTGCGGGAGAGGGAATTCCGCCGACACCTTTCCTTCAGAGCCCCTTCCATGTCCCAATCCCCTGAGCCCATCGAGCGCCACACCCTCTCCGTCCTCGTCGACAACGAGCCGGGCGTGCTTGCGCGCGTCATCGGCCTGTTCTCCGGTCGCGGCTACAACATCGACAGCCTCACCGTGTCCGAGGTGAGCCACGAGGGGCGGCTGTCGCGCATCACCCTCGTCACCACCGGCACCCCCATGGTGATCGAGCAGATCAAGAACCAGCTCGACCGGCTGGTGCCGGTGCACCGGGTTCGCGATCTCACCGTGGAAGGCACGGCGCTGGAGCGCGAGCTGGCCATGGTGAAGGTGCGCGGCCTGGGCGAGGCCCGCGGCGAGGCGCTGCGCCTTGCCGAGGCGTTCCGCGCCCGCGTCATCGACGCCACCCGCGAGAGCTTCGTGTTCGAGATCACCGGCAAGTCCGACAAGATCGACCAGTTCGCCTGGCTCATGGAGCCCCTGGGCCTCGTGGAAGTGGCGCGCACCGGCGTGGTCGCCATCTCCCGCGGGCCGGAGGCCATGTAGGGCGGGATGTTCCCGTTCATCATCTGAGGCAGCGCCTCGCGCCGGGGCAGGGCGGGAAAGCCGCCCTCCGGCGCGAACGGCTGTTCCCATTTCCCGCGATCCGGTGCAAAGGGACGCCCGGCGCGGATCACACCGACATTCAAGACAACGCCCATAAGGAGACAACGATGCGCGTTTACTACGATCGCGATGCCGACCTGAACCTGATCAAGGGCAAGAAGGTCGCCGTCGTCGGCTATGGCAGCCAGGGCCATGCCCATGCGCTCAACATGCGCGACTCGGGCGTGAAGGAGGTCGTGGTCGCCCTGCGTCCCGGCTCCGCCACCGCCAAGAAGGCCGAGGCCGAGGGCTTCAAGGTGATGAGCCCCGCCGACGCCGCCAAGTGGGCCGACGTGGTGATGATGCTCACCCCCGACGAGCTGCAGGGCGACATCTATCGCGAGAGCCTCGCCGACAACATGAAGCACGGCGCGGCGCTGCTGTTCGCCCACGGCCTCAACGTACATTTCAACCTCATCGAGCCGCGCCCCGACCTCGACGTGCTGATGGTGGCCCCCAAGGGCCCCGGCCACACCGTGCGCTCCGAATACCAGCGCGGCGGCGGCGTGCCGACCCTCATCGCCATCGCCCAGGACGCCTCGGGCAACGCCCATGACCTCGGCCTGTCCTACGCCTCCGCCATCGGCGGCGGCCGCGCCGGCGTCATCGAGACCACCTTCAAGGAAGAGTGCGAGACCGACCTGTTCGGGGAGCAGGTGGTGCTCTGCGGCGGCCTCGTGGAGCTGATCCGCGCCGGCTTCGAGACCCTGGTGGAAGCCGGCTACGCCCCGGAGATGGCCTATTTCGAGTGCCTCCACGAGGTGAAGCTCATCGTCGACCTCATCTATGAGGGCGGCATCGCCAACATGAACTATTCCATCTCCAACACCGCCGAGTATGGCGAATACGTCACCGGCCCCCGCATCATCACCCCCGAGACCAAGGCGGAGATGAAGCGCGTGCTCACCGACATCCAGACCGGCAAGTTCACCCGCGACTGGATGCTGGAGAACAAGGTGAACCAGGCCTCCTTCAAGGCCACACGCGCCCGCGCCAACGCCCACCCCATCGAGGAAGTGGGCGAGAAGCTGCGCGCCATGATGCCCTGGATCAAGGCCAAGGCCCTCGTGGACAAGACCAAGAACTGAGGTATTTAAGTGTGTCTTAGAATTTAGAGTTCGTTAGGTAATTGATAACGTCGCCCTGCTAAGCTCTTCCAGCAAAAGACGCTCTCTTCCAGCAAAAGACGCTAAAGAGTTTCAAAATGGGCGAGACCGACGACCTCGAATGGGATGACGGCAAGGACGCGGCAAACCGTGTGAAGCACGGTTTGCCGCTGTCCATTGCGGGCCGCCTGTTCGACGGGAGGCCACGCCTCGACCGACAGTCGATCAAGCCGCCGCAGACCGAGCTTCGCTTTGAGACCTTCGCTGCCATCGGCGAAGATGTGTTATTGTATATATGGACATGGCGGCGCGGAAAGCGGCGCGCCATTTCCCTGCGAATGGCGAAGCGGAGCGAGCGGCGTGCCTACCAAGAAGCAATTGGAGGAAGCTGACCGGGCGATCAGGGAGGTCGACTGGAAGAAGCTCCGCGCCATGTCTGACGAGGAAATCATTGCCGCTGCAAAGGCAGATCCGGACAGCGCCCTTCCTACCGACGAGGAACTTGCCGAGTTCGATCTCGTCATTCCTGCCAAAAGCCGGCGCAAGCCGCCGAAGGAAGCGGCCGAATAGGCTGGGGCGCCATTGCCCCACGCGCTGGCAGGTGCGGATGGCGGCAGCGCCCCCGTGAGGCGACCGCCTTAAAGCTCTCCTCGCACCCCGATCCCCCGCCCGGGTTTCCCGCCTCACCGCGTCCCGTAGGCCATATAGCGAACGATGCGCCAGACGCCGTCCGGATCGCGGCGGAAGACGTCGAGGCCCTGCTCCGCCCAGCTCTCGCCCTTGTCGGAACTTCCCAGCGTGGATGTCCAGGTGAGGCGCACCGCAGCCATGTCGCCGGACACCAGGATGTCGTGGATGGCCACCGCGTAGGTGAGCCGGCTGTCCGGCTTTGCCAGCGCCGCTTTCAGGCGGGCACACACCGAGGCCTTGTCGCCCACCGGGGCGGTTTCCACGTCCGATTGCAGGTCGTCGGCGAAGAGGTCGCAGACGCGGCTGGCGTCGCCCGCATTGAACGCCTCGGCCCAGCCCGTGAGGCGGGCGCGGATCGCGGCGGCGTCGGAGGCCTGGGCGGCCTCGCCGGCTCCTGCGGTTCGCAACGGCATTGCCAAGGCCAGGGCAAGCGCCACCGAAGCGAGAGGCAGGGCGGCGTGGCGCGTCATGGGGCTCTCCATGCTGGCCCGATTCCAGCGGGCGCAGGCCCGTCCGGCTCAAGGTCGCGGCGAGGATAGCGTGGCCGCTGCCGGCCTCAATCCACGATCTGGGTCTGGATGGTGAGGATGTCGTAGGCCGGCGCTTCGGGCGGGTTGGCGTAGAGGCTGGTGAAGGCATCGGCGCCGCCATCCGCCGTGATGGCGCGGCGCGCGAGACCGCCGATTTCCCCGCCATAGACCTGGATGGCGATGGCGACCTCCGCTTCCGAGGCGTTGGCGATCTTCAGTCCGTCGCCGCCCTTGGGCGAGAAGGTTTCCACCGCCCCCGCCGCCAGTGCCTTCACCGGCGCGCGGGGCTCGGGAGCGGCGCCGTCCGGCAGGGCGAAGCGCTGGCGCTGGAGGGTACCGCGCAGCACGCCGCAAATCTCCCAGAACGGCTCCTGGCACAGGGGCAGGTCGGCGCCGCCCGACAGCACCGTGGCGACCACGGTGAAGCGCTCCATGCCGTCCGCGTAAAGCTGGTACTGGCGGAACGGTGCATCCCCGGCCGTGGCGAACACGCCCGGCAGCCAGTCGTCGGTGGCGACGAGGCGGCCCATGAGGTCGGCGCCGATCATGAGGATCTCGCGCGGGTCGTCCGCCAGCTCCACCATGGACTGGATGTCCCAGATGAAGCGCTTGAGGGCGGGCGGAACGGGTTCGGTCACGGGCGGGTCCTCGCGGCGGCTTCAGTGGTCGCGGTCATCGTGGTCGTGGTCATGATCGTCGTGGTCATGATCGTCATGGCCGGCCTTCGCGGCGGGGGCTTTCACCAGCGTGGCGGCCAGCACCGTGCCGGCGGCGAGGATGCCGTCGTCGTCGATGGCGTGGCCCAGGCCCGGCCGGCGCATGCTTTTCGCCGGCACGCCCAGCGCCTTCAGCCGCTCGCGGGTGGCGACCATCTGGTCGAAGGGAACGATTGAATCCTCCTCGCCATGGATCAGCAGCACCGGAGGCCGGGCGCGAATCTCGCCGGCCAGATCGTCCGCCTCCGGCAGCGCGCCGCAGAAGCCGATGATGAGGGCGGGAGAGGCGGCGCGGCGCAGCCCCACATGGAGCGCCAGCATGGCCCCCTGCGAGAAGCCCACCAGAGCAAGATGACTGTCGGGCAGTCGCCGCTCGGCCAGCATGCGGTCGAGAAAGGCGTCGAGCCACGGCCCGGTGGTGGCGAGGCCTTCGGAAATGGCTTCCGGCGTCAGGGCGTCGGAGGCAAACCAGCGCCGGCCGCCGCCCTCGGCGGGGAAGGGGGCCTCGGCGGCGAGGAAGTCGGCCTTGGGCATTTCGGGCGCCCAGTTTAGGGCGAGGTCGATCACCCTCTGCCCGTCGGCGCCTTCTTCATGTAGCAGCACCACCAGCCATGCCGGCTTGCCGCAGGACAGGGCCGCGATCTTCGGCCCCGCGACGATGGGCAGATCAGTTGGCAACTCGGTGCCGGCGGCGGGTGCGACGTGCGTGGTCATCCGCGCGCCCCCACGGATGCCTGGCGCAGGGCGGGCCAGACGGGATCGCGCCGGTCGTTGTCACACGCATGTCGGGTTCCGCACGCGCGCGGGCAGGCCGCGCGCGTGGTTGAATTTGCCTTCATCGCCAAGGCCATGGCTGGACCCACTCGCCATCGCGCCCCTGCCGCAGGGGCTTCATGACTGGAGATCCAGCAAGAAATGGGCCGGTGATGGGCGTCAGGCGGTGGGCGTCAGACGATGGGTGCCTTGGCGCTCACCACCCCGCCCACCAGGTTGAGCCCCAGCAGGAATTCGGACGGCAGCTCGGTGCGGATCAGGGGCACACGCTCCACCGGCCGCGCCAGCGCCTCGGCCTGGGCCCGCCGCGCGGCCACGGCAGTGGCGATGTCCACCGCCGCGAAACGGAAGCTCGCGCCCGGGCGCAACTGGGCGAAGCTGCCAAGATCGGCGCCGATGACGGTGGCGATCTTGGGATAGCCGCCGGTGGGCGCGCGGTCGGCCATCTGCACGATGGGCAGGCCCTCGCCCGGCACCTGGATCGCGCCATGGGCGATGCCGTCGGAGACGATGTTGAAGCCGCCGGCGTGGGTCAGTGGCTCGCCTTCCAGCAGGTAGCCCATGCGGTCGCTGCGGCCCGAGAGCATCCAGGGCTGGGTGAGGAAGCGCTCCACCACCTCTGGCGCGAAGAAATCGTCCTGCGGGCCCAGCACCACGCGGACCACGTCGAGTGAGCGTTCCAGCCAGGGGGCGATGAGGCGGGAGGGGGCGGTGTGGCCGAGCTCCGCCGCCGCGCCCAGGGGCAGGCGGTCGCCGGCCTTCAGCGGGCCACCGTCGAGCCCGCCGAGGCCGGAGCGGGTATGGGTGGCGGTGGAGCCCAGCACCGGCGCGAGGGCGAAGCTGCCCGCGGCCGCCACATAGCACCAGGCGCCCGTGGGGCCGGCGCGCAGGGAGAGGGCGGCGCCCGGCTCCAGCGTCAGCACCAGCGGGGTTTCCAGCTTCTGGCCGTCCAGCGCCACCGTGAAGGGCGCGCCGGCGATGGCAAGGGTCACCGGGCCGCCTTCGGCCGCCAGCGAGAGGCCGCCGAGCCCCACCTCGATGGCGCTGGCGCCGGGGGCATTGCCCACGGCGAGGTTCGCCGTGGCGTGGGCGAGGGGGTCCATGGGGCCGGCCCCGGTGACGCCGAAGCGGAGGTAGCCGTGCCGGCCGCTGTCCTGGATGGTGGTGCCGGGACCGGCGGCGACGATGCGCAGGGCGGGAGTGCTCATGGCTGCGGCTCCCGGCGCGCAACCACTTCGCCTGCCGTCGCGCGGGCTTCCAGCGCGTCGAAGGTGGCGCGGTCGATGGGCTCGAACATGAGTTCGTCGCCCACGTCCAGCAGCACCGTCGGGGTGCGGGTGAGGGAGAACATGCGCTCCGGCGTGCGGCCGACGAGGAACCAGCCGGTGGGCATGGAGACGGTCGCGATGCTGGCGAGCCCGCCCGCCATCATCACCACGTTGGGCGGATGGGGCGGGCGCGGCTTCAAGCGGCGCGAGACCGTGGCGAACGCCTCCGGCAGGCCGCCCAGATAGCAGTAGCCGGGGGCGAAGCCGTACATGTAGAGCCGGTAGCGCGCGCCGGAATGCAGCCTCACCACCTCGTCCGGCGTGAGGCCGGTGGAGGCGGCGATGGTGGCGATGTCCTCGCCGAATTCGGGATCATAGCAGCAGGGGATGGTCCAGAGCGCGCCGTGCCGGGCCTCGGCAGGCGCTGCCTGCGCCAGCGCTGTCACCTCGGCGGCGAGCGTGGCGCGGTCGATCACCAGCGGATCGTAGTGAATCATGAGCGAGCGATAGGTGGGCACGCTCTCGCGCACGCCGGGCAGGGCGCGCGCGGTGACGGCCGCATCGAGGGCCAGCACCCGGTCGTTGAGGACGGGGTCCACCACATCGCCGAACTCGGCGACGAGGGCGGTTTCCCCGGCATCCAGCAGGCGCGGGCCAGAATGGGCTGGCGCAGGACTTTCAGGCGAAGGGGACAATGGAAATGCCCTCGTCTTCGAGCCGTCGGCGCACCCGCCTCGCGGTCTCCACCGCATGGGCTGAATCGCCATGCACGCAGATGGAGCCGATCTCGGTGGGCAGCGGCGTGCCGGATGCGGTGATGATGGCGCCCGCCTTCACCATGGCGACGACGCGCGCGGATGCCTCGTCCGGATCGGTGATGACCGCGCCGGGCTGGCCGCGCGGCACCAGCAGGCCGGCTTCCGTATAGGCGCGATCGGCGAAGATCTCGGCGATGGGGGTGAGCCCCGCCGCGCGGGTGGCCTCAGCCTGCGCGCCCAGCGGGCCGGCGAGAATGGGCAGGCTGCCATCCACCGCCTTCACCGCGCGGGCGATGGCGGCGGCGATTTCCGCGCTCTCCTCCGCCATGTTGGACAGGGCGCCGTGGGCCTTCACGTAAGCCACGCGATGGCCGGCATAGGCCGCCAGCCCCAGGGCGGCACCGACCTGATAGGCGACGAGGCGCTCGATCTCCCCCGTGGAGAAAGGAATGCGGCGCCGGCCGAAGCCCCACAGGTCCGGAAAGCCGGGATGGGCGCCGACGCTGACGCCCTTGGCCTTCGCCAGCGCGAACACGCGGGCCATGATCTCGGGGTCCCCCGCATGCAGGCCGCAGGCAAGGTTGGCCGAGGAGACGATGTCGAGCAGCGCCGCGTCGTCGGTGATGGCGTAGGCGCCGAAGCCCTCGCCGAGGTCGGAATTGAGGTCCACCTGCATGGTGCTTTCCCCTCAGGAATGGCTTGAGACTGACCGAATATGGCGTGCCGCGATCCCGGCATCAGGCTCGGACTTGCGCGGGGCGCCGCAGCGGGCCGTCACGGCCGGGACGCGCCCGGCCATGACGGTTTCATCGCCTGGCTTCCACCGCCGGACGCGCGGTCAGATGCCGAGATAGGCTTTGCGCACGTCCGGGTTCTCGCGCACCTCGGCGGCGGAGCCTTCGAGGATGACGCGGCCGGTCTGCAGCACATAGGCGCGGTCGGCGATTTCCAGGCTCTCCACCAGCCGCTGCTCCACCAGAAGGATGGTGACGCCGGTGTCGCGGATGGTCTTCACCGCGTCGAAGATCTCGTCCACGAGCTTGGGCATGATGCCCTGGGACGGCTCATCGAGCATCAGCAGGCGCGGACGGGTCATCAGCGCGCGGCCGATGGCGAGCATCTGCTGCTCGCCGCCGGAGAGCGTCGCCGCCTTCTGGGGCAGGCGCTCCTTGAGCCGCGGGAACAGGGTGAACACCTGCTCCAGCGGCGCCTCGCGGTCGGCCTTGTCGGCGTGCAGGTAGCTGCCGAGGCGCAGATTGTCCGCAACCGTGAGGCGCGGAAACAGGCGCTTGGCTTCCGGCACGTAGGCGATGCCCCGCGCGGTGATGAGGTGGCCCGCCAGTCCGTCGATCCGATCGCCGGCGAAGGTCACGGTGCCGCTCTTGGGCCGCTCCATGCCGGCGATGGACTTCAGGAGGGTGGACTTGCCCGCGCCGTTGGCGCCGGCCACCACCACGATCTCGCCCGCCTTCACGTCCACCGAGATGTCGGAGATGGCGATGAGGCCGTCATAGGCCGTGGTCAGGGATTTGACTTCAAGCAGCACGGTGGCGATCCCCGAGATAGGCGGTGATGACATCCTCGTTGCGGACGATGTCGGCGGGGCTGCCCTCGGCCAGAAGCTTGCCGAGGTTGAGCACGATGGCCCGGTCCACCAGCTGCATGACGATTTCCATCACGTGCTCCACCATCACCACGGTGATGCCGCGGGCGCGCACCTTGCGCACCAGGTCCATGCCGAGGCGTGCCTCGGACGGGGTGAGGCCGGTAAGCACCTCGTCCAGCAGCAGGAGCTTGGGTTCGGTGGCGATGGCGCGGGCCACCTCCAGGCGGCGCTTCTCCGGCGGGGTGAGCTGGCCGGCGGTGGCATCGGCGCGACCGTCGAGGCCCACATAGTCCAGCACCTCCAGCGCCGCGGCACGGGCGCGGGTGGCATTGGAGTTACGCACGAAGGCGCCGATCATCACGTTTTCGGCCACGCTCATGGAATCGAAGGAGCGGGGCACCTGGAAGGTGCGGGCGATGCCCAGCCGGCAGCGTTCGGCCGCCGGCATCTGGGTGATGTCCACGCCCTCGAACAGGATCGAGCCGGAGGTGGGCACCCGGGCCCCGGAGATGGCCGCGAACAGGGTGGACTTGCCCGCCCCGTTGGGACCGATGAGCCCCAGGATCTCGCCGCGCTTGATGGAGATGGAGACATCCGAGTTGGCCACCAGGCCGCCGAAGCGCTGGGTGACGCCGCGCGTCTCGAGCAGGATATCGGACGTCATGCCTTGCCTCCCGACTTGCGGGTGAAGAGGCTGAGCAGGCCCTCGGGCTTGGCCAGCGCCACCACCATGATCAGCGCGCCGTAGATGATGAGGTCGAGGCCGGAGCCCGACCCGCCGAGATAGGAGCGGGTGATCTCGGTGAGGGGGATGAGGATCGCCGCGCCGAGCGGGGCGCCCCACAGGGTGCCGATGCCGCCGAGCACCGCCGGCAGGGCGAAGAGCAGCGAGAAGCGGAAGCTCATCACGCTTTCGGGGTCGATGTAGGAGACGAAGGCCGCATAGAAGCCGCCGCCCACCGCGGTGAAGAAGGCCGACACCGCCGCCGCCGCGAGCTTGGAGCGGAACACTTCCACGCCCAGGCTCTCGGCCGCCTCCGGATCGTCCTTCACCGCGCGCCACCAGAAGCCCCAGCGGGAATTCTCGATGAGATAGGTGACGAGCCACACCACCACCAAAAGCCCGAGGGCGATGTAGAAATAGGGCACCTTGTCCCGGGCGAACTGGAGGGTCCAGAAGCTGTCGGTGCCGAACGGCCACTGGATGCCCAGGGCGCCGCCGACAAAGTCCCAGTTGTGGACCAGGACCAGGCCGATTTCCGCGATCACCAGGGTGGCGATTGCGAAGTAATGGCCCTTCAGCCGGAAGGTCATGAAGCCGAGGGCCACCGCGAGCGCCGCCGACAGCAGGCCGCCCACCACCATGCCGAACCAGGGCACGATGTCGTAGTTCACGTAGAGCACGGACGCCGCATAGGCGCCGATGCCGAAGTAGAGGGCATGGCCCAGCGAGATCTGGCCGCAATAGCCGCCCAGGATGTTCCAGCTCTGCGACACCGCCGCATAGAGCAGGGTGAGGATGAGGACGTTCTGGAGATAAACGTCCCGGATGCCCAGCGGCAGGCAGGCCACGGCGGCGAACACCGCGGCCGCGACGACGAGTTGGCGCCGGCGCTTGGCGATGAAGGCATCGCCGCGCAGCTTGAGGGAGGTGAGGGTGCTGTCGGTCATCTTCACAGCTTTCCGAACAGGCCGCTCGGGCGGAAGAACACCACGGCGAGATAGAGGGCGTAGATGCCCACTGCCTTCATGGTCGGCGGCAGGATAAGGGCGGTGATGGCTTCCACCAGCCCCACGATGACGCCGGCCACCAGCGCGCCGAACACGCTGCCGAAGCCGCCCAGCGCCACCGTCACATAGGCGATGGTGCCGAAGGTCGCGCCGACCTGGGGATGGATATAGTAGAAGATCGCCAGCACGGTGCCGGCGAGGCCCACCAGGGCCGCGCCGAGGCCCCAGCCCACCGCGAACACCTTGTTGCGGTTGATGCCCACCAGCGCCACCGCGCCCTGGTCCTCGCGGGTGGCTTCCAGCGCCTTGCCGAAGTCGGTCCGCGAGATCAGGGAGAGGGCGGCAAACGCCGCGATGGAGATGAGGCCGCCATAGATCTGCGGCCAGGGCAGGAAGATGCCGGCAAGGTCCAGCGTGTGCCCGCCGAGCCACGAGGTCTTGATGGACCGGTAGTCGGGGGTGAAGAAATACTGGGCGCCGCCCTGGATGAGGATGGCGAGGCCGAAGGTGGAGAAGATCTGCACCATGCCGGCATTCGCCTTGGTGCGCATGGCATAGCGCACCACCGCGACATAGACGAACGCGCCTACGCAGAACATGAGCCCCACCACCAAAGGTGCGACCACGATGGGATCGAGGGTCGTCCACAGGACGAGCCCGAACGTGGCGTACATGGCGATCATGAGGAATTCGCCGTGGGCGAAGTTCACCACATCCATGAGCCCGAAGATGAGCGAGAGGCCGACTGCGATGAGGGCATAGATGAGCCCCATCAGCAGGCCGCTCGCAAGCACCTGGATCAGCGCTTGCGCGGTCATTGTGTGTCCTTCCAGCCGGAACGTCAGCCGTTGATTCAGCCGTTCATGGGCCAGATGGGCGCGGCGATGGCCACGTCGTCGGGGAAGATGGTGACGAACTTGCTGCCGGTGTACTGCAGCAGAACCGGGCTCGCGTCGGGGTTCTGGCCTTCGTCGTTAAAGTGCACGCGCGCCCAGGGCATGATGGTGCGGGTGCCGGGAATGTCGGTGGCCACCAGCGCGTCGCGGATCTTGGTGCCGTCGGTGCTCTTGGCCCGGTCGATAGCGTCGGCGAGGATGACGAGGCCCATCAGCTCGCGGGACGAATTGTCGTTAAGGTCGCGCGAGGAGCGGGCCTTGTACATCTCGTTCACCTTGCCGATGAACGGGCGCTTGGCAGCCAGATCCAGCGAGAACGAGGCGCGGGAGATGGCGCCGATGAGCTTGTCGCCCACCGCGTCGAAGGTGACCTGCTCGGAGAAGCCGGAGGCCTGGGCGACGAGGTTCTTCGGCTTGTAGCCCAGCTCCGCCATGGTCTTCACCAGAAGGATGGCGTCGGTGGTGTAGGTGGACGGCATCAGCACGTCCGGATCGGCGCTTTTCAGCTGCTGGACCTCGGCGGAGAGCGAGGGCGAGTTGGACTTGTACTTGATGTCGGCGGCGATCTTGTAGCCGCGCTCGGTGGCCAGCTTACGCTGCACGTTGGACGAATCCACGCCGAAGATGGTGTCCTCATAGAACAGGCCGACGCTGTCGATCTTTTTGCCCTTTTTCTTCTGGGCGTCGAAGAAGTCGAACATGGCGGCGGAGAACATCTCGTCCTGCGCGGCCGGGCGGAAGAAGAACTTCAGCTTCTTGCGCTGCAGGCTGGGGGAGGAGCTGTCCGCGCACAGGAACGGCACGCCGTAGCGCTCGGCCACCGCGCTCACGGTGGAGGACACCGCCGACTGGTAGCAGCCGATGAGGGCGGTCACCTTGTCCTGGGTGATGAGGCGCTCGGCCTCGGCGCGGCCCTTCTGCGGGTCGGCCTGGTGGTCGGCATAGACGAGGCGTACCTTGGCGCCGCCGAGGCCCGCAAGGCCGGCGGCCTTGGCGGTGGGCATGTCGAAGTCGAACGAGCCGTTGATGATCTCGGCGGCGGTCTCGAAGGCGTGGCGGGCATCGATGCCCACCTGGGCGCTCGGGCCGGACATGGCGTAGAGCACGCCGATGACCACTTCCGGCGCTCCCTGGGCGAAAGCTCGGGAAGCGGCGCCGGTGAGGCCGACGAGCGGCAGGGCGGAAGCGGCGAGAAGAAGCTCTCTGCGGTTCATGTGTGGTCCCCTCTGAAGGTCAGGATGTCTGGATCGGCATTTGTTGCAGTCTGCGCCGTTTTCGGCGTCAGTCCGAGCGTTGGCGCCCGGGAATGATCAAAGGATCGCGAACTCGGTGTTGCGCCGGTCGGTGACCAGCATGCAGCCGGGCGCGTGGGTGATGGCGAAGGAGGGCTTGGCCTCGGCGATCACGGACTGGGGGGTGACGCCGCAGGCCCAGAACACCGGAAGCTCGTTGTCGAGCACTTCCACCGCGTCGCCATAGTCGGGCTTCATCAGGTCCTTGACGCCGATCAGCTCCGGCAGGCCCACATGCAGCGGCGCGCCGTGCACCTGGGGAAAGCGCGTGGTGATCTGGATGGCGCGGATGGCGTGGGCCGGCACCAGCGGACGCATGGACATGACCATGCGGCCCGAGAAGCGGCCCGCCGGCACGCACTGCACAGTGGTGCGGAACATGGGCACGCGCACATTGCGGTCCACATGGCGCAGGGGCAGGCCCTCGGCCATCAGCGCTTCCTCGAAGGACAGGGAGCAGCCGATGACGAAGGCGACCAGATCATCGCGCCAGTAGTCCGTCACGTCGGCGGTGTCGGCGATCACCTCTCCGTCCTGCCACACCCGGTAGCCGGGGAAGTCGGTGCGGATGTCGAGGTCCTCGCCCAGCACGGGCACCTTGAAGCTGCCGGGCTCCGACATGCCGATGACCGGGCAGGGGCGCGGATTGAAATGGCAGAAGCGCAGGAATTCCTCTGCCAGTTCCTTGGGCAGCACGGCGAGGTTGCCCTGCACATAACCAGGCGCCATGCCGGCGGTGGGGCCGGTGAGCGCGCCGCTGCGGCAGGCCTGGCGCACCGCGAGCGGGGTCTGATAGGCGGCATAGGTGTCCGCCTGGGGCGCGACACGGAGGCTTGCTGTGCTGGCCATGGTGAGGCTCGTCCTGTTGATCGCCGTGGCGATTCGGGGCTGATCGGGTGTGGAGCGCGCCTGGCAGTGTGCCCATGGAATGAGCGCGCTCGATCCATGGGCATTATCTGGACAAACTAAGCACAAGGTCCAATGATGATTCAGGATTGTTTCGGATAAGGCGTACTTATAGTTGGCGCCAGCTCACGGTTTGAGGGCGAAACAGGCCTCCACTTCCACCGTCATTCCGCTGGGCAGGGAGGAGGCGCCGCTGGCGATGCGGGCATGCGGCCCGCGCTCGCCGAATACGGCGCAGAACAGGTCCGAAGCCCCGTTGATGACGCCGGGATGGCCCTCGAAGGTGTCCACGCAATGCACCAGCCCGGCCACGCGCACCACCTGCGCCACCCGGTCGAGGTCGCCGTCGCAGGCGGCCTTGAGCTGGGCGAGAAGGTTGAGGGCGCAGAGCTTTGCGGCCTCGTAGCCCTCCTCGGGCGTGCGCTCGGCGCCCACCTTGCCGGCATAGAGCAACTGGCCGTCGCGGCGCGGGCCCTGCCCGGAAATGAACACCAGGTCGCCCACCCGCACGAACGGCACATAGGTGCCGCGCGGGGTGCCAGCCTGCGGCAGGGTCAGGCCGAGGGCGGCGAGCTTGTCTTCCGCTTCAGTCATGTGTGTAGCCTCACTTCACCTGACGCCAGTCGCCCCGGTCGCCCTTCCAGTTGACGCTGTCCCCCAGGGTGCGCGCAACGGTGAGCTTCAGGGTGCGCACAAGGCCTTCCCACTCCTTTGCGGAAAGCCCGTCCACCGCCGGCTCGGGCGCCATGAACATGCCGTCCACACCGCCGAAGGCCACGCACTGCTCGATGGCGCGCACCTCCAGCTCCGGATCGTGGAACACCACCGGGTTTTCCAGCAGCGCCGAGAGCGCGGCCACAAGGCCGGTGGCCCCGAGGTTGGAGATGTTGGCCACCAGAAGGTGCCCCGCGGCAGTGGCCGCCGCCACCCCGCCACGGCCGGGAATGCCGCAGTCTGCCGCCTTGGGCGAGAAGGCGGGCAGGTCTTCGGCAATGACGCCCATGCCCAGTTCGTTGCCGCCGTCGCCGATGCCGATGAAGGGCAGGCCCATGGCCTTGCCGGTGCGGAACAGATAGTCGAGGTCGCCCACCATGCCGTCCAGCGGGCGCCCGCCGAGGCCGTGGTAGAGCCCGTTCGCATTGGCGCCCGGCCGCTCGATGGCGATGAGCAGTTGCGGGCGGGTGTGCTCCAGCAGTTCGTCGGCCACGGTACGGCAGCCTTCCGCATCCTTCGGCACGGTGCGGATATAGACCGGGCGCAGGAACGGCACGGGCCGGATGACGCCGTCGGCCGGGAAGGGCAGGGGGGCAAGCCCCGCGCCCCGGCAGGTGGCGGCCATCATCTCCGCCCAGTCCTCGTCGATGACGATGACGCTCTCCACCCCGAAGCCCAGGAACAGGGCACGGGCGATGAGCGCCGCGCCCACCGGCCCGTCGGTCTCCGGCACGCCGCCGCCTTCGGGAAAGCCGGTGGCGATGAGGGCGGGGCCGCCCTTGGTGGTGAGGGTCGCGGCGATGATCTCTGCCGCCCCCATGGCGATGAAGCCCGGCTGCCGACGCGCCAGCGCCACCCGGATCGGCCCGATGAGGCCGACGCCGGTGAAATCAAGGCACATGAAGTCGTCGATGGTGCGCGCCACCCGCGCATAAAGGGCCGTGTCCTTGGCGAGCATGGTGAACCCTGTGGGTTGGAAGCGAGAAGAAAGGGTTCAGGCGCCGATGCAGGCGGCGTAGGTGTCGGGGTCCACGTTGCCACCGGAGAGCACGACGCCCACGGTCTTGCCCTTGGCGTCCACCTTTCCCGCCAGCACGGCGGCGAGCGGGGTGACGCCGCCGGGCTCCACCACCAGCTTCAGCGTGTCATAGACGAGGCGCATGGCGGCCTTCACTTCGTCGTCGGTCACCGCCACGCCGCCCGCCAGCAGCGCGCGGTTGATGGGGAAGGTGAGCAGGCCGGGAGTGGGCACCATCAGGGCGTCGCACAGCGTCGTGGCGCCCGGCGCGTTGCGCTCCGGCTTGCCGGAGGCCAGCGAGCGGGCGGTGTCGTCGAAGCCGGCGGGCTCGGCGCTATAGACCAGGGTTGCCGGCGAGCGGGCCTTGAGGGCAGTGGCGGCGCCCGCCACCAGGCCGCCGCCGGAACAGGCGAACAGGGCCATGTCGAGCTGCGCGCCGAGGGCTGCCGCCTGCTCGGCCAGTTCCAGGCCCACCGTGCCCTGGCCGGCGATGACGTGGGGGTCGTCATAAGGCGGGATGATGACGGCGCCGGTGCGGGCAGCGATGTCGGCGCCGATCTCCTCGCGCACTTCGGTGGCGCGGTCATAGAGGCGCACGGTGCCGCCGAGCCGTTCGGCGCCCTCGACCTTGGCGCGCGGGGCGTCGGAGGGCATCAGGATGGTGGCTTTGATGCCGTGGCGCGCGGCCACCGCCGAGATGGCGAGGGCATGGTTGCCCGAGGACCAGGCGACGATGCCGCCGGCCCGCTCGGCGGCGCTCATCAGGGCCACGCGATTGGAAGCACCGCGGAACTTGAACGAGCCGGTATGCTGCAACATTTCCGGCTTGATGAGAATTCGTGCCCCGCAGGCCGCGTTGATGGCCGCATTCTCGAAGAGCGGGGTGCGGATGACCTGCCCGGAAATACGATCATATGCTGCCTCAACGTCAGCGATCGTGGCGGCGAATACATGAGAAGTGTCGGGAATGACGGAGAACAGTGCGGATTGAGATGGCATGGTCGGGCCTCGGCGGGAGAGGTCGCCATGTCATCACGCTCCATACATGCATACAAATTATGATCCTGTATGAACTTTAATCATGCCCGCTTATTGGCCAACTCCCCGGCCCGGTCCTCCCGCGCCACCTCTGCGGCGAGGGCGGCAAGCGGACCGGCGATGCCGCCGCCCATGGCCATGGGATAGCTGGCGGTGAAGGCGAGGTCCGGCAGGGCGACCTCGGTCTCAACCACCCGCAGCTTGCCGGCGGCCAGCTCCGCGCGGATCACGTCGGGGGGAATGACGCTGAGGCCGATATGGTCCTCGGTCATGCGGATGATGGTGGAGAGGGAGGAATTGCTGAACAGGCGCGGCGATCCGATCTCCGGAATGCTCAGGATCTCCCGCAGGAAAGTATAGGGATAGGTGGATTTCGGATAGGTGATGAGCGGATACTTCAGAAGATCCCGCCGCGACAGGGGCTCGGCCGCGAGGGACAGGTCGCTGGCGGCGATGAAGGCCAGCGCATAGCTGCCGAGGTCGAGGTTGCTCATGTTGGGCTCGTTCACCGGACCCAGCAGGAAGGCGAGGTCCAGCTCCCGCTTCACCAGCGCGTCGCGCATCACCGGCGACACGTCCACCGTGATGTCGATGAGCACGTTCGGATAAACCGCGTGGGCCCGCTCGATGAAGCGGGACAGCCAAGTCTGAACGATGGTCTCCGCAACTCCGAGGCGCACCACCCCGCGCATGGCCTCGGGGGTCGCCACCGCTTCCAGCATGGCGGAGCGCAGCCTGAGAAAGCGCTCGGCATAATCCACCAGCACCCGGCCCTTCTCGGTGAGGCTGATGGAGCGCGAGGACCGCTCGAACAGGCGTGTCCGCAACTCGGTCTCCAGCGCGGCGATGCGCTGGGATACGGCGGGCTGGGTGGTGTTCAGCCGCTCGGCCGCCTTGCTGAAGCTTTCCAGCTGCGACACCCAGTAGAAGATTTCAAGGCTGCGGAAATCGACCATCGAACGCGGTACGCCTTAAGAGGGGCCACAATTGTAGGCCGATGGGGGGCGCTGGCAATCGCGGCTTCCACCCTGCCGCCATCTGCCCCCGTCCGCCCACGGGAGAGGGGTGACTGCGTTTCAGGTCACATGCGCCGCCGCGGCGGCAGCATCGCGCGAAGCATCACACTCGGAGCCCGTTCGGAAATTCAAAGGAGCTCAAGCGCAATCACCCCCGTCATACCCGGGACAAGTCCGGCCATGACGGTGAAAGTGCGCCTGCGACGGCTGCAATCGCCCATCTGGGTGAATCTTCAAACCGTCTCTCAGGTGAGCGGCAGCACCATCAGCTCGGTCGCGATGGGGCGGGCCTTCACCCGCTGGTACCAGGCAAACAGGTGCGGGAAATCCGGGCGCTCGAGCCCGGTGCCGTCCAGGGGCAGGTTGAACCAGCGGTGGCAGGCGCTGGCCAGCGGGATGTCGGCCATGGTGAAGCGCTCGTCCACCAGGTAGGTGCGCGTCGCCAGTGCCCCGTCGGCCACCGCCAGCGCGTCCTTCAGCTCACCGAAGGCGCGGGTGATGACGATCATGTCGCGGGCTTCCGGCTTGGTGCGCACGATGCCGCGGAACACCGGCGAGAGCACGGGCGCCACCGCGCTCAGCTGGAAGTCCATCCAGTGGTCGGCGTCGGCGCGCAGGCGGGCGTCCTCGGGCATCAGGGTGCCCATGCCGTGGCGGGCGCACAGATAGCGCACGATGGCGTTGGATTCCCACAGCACGAAGCCGTCGTCCTCGATCACCGGAACCCGGCCGAAGGGGTTGAGGGCGCGGAAGGCGGGCGTGTCCACGAGGCCGAAGACGCCGCCGGCGTCGATGCGCTCGAACGGCACCGAAAGCTCCCGCGCGCACCACACCACCTTTTCCACGTTCACCGAGTTCAGCCGGCCCCAGATCTTCAACATCCCCGTCTCCTTTTCCCCGAACGGTTCGGGTGGCGCCCGACCCCGGCCGTCTCAGCGCTCCGTGAAGGCGCGGGAGAAGGCATCGGTGATGGGACGCACCAGATAGCTCAGGACGGAGCGCTCGCCCACATAGAAGGCGACTTCCGCATTCATGCCGGGCACGAGGCGCTGTTTCAGGGCCGGGGGAATGTCGGTCTCGGCCACAGCCACCCGGGCGAGGAAGTAGGGCTGGTGGGTGGTCTCGTCCACCAGCCGGTCGCGCGAGACGGTCTTGAGCCTGCCCATCACCATGGGGGTGGTGCGATCGTGGAAGGCGGGGAAGCGCACCTCCACCGCATCGTCCTTCTTGAGCCGGTCGATGTCCTGCACCGGCACCTGGGCATCCACCACCAAAGGCTCGTCCAGGGGCACGATCTCCAGCAGCGTGTCGCCAGCCCGCGCCACCGCGCCGACCGTGTAGGCGCGGGCGTTGATGTTCTGCACCGTGCCGGAGCGCGGGGCGCGGATGTCGATGCGCCCGAGCACGTTGCGCGTCACCCGCACCTTCTCGGTCAGCTCGGCGATCCTCTGGCGCACCTCCAGCAATTGCTTGCCGATGTCCTCGGCCCGCTGCTGGCGCAACTGGGACACCTGCATGGTGAGTTCGCCGATGGAGCCGCGCACCTTGGCGGTGTCGGCGGTGTTGCGGCCGACCACGCCTTCGAGCCGCGCCTTCTCCCGCTCGATCTGGGAGACGCGGGACTTGTTCACCAGCCGCTTCTGCTCCAGCTGGCGGAGGGAATCCAGCTCGTCGTCGATGAACATCAACTGCTGCTCGGCGGAGAGCCGCTCCTGCGTCAGGCCCTCGATCTCGTGGCCCGACTGCTCGGCGCGGTTTTCCAGGATGCCGGTCTGGCTCTTGAAGGCGGCGCGCCGGTCGCGGAACTGGGTGAGCTGGTCGGCCATGGCGTCGCGCACCACGGGTTGGCCGGCATTGGCGAGGAGATCGTCGGGAAAGACGATCTGCTCCCGCTCGTCCCGCTCCGCAATCAGCCGCGCCTCCAGCGCCAGGGCGGCGCGCAGCTGGGCCAGTGCGGCGTCGTCGCTGGCCTTGGACTGGGTCGGGTCGAGGCGGAACAGCACCTGGTCCTTCACCACCTCCTCGCCTTCCTTGACGAGGATTTCCGCGACGATCCCGCCTTCCAGGTGCTGCACCACCTGCCGCTTGCTCTCCACTGCCACCACGCCGGGGGCGATGACGGCGCTATCCACCCGGGCCAGCGCCGCCCAGCCGCTGACACCGAGGAAGGTGAAGGCGATGACGGCGTAGCCGATGCGGGCCATGGCATTGTAGTCGCCCGAGGGCGGCGGGGGCGCGCCCGGTGCGGTCGGGGGAGCCGGTGTGGTTGGTCGCACGCCGGCGGCAGCTCCCATGTCCGCTCCGGCCAGTGCGGCGCGGGGGCTGAACCAGCTTTCAAGAAACCGCATGGCCATCCTCCATGAACGGGGGCCGTGGGGCGCCGGGCATATTGGGCGGGATTTCGTTCGCCGCCGTCCCGAGGGGAACGCTCGCCAGCGGCGGACGGCTGCGGACCATCTGGGGCCCCGGCTGGGACATCGGCTGCTGCCCCATCTGTGGCCCGGGCTGGGGCACTGGCTGAGGCCCGGGCTGGGCGGTGGGAGGGCCCCCGGGCTTCGGCGCGCCGCCGGTCAGGCGCTTCAGCATTTCGTCGCGCGGGCCGAACGCCTGGGGCGTGCCGTCCGCGAGCGCGAGGATCAGGTCGCACTGGCCGAGCACCGCCGGGCGGTGGGTCACGATCACCACCGTGCGCTCCGCCGCCTTGAGCTGGCGCAGCGCCTCGGAGAGCGCCACTTCGCCCGGCGGGTCGAGACTGGAATTGGGCTCGTCAAGCACGATCAGGGCCGGCAGGCCGAACACCGCCCGCGCCAGCCCGATGCGCTGGCGCTGCCCGCCCGAGAGGGCGACGCCGCCCTCGCCGATCTGGGTGTTGTAGCCCTGCGGCATGTGCTGGATCAGGTCATGCACGCCGGCAAGGCGGGCGGCGGCCACCACCTCGCTGTCGTGGACCTCGCCGAAGCGGGCGATGTTCTCGGCGATGGAGCCGGAGAACAGCTCCACGTCCTGCGGCAGGTAGCCGATGGCGCGGCCGAGCTGGGCCTCGTCCCAATGGCCCAGCTCCGAGCCGTCCAGCCGCACGCAGCCGCCGACCGCCGCCCACACCCCCACCAGGGCCCGCGCCAGGCTCGACTTGCCGGCCGCGGTGGGGCCGACGATGCCGAGCCCGGTGCCCGCCGGCAGGCGGAACGACACGTTGCGCAGCACCGGAACATCGCGGCCGGGGGCGCGAACGAACAGGTTCTCCACCGCGATCTCGCCGCGCGGCTCCGGCAGGCGCAGGCGCTTGCCGGGATCGGGCGCCTCAGCCAGCAGAAGCTGGATGCGGGCGTGGGCGGCGCGCACGTTCACCACCGACTTCCAGTTGCTCACCGCCAGCTCGATGGGCTGGATGCAGCGCCCCACCAGGATCGAGCCGGCGATGATCATGCCGGGGGAAATCTCCTTGTGGATGGCGAGGTAGGCGCCGAGCCCGAGCACCACGCTCTGGACCAGGGCGCGGTTGAACTTGGTGAGGGCCACCAGGATGGTGCCGCGATCACCGGCCCGGCCCTGCCAGCCCAGCGCCTGCTCGCGCATGGCGCCCCAGCGCCGGCGCAGCTCGGGAGCCATGCCCATGGCCTGCAGCACCTCGGCATTGCGCAGGGTCGCCGTCGCCAGGGTGCTGGCGGTGATGCTGGCGCGGTTCGAGGCGGAGAGGCTGGGCTGGGTGGCCCGGTTGTTGAGCACCGCGAGGGCGCCGGAGAGCAGCGCGCTGCCCAGCGCCAGAAAGCCGTAGTAGGGATGCAGCAGGGTGGCGCAGATGGCGTAGATGGGCATCCACGGCAGGTCGCACAGGGCGCTGAGGGCGGGACCGGCGAAGAAGTCGCGCACCGTGTCCAGGTCGCGCAGGGTCTGGGTCTGGCCGGAGCTGCGGTCGCGCACCGCGGTGCGCTGGATGGCGTCGAACACCGGCACGTGGACCTTGGCGTCGAAGGCGAAGCCGGCCCGCTCCAGCACCCGCGTGCGCAGCGCTTCCAGCGCCGACCACACCACATAGAGGAAGGCGGTGATGAGGGTGAGCAGGATCAGCGTCTCGATGCTGCGGGAGGACAGCACGCGGTCGTAGACCTGCATCATGTAGATCGAGCCGTTGAGGCCCAGCAGGTTGATGAAGAAGCTGAAGACGATCACGGCGATGAAGGCGGGGCGGATGGCCCGCAGGGCCTGATCGAGCGCGGTCGGCTTGTGCGCGGGGGAAGGCCCCCGGTGGCCGGGCGAGAGGCTCATGAAACATCCTCGGCGCGGGTCCGGCTGCGGCTGCGGAAGGCGCTGGCCGCTCGATGCCGCAGCAGCGGCGCGCGCATTGAGATCAGTGTGTCCTTACGGCGAAGCGACGGCCCCGCATCGGCCATGGCGCGGCCGCCTGTGGCGCCCCGCTTGCGGGCCATGACGCAGGGGGGTGGAAAAAAGCCGGTGGTCGCCCGAGGTCACCCCCAAGCCTGCGAATAGAGGTCATGGCCCCGACGCCTCCCGTTTCGACGGTATGACGATGCATTCCCGCTGTCGCAGATCAAGCCCCAAACCGGGGTTTAGGTGGCGCAATTGGAAGCAGCCGACGGAAAATCACGCTTTATTGCCACGAGCTTACGCTACGCGGCAACTTATGCGAGAAGTTCTTTTATGATACGTGTAAGAGCGGTTCGGGGTCTGGCCTAGTTTCGCAAAACGCCATAAGCGGCGAGGAAGACTCGCACCGCCCCATCGACGGTTTTGGCGATCTCGTCGGGGCTCGGCTGCTGGCCAGTGCCGAACATCAGGCCCTTCACCAGGTTGCCCTGGCAGAGGTTGAAGAACTGGAACGCCGCCATCTCGCGGTCGTCCACCTGAAGGTGTCCAAGCTCGGCTTGCCGGCCGAGGAGATCGGCCAGCCGGCGTCCGCCGTGGCAGGGCCCGGCATCGAAGAAGGTGCGGCCCACCGCCGGGAACTTCTCCGCCGCGCCGATGACCATGCGCATGAGGCGGATGTGGTCGGGCTGCACCATCATGGTCATGAAGGTCATGCCGATGCGCTTCAGCAGGCTTTCCACGTCCTTGTCGTCGGGATCGAACTCGAACAACCGCTCGGCGGACTTGCGGCGGTCGGTTTCCACCAGCGCCTGGAACAGCTCTTCCTTGCTGGAGAAATAGACGTAGATGGTGGCCTTGGAGACTTGGCTGGCGCGGGCGATCTCATCCATGCTGGCGCCGTCGAAGCCCTTGTCGAAGAACACCCGGCGGGCACCGTCGATGATGTCGCGGTGCTTGCCGGCCTCAGGCGCGGTGGTCTGCGGCGCGGCGGGTGCGGGCGCCACCTTCACTTCCGCCGCTGCGGCCTTCGTGGGATGCCTCATCTTGAACCTTCCTGACAGACACCCTGCATAGGAGCGCAGCGGCGCGCTGTCAAAATATTTGACTGAACGGTTCAGTTCAATATACTCCATCCAGACGCTGAACTGAACCGTTCAGTTGAAATTCTTCGCGCCAGCCGGAGGGCGACCGTGACACAGGCGAACAGGATCGAACCGGCCGCGAACGACGCGGCTCCAGACACGCCCGCATCCGCGTCGCCGGTTGCCGGCGTGACCGTGCTGAAGCGGCCCGGAGCCGCGCCCGGCGGCGTCCCGCTGGCGGACGCGCCCGCATCAGCCCCGGCGGCGGAGACAGCGCCTGCCAGGAAGCGCTCGGTGAAGCCGTTCGTCTTCGGCGGCCTGCTGGCGGCGCTGGTGGTGGGCGGCGGCTGGTATGGCACCCACTGGTGGCAGGTGGGTCGCTTCGAGGTCTCCACCGACGACGCCTATGTGGCCGCCGACACCTCCATCCTCGCCGCCAAGGTGGGGGGCTATGTGAAGAGCGTGGACGTGGTCGCCAACCAGTGGGTCAAGGCCGGCGACGTGATCGCGCGCATCGATGATGGCGACTACACCCTCGCCCTGCGAGCCGCGCAGGACAAGATCGCCACTCAGGAGGCCGCCCTGTCGCGCTTCGACGAGCAGGAGAAGGCGGCGGAAGCCGCCGTCGCCCAGGCGCGGGCGCAGCTTGTGGCCAACCAGGCCGACCTGCAGCGCACGCAGCTGGAATTCGACCGGCAGAACAAGCTCGCCAGCTCCCATTTCGCCAGCCAGTCGGTGCTCGACAATGCCCGCGCCGACCGCGACAAGGCGCAGGCGAACGTTGCCGCGGGACAGGCCGCCGTCGCTTCCGCCGAGGCTGCAGTGGCGGTCATCAAGGCCCAGCGCACTGAGGCCGCGCGCGTGCTCGACCAGTACCGCACCGCCCGCGACCAGGCCCAGCGCGACCTCGATTTCACCGTGGTGCGCGCGCCCATCGACGGGGTGGTGGGCAACCGCGCGGTGCAGGTGGGCCAGCTGGTGCAGGCCGGTACCCGCCTTGCAGCGGTGGTGCCGCTGGCCGGAGTCTATGTGGACGCCAATTTCAAGGAAACCCAGCTCGGCCGCCTGCATCAGGGCCAGAAGGTGCGGGTGTCGGTGGACGCCTATCCCGACCGGGATTTCGTCGGCACGGTCATGAGCGTTTCCCCGGCGTCCGGCTCGGTGTTCAGCCTGCTGCCGCCGGAGAATGCCACCGGCAATTTCACCAAGATCGTGCAGCGCGTTCCCGTGCGCATCGGCTTCGACGCCGGCGCGCTGGAAGGGCGCAACCTGCGGCCCGGCATGTCGGTGACCGCCGTGGTCGATACCCGCGCCGACGCCTCCTGAGCGCCGGCCGTTCGGGCCCAAGGACGAACACCATGTCCACCACCATCACCCAAGGCACGCCCATCGCCCCGCCCCGCGCACCCGCCGCCGCGCCGGGCGTCGAGGGGCGGCGCATGTTCGCCTTCCTGTGCATGGTGTTCGGCATGTTCATGGCGATCCTGGACATCCAGATCGTCTCCGCCTCCCTGGCCGAGATCCAGGCCGGGCTTGCCGCCTCCTCGGACGAAATCTCCTGGGTGCAGACCAGCTACCTCATCGCCGAGGTGGTGATGATCCCGCTCTCGGGCTTCCTGTCGCGGGCGCTGTCCACGCGCTGGCTGTTCGCGGCCTCGGCGGCGGGCTTTACCTTCATGAGCTTCATGTGCGCGACGGCCACGAGCATCGAGCAGATGATCGTCTATCGCGCGCTGCAGGGCTTTCTCGGCGGCGGCATGATCCCCACCGTGTTCGCCGCGGCCTATTCGGTGTTTCCGAAGGAAAAGCAGCCCATCGTGGCGCCCATGATCGGCCTCGTGGCGACGCTGGCGCCCACCATCGGGCCCACCGTGGGCGGCTATCTCACCGACCTGTTCTCCTGGCACTGGCTGTTTCTCATCAATGTGGGGCCGGGCATCCTGGTGGTGATTGCCTCGGTGACGCTGATCGACTTCGACGAGCCGGACTTCGCCCTTCTGGACCGCTTCGACTGGTGGGGCCTGCTGTTCATGGCGGGCTTCCTCGGCAGCCTGGAGTTCGTGCTGGAGGAAGGCCCGACAAACGACTGGTTCGAGGACAATTACATCCTCGCCTTCGCCGTGGTGTGCGGCGTCTCGGCCTTGGCCTTCTTCGCCCGCGTGCTGATGGCGAAGGAGCCGGTGGTGGATATCCGCGCCTTCGTGAACCGCAACTTCGCCATCGGCTCGGCCTTCAGCTTCGTCATGGGCATCGGGCTCTATGGCCTGACCTATCTCTACCCGGTGTATCTGGGGCGGGTGCGGGGCTATTCGGCGCTCCAGATCGGCGAGACCATGTTCGTCACCGGCGTGTTCATGTTCGTGAGCGCGCCCATCGCCGGGCGGCTGATGACGCGGCTCGATCCCCGCATCATGATCGGCGCCGCCTTCGCCGGCTTCGCGCTGGGCACGTGGTGGATCACCTTCATCACCAAGGACTGGGATTTCTGGGAGCTGCTGATCCCGCAGATGCTGCGCGGCACCTCGCTGATGATGGCCATGATCCCCATCAACAACCTGTCGCTGGGCACGCTGCCGCCGGCACAGCTGAAGAATGCCTCGGGCCTGTTCAACCTCACCCGCAATCTCGGCGGGGCGGTGGGGCTCGCCCTCATCAACACCGTGCTCAACAACCGCTGGGACCTGCACCTCGCCCGCCTGCACGAGAGCGTGGAATGGGGCAACCAGGCGGCGCTGGAACAGCTCGACGGACTTACGAAGACCTTCGAGGGGCTGGGCTCGCTTGCCTCCGACGCGGCGCTGAAGCAGATGGCGCTCATCGTGCGGCGCGAGGCGTTGGTGATGTCTTTTGCCGACGTGTTCTACCTGCTCACCTTCGTGTTCCTCGCTTTGGTGGTGGCCGCCCCGCTCATGCGCCGGCCCAGGCCCGGCGGGGCAGGGGGCGGCGGCGGGCATTGAGCGGACCCGTCACCCGAAGATGTCGGCGGTGATCGCTGCGTACCAGCCCATGTTCTCATCCTGCGTCGCCCGGCGCAGGGCGGGGGGCTCGTTGGTCTGGGAGATGAAGCCCTCCACTTCGCGGATCCGGCCGTCGGCGGGGGCGTAGCGGCCGCCCACCTTCACCGTGTCGTCGGGGGTGATGAGGCTCCAGCAGGTGTTGGCATAGCGGGCCGGGAAGGCGCGCGCGCCGATCAGGTCGGCCCGCACGCGCATGGCCGCCACTTTTGCCTGGCTGTTGGCGGCGAAGGCGGATTTCGGCATGTCGCCGGGAATGGCGGCATCGCCGATGACGAAGATCGCCGGATCCATGCGCGAGGCCATGCTGTCGGCATCGATCGGGCACCAGCGCGAGGCATCCGCCAGCCCCGCCTGCCGGGCGATGGCGCCGGCCATCTGCGCCGGGATGACGTTGACGAGGGCCGCGTCCCGGTAGGTCTCGAAGCCTGTGGCCACGGTGGAGGTCTTCGGGTCCACCCATTTCAGGCCGTCCGAGATGTCAGGGGCCATCCACTCGATCATGCCCGGGTAATTGGCCTCCCAGCCCTCCTGGAACAGGCCCTGCTTGGAGAACTTCTCCTTGGGATCGACGATGACGATCCTGGCCCGGCCGCGTCCCGTGGTCTTGAGCACATGGGCCATCATCGAGGCGCGCTCGTAGGGGCCGGGCGGGCAGCGATAGGGATTGGGCGGGGCGATGATGACGATCAGCCCGCCGTCCGGCACCGCGTCCAGCTTCGCTTTCAGGATCTGGGTCTGCCGCCCCGCCTTCCAGGCGTGGGGCATGATGTCCTCCGCGTCCCTGCTCCAGCCGGGCACCGAGCCGTAGTCGAGATCGATGCCGGGGGAGAGGATGAGCCGGTCGTAGGGCAGGCGGTCGCCGCCGGAGAGCACCACCGCGCGCCGGTCGCGGTCAATGGCGGATGCCGCCTCGTGGATGACGCGCACGCCCTGCCGCGCCAGCCCCTCATAGCCGTGCACGAGGCTGTCGAAGCTGCGCAGTCCGCCGAGGAAGAGGTTGGAGTGGAAGCAGGTGACATAGGTGGAGTTCGGCTCCACCAGGGTGACCTCGATGGCGCCTGGGGCATCCTTGGCCACGTAGCGCGCGGCGGTGGCGCCCCCCGGCCCGCCACCCACCACCACGAGGCGAGGCTTGGCCTGCCCCAGCACCGCTGGCGCGGCGAGAGTTGAGGCGGCGGTGGCGAGCAGGGTCCGGCGCGAGATCGTCCCGGTCATGGCGGTCAGCCCACCTTGAGATAGGCGAAGCCCTTGTTCTGCAGGGCGCCCACCGTGGCCACGCCCGACGGGACGAAGGCGATGTAGGGGGCCTTGCGCGCCCGTTCCTTGTCGATCTTGTTGCGGGCGAAGGTGAAGGAGCACAGGTAGATCTTCAACCCGTTCTTGGCGAGGGCGCCGATCTTCTCGGTCAGGATCGGGTCCAGCGTCTCCTTCTCCCACATGGTGCCGGCGAGGCTGTCGAGGAAGAACTTCACCCCGCCCGCATGGGCCACCAGCGCCAGCTGGATGGCGAAGGGGTCGGCGCCGTAGGCGGCATAATGGTTGGAGATGTTGTTCAGGGTCTGGGCGAAGCGCTCGTGGTCGCCGTAGTCGCAATGGTAGAGGCAGGCGGTGTCCGCCTCCTTGGCGATGTCCTTCAGTTCCACGCTCTGGGCGGCATGGGCGGCCACCGGAACGGCCCCGGCCAGCGCCAGGGTGCCGAGAAAGGCGCGGCGATCGAAATGCGGCATGGTTTCCTCCCGGGCCCGGACGTTTGCCGAGCTTATGTCTGACCCGTCATCGTGCGGGCTTCACGTCTTCGAAATAGGCGGCGAGGGCGGCGATCTCCGCGTCCGACAGTCCCGAGGCGAGGGCATGCATGAGGGGCGAGGGCCGCGCCCCGCTGCGATATTCCTCCATGGCCGCCACGAAGGCCGCCTGCGGCAGGCCGGCGATGGTGGGCACGCCCCCCGATGCCGCCCCCGGCTGGTGGCAGGAGACGCAGGCCCCGGCGAGCCAGGCACCCAGCTCCACATCGCCCGGCTCCATATTGCCCGAGGCCCGCGCGGGGGCGAGGTCCAGGGCCAGCATAAAGGCCAGTGTGACGGCCAGCATCGGGGCCGGGAGCCATCCGGCCCCGATGCCGTGACGGCCGGGCATGGCCCCCGTCAAATGCATTCTCGTCAAATGCACTCCCGTCAAACGCGCCCTCGGCATGTGGGGCTGTCCTCGCTCCAGATGACCCTCACTCCAGATTGCCCTTGGGTGCCTCGCCGTCCGGGGTCACGTTGAGGATCTGGGCGCGGGCGGTGACGTGGACCTCACCGGAGCAGTTGGTCATGCAGGGGTCCTTCTTCCAGAACGCCTTTTCCGTGGTCTCGCGGTCGTCCTCATAGAAGTTCGCCTCGTTGGGCAGCGCCACCTTGGGGAAATTCTCCTTGGACAGGACGTAGCCCTCCGGCACCAGATCGTTGAGGTTCAGCAGATAGGCCACGATGGCATAGGTCTCGTCAGCCGTCAGCGACTGGTTGTTGCCGAACGGCATGGCGCGGTGGACATAGTCGAACACGGTGGAAGCATAGGGCCAGAACGAGCCGATGGTCTTCTCCGGCCGGTCCGATTTCAGCGTGCCCTGTCCGCCCGCCAGCACCGGCCAGCGCCCCGCCCCCTCGCCGAACTCGCCGTGGCAGACGGCGCAATTGTGCAGGAACAGCTCCTCGCCCTGCTTCACCGATCCCTTGCCCTCGGGCAGGCCCTCGCCATCGGCCCGCACGTCGATGTTCCAGGCGGCGATCTCCTCCGGCAAAGCGGGCCGGCCGAGCGCGATGGCCCTGGCGGCCGGCGCCGGGGCGGCGGTGGAGACATTCACCGCCTGCTGCGGTTTGGCATGTTCCTGCGCGGCCTTCTGCCCTCCGACGTTCTGTGCTCCGGCCTTGGCTGGCGCGCCCTTCGCCTCGGGGGCGGCGCCGGCCGGGGCAGCGAGAAGGAGCGCGGATGCGACCAGCAGCGCCTCAGCCGACTTCCACATTTTCCGTCTCCCCGTTGGAGCGCACCAGCCAGGTCTGGATGCCGTTGTTGTGATAGATGGAATTGGTGCCGCGCACGGCCCGCAGCTCGTTCTTGGTGGGCTGCACATAGCCGGTGTCGTCCATGGCGCGGGACTGCACCATCAGCTCCTGCCCGGCCCAGTCGAAATCCAGGTAGAAGCGGGTCATGGCCATGGGCATCACCGGCCCCTCAAGGCGCGCGGTGGTCCAGTTGCGACCGCCATCCAGCGACACGTCCACCCGCTTGATGCTGCCGCGCCCGGACCAGGCGATGCCGGTGAGCACGTTCGGCCCCTTCTGGCGCAGGGGGGCCTGCGGGCTGGGGCTCGTCACCACGGATTTCGCATCCATGATGAAGGTGAAGCGGCGGGAGCGGCCGTCGGCGAGCAGGTCGGTGTATTTCGAGGTTTCCTCGCGCTGCTGCCACGGCTGGTCGCCCACCTTGATGCGGCGCAACCACTTGATCCACATGTTGCCTTCCCAGCCCGGCACCACGAGGCGCACCGGATAGCCCTGCTCGGGCCGCAGCGCCTCCCCGTTCATGGCGAAGGCGACGAGGCAGTCGTCCAGCGCCTTCTCGATGGGAATGGAGCGCGTCATCACCGCCGCGTCGGCGCCCTCGGCCAGCACCCATTTGCCCTTGGGCTTCACCCCGGCCATGTCGAGGAACGCGCGCAGCGGCACGCCGGTGTAGAACACGTTGTGGATCATGCCGTGGGTGAACTGGCAGCCGTTGAGCTGCGCGCCGCGCCACTCCATGCCGGAATTGGCCGCGCATTCGAGGAAATAGGCCCGGTTGACCCGGCCCGGCATGCGCTTGATGTCGTCCAGGGTGAAGACCAGTTCCTTGTCCACCATGCCGTGGATCATGAAACGATACTTGTCCGGATCGATCTCCGCCTCGCCGCCATGGTGGCGCACGAAGCACAGGCCGTTGGGGGTGATGACCCCGTCGAGAGCATAGAGCGGAGTGAAGCTCACCGAGCTTTCCGAGCTGGCGGTGAGCCAGGTCACCTCGCGCCGCACCACGTCCTTCTCGAACTTCGAGGGCTTGCCGTAGGGATTGACGTTGACGCCGGGGCCCAGCGTCTTCGACCAAGCTGGCACCGGCACGATGTTGGGGTCGGGGCCGGCGGCAACTGCGGGGCCGGGGCGCAGGGCACCGGCGCCGGCCGCGGCCGCACCGGCCCCAAGGCCTGCCACGGACAGGAAGCGGCGGCGCGAGAGCGGCGGAGCGACAGCGTTTCCGGCGGCGCGGCCGGTGTCTGGGAGCTGGTTATCGGACATGGTGTCCTCCCTGGTATTCTTTTATTCGTTTGTTTGAATATTTTCGGCGAAATCGGGTGCCTGAGGCGGCCCGGCTTGTCGGGGGCAAGTCGGCATTTACCTCACGCCCCCGTCACCTTCACCGACGCATTGGGCGCGATCTTCACCGTCTTGGCGTTGGCCACGTAGCGCTCCACCACCTCCCAGATGGGCGGGCCTTCCACGGTCTGCGCGACCGAGGCCCAGCCGGCGACCGTATAGGTCTTGTCCGCCTCCAGCGGCTTGCCGGTCTTCAGGAAGGTAAGGTCGGAGATGCGCTGGCCGACGCCCTTCGACACGTCGATGGCATAGCCCACGCCCCCCACCCGCACCATGTCGCCGCCGCCCTGGAAATAGGGGTCGGGATGGAAGATGTTGTCGGCCACATCCTCCAGCACGTCCTTCAGCTGCCGGCCGGTCATGGTGTTGCGGTAGCAGGCCGGATAGGTGATGGCGGTGGCGTTGGAGATGGTCTCGAAGGTGATGGGATCGCCCGGGAGCAGCGTGCCGCCCCAGCGAAAGCCGGGGGAAAGGGCGATTTCCGCGTCCCGCTCCTTGAGGAGCGCGTCGCAGATCATGTCGTCGAAGGTGCCGTTGAAGTTGCCGCGCCGGTACAGCAGGCTTTCCGCCCGGCCCACCTCACGGGCAAGGTCCTTGGCATAAGGCGCGCGGATGTCCGCCACCAGCTTCGTCATCTCCGGATCGGGCGCGATCACGTCCGAGAACACCGGGATCAGCTGGAACCTGTAGCCGGTGACCTTCTTGTCCTGAACGTCGAGATCGAGGCGGGACAGGAACTTGCCGTGGGAGCCGGTGGCGATCAGCAGAGTCTTGCCCACCTCGGTGGCGGCGGGCATGGCATCATGGGTGTGGGCGGTGAGGATCACGTCGATGCCCTTCACCCGCGTGGCCATCTTGCGGTCCACGTCGAAGCCGTTGTGGGAGAGCAGCACCACCACGTCGGCGCCGCCGGCACGGGCAGCATCCACTTGTCTTTGCATCTCCTCCTCGCGGATGCCGAACTCCCAGTCCGGGATCATCCAGCGCGGGTTGGAGATGGGGGTACGCGGGAAGGCCTGGCCGATGACGGCGATCCTGGCGCCGCCCTTCTCGAAGGTCTTCGCCGCATCGAACACCGGCTCGCCCCATTCGGTGGAGCGCACATTCTGGGCGAGGAAGGCGAAGGGGGCCTTCTCCTTGATCGCCATGACCCGGTCGGCGCCGTAGGTGAACTCCCAGTGCCCCACCATGGCGTCGAGCCCGAGGGCGGAGAACACCCGCACCATGTCCTCGCCCTTGGTCTGCAGCGACGACCACGAGCCCTGCAGCCCGTCGCCGCCGTCGAGCAGCAGCACCTTGTCCGCCCCCCGCTCGGCGCGGATGGCCTTGATGAGGGTGGCGATGCGGTCCACCCCGCCCATGCGGCCATAGCTGCGGGCGAGCGCCGTGAAGTCCTCCGAAGTCAGCGCATAGGCGTCGCGCGTGCCCGGCCTGATGTTGAAGTAGTTGAGGAAGGCCATATCGGTCAGGTGCGGCGGCACGCCCCGCGCGTCGCCGACGCCCAAATTGATAGACGGTTCACGGAAGTAGAGCGGATTGAGCTGGGCATGGATGTCGGTGACATGCAGAATAGTGAAGGTGCCGATCCTGCCGAACTTCAAGAGGTCATTCTGGGTCAATTGCCCGCCGATGGCCTGCGCCAGCCCCGGTCCCGAGGCGGCGAGAAGGCCGGCGAGCGCCGTCCCGGCGGACAGAAAATCGCGCCTTGAGATCATGGTGATCGCGCTTTCCAAAAGTCATGGGGGTAGCGTTGTCCGGATCACCTCGTGATCCGGATGTGTAGCGCTCCCGAAATCCAGATAAGGGGCGGATTTATGCTTTGGCGTCAGGCGACGGTGAGCTTGGCGGTGGCCTTCTGCTCGGCGCCGGCGTCGTCCTTCCAGGAGAAGGTGAACTCGCCGCTCTCCCGGGCCTTGTAGAAGAAGGACTGGAAGGGATTGGCGGAGATCGCCGGGAACCATTCGGCAGTAAAGAAGGTCTTGCCGTTGAACGCGGCCTGGAAGCTGTTGATGATGTCGCGCGGCACCGTCTTGCCGGCAGCATCCTTGCGCTGGCCGCTTTCCATCTCGTGGGAAATCAGGGTCTTAATCTCGATGATCTCGCCGGCTTTCGCCTGGGCGGGGACGCGCACGCGGGGCGCGGACTTGATGGCCATGGGTTTCCTCCCGATTAGTCAGGTGGGGCGATTTTCGCCCGCGATTATTTTGATTCGTTTTGAACTCTACTCAGCCACCGCAGCCGCCGATGGTGACCTTCACCTGCGACCGGGCGGAAAACAGCGCGCCGGAGGACATTTCCGCCACCGCGATCACATTCTGCGTCTGCGCCAGCCGCATCCGGGCCGAAGCCGAGGCTTTCCCGCTGTCCGGGGTGAAGGTGTAGGTGACCACCTGCGGAAGCGGGTTACCATCGGCGAACACATGGACAGACTTGACGAAATCGGCCTCCGTCATGGGGCTGTCCACGTCGATGTTGATGGGCACGACGAGGCCGTTCTCGGCGATTTCCGGCACGTCCAGCTTGATCTTGCCTTCGCCCATGGCCTTGCCGCCAAACAGCTTTTTCATCTCCTCCGCCACCTGCGCCTCGGTGGCGAAGCTCATGCGCGGCGCCAGCACCGCAGCAAGGGCCGCAATCCCTGCCAGCTGCAGCGCTCGGCGTCGGGTGGCAAGACGGGGTGAATCCACGTGAAGGGTCATCCGTTTCCTCCTGGGCGGCCCCTGGATGAGGCCTTAAATGCTTATTTTTTCTTGATGATCTGAGGCGGGCGCACCGCGCCGTCGCCAATCAATTTCACATATTGTGATATCGATTTCTTTGAATGTAAAGTATCCTCCGTCAGGTCATCGCGATTGCCTATCACTGGCCGTCGCGGGGCCGAAGGCCGTTGCGTTCCAAGGGCTTCACCAGAAGGCCCGGCGCCTCGGCCCGCCAAGACCGGGAGGATATATGCGACCCAAAGTCCCGTTTCTCACATGTCTGTGCGCCCTCGCCCTCCTCCTCGCCCCGACTTTCCGGGCCGGCGCCCAGGAGGATGCGAGCGAGAAGGAAATCGAGCGCTACCGCGCCATGATCAACGATCCCATGGCCAATCCGGGCTACCTGGCGGTGGACCGGGGCGAGGCCCTGTGGGCGGAAAAGCGCGGCACGAAAAACGTGTCCCTGGAAAGCTGCGACCTCGGTCTGGGCGCCGGCAAGCTGGAGGGCGCCTATGCCAAACTGCCGCGCTATTTCGCCGATGCCGACAAGGTGATGGACCTGGAACAGCGGCTGCTCTGGTGCATGGACAAGATCCAGGGCCTCGACATCAAGCCCATCATGGCAAAGCCTTTTTCCGGGCCGGGCCGTGGTTCGGACATGGAGGATCTCGTCGCCTTCATCGCCAACAAGTCCAACGGCATGAAGATCGCCGTGCCGCTCGATCATGCCAAAGAGAAGGAGGCCTATGGCATCGGCGAAGCGCTGTTCTTCCGCCGCTCCGCCATCAATGACTTCTCCTGCTCCACCTGCCATGCGGACGCCGGCAAGCGCATCCGCCTGCAGGGCCTGCCGCAACTCGACAAGCCCGGCAAGGACGCGCAGCTGACCATGGGCTCCTGGCCCACCTACCGGGTCTCCCAGAGCGCGCTGAGAACCATGCAGCACCGCCTGTGGGACTGCTACCGCCAGATGCGCATGCCGGCCCCGGACTACGCCTCGGAGGCGGTCACGGCGCTCACCGTCTTCCTGAATGCGCAGGCAGCGGGCGGCGAGCTCAACGTTCCGTCCATCAAGCGCTGAGGGGGAGAGGCATCATGAAGAAGATACTCATCGCCGCCGCGCTCGTTCTGCCCGGCTTGGCTCATGCCCAGCAGATCCCGCCGGCCTCTCCCGCCGTGGTGGATCGGGTGGTGAAGGAAAGCTTCACCAAGCTGCCCGAAGGCTGGGCGCAACGGCTCGTGCCGGACGAAACCATGCAGCTGTGCTCGGTGACGCGGAACCAGCCCGCGGCCAAGGAGGCGGAGGCCATCATGGCGCGGGAGGCGAAGACCGTGAAGCTGCCGGAGGGCAGCGTTATCGGCAACTGGAAGGAGGGGGAGAAGGTCGCGCAGAACGGGCGCGGCGGCCAGTTCTCCGATCCGCCGGGCACGGTGAGCGGCGGCAACTGCTATGCCTGCCACCAGATGGATCCGCGCGAGGTGAGCTACGGCACGCTCGGCCCGAGCCTCACCAATTACGGCGCGGATCGCAAGTTCGCCCCGGCCGATGCCAAGGCTGCCTATGCCAAGGTGTTCAATCCGCAGGCGGCCTTCGCCTGCTCGCCCATGCCGCGCTTCGGGCACAACGGGGTGCTCAGCGAGCAGCAGATCAAGGACGTGGTGGCCTATCTGTTCGACCCCGATTCACCGGTGAACAAGCCAGTGAAATAGCGCTTCACGACGACTTGGCCCCGCTTCGCGCGGGGCCATTTTTCAGGTGCGGTCCTGGCGGGCAAGAAAGGCGTCGAAGGTCGCGTCCTTGTAGGCGCCCTGCGCCACATAGCGGAACATGGCGGCGAACTCCGTCTGCGGCAGCAGGCCGGGCAGCCGCGCCACCTCCTTCGCCGTGCCGCCGTCCAACGCGAAGAACTGGAATGTCGGCGTCGCGCGGATGCGCTCGCGTTGTCCGAACGCCTTTTCGGTGAGGCGGGCACCGTCGAAGGCCGTCACCTCGCGGGCGCCGAACAGGTCCAGATGGACGATGTCGAACGCCGCGCGGATCGGATCGACGAGGGCCGGGTCGGCGAAATAGACGGTGTGCAACGTCTTGCAATAAACGCAGCCGCGCTGGCTCCATTGCAGGGCGAAGTGGCGTCCCTTCGATGTGGCGGCGGACAGATCTTCGGAGAGGTCGAGGAAGCTGTCCAGGTACCAGTCCTGCGTATAGAGGCCGTCATCTCCGAGCCGCGTCACGGCCTTCGCCGCGCCGGGCGTGAGCGCCGTCGCCGCAATGGTGCCGGAGAGGCTCGCGGCGCCGCGCAGGAAGCCGCGGCGGGTGAGGTGGGATGCATCCGACATCAGGGTCCCTCCGGGGGGGTGCGTCAGCCGATGGTGCCGAGGGCCGGCACCTGGTCCATGAGCCATTGGGCGACCTCAGGCATGAAGCCGGTCATGAAGGCGAGGCCGGTGAGGATGAGGAGCGCGCCGGCCACCTTCTCGATGAGGCCCAGACGCCGCCGCGCCGAAGCCGCCCAGGCGAGGAAGGGGCCGGTGAAAGCGGCCGCGAGCAGGAACGGGATGCCGATGCCGGCGGCATAGACCGCGAGCAGCGCCATGCCTTTGCCCACCGACGCCTCGGCTCCCGCCACCATCAGGATGGCGGCGAGCACCGGCCCGACGCAGGGCGACCAGCCGAAGCCGAAGGCAAGACCGATGAGATAGGGGCCGACGAGGCCCGCAGGCGTGGCGGCAGCATCGATCTTCGCTTGCCGGTAAAGCAGGGGAATGCGCACCAGGCCGGTCATGTGCAGGCCGAACAGCACCAGCAGGGCGCCGGAGACGAGGGTGAGCGCCTCCACATGGCGCATCAGAATCTGCCCGAGGGTGGAGGCGGTGGCACCCAGCAGGATAAAGACGGTGGAGAAGCCGAGAACGAAGAGAACCGACGCCGCGATCACCCGCCGGCGCGGCGCGGCCTCGCCTTCGTGACCCGCGACCGTCCCGGTCAGGAAGCCGAGATAGGCAGGCACCAGCGGCAGCACGCAGGGCGAGGCGAACGACAGGAGCCCGGCCAGGAAGGCGCCGGGCAGGCCGATATCCAGCGACATGATCCTCCCCTTCCGCATGCGTTGAGCCGACGCGGTTTCAGGTCTTGCTCAAGATATATGCGAATGCGATAATATGAGAAGTGAAATCGCGCTTCCGGAGCGTGGAATATGCGTCGCGCCTTGTCCTGGCTGACCCTCACGGGCGTCCTTGCCGTCGTGCTCGGTGCGGCGGTGCCCGCGCGGGCGAGCGAGCTGGTGATGTTCGAGCGCAGGGGCTGCGCCTACTGTCTCCAGTTCGATCGGGATGTGGCGCCCATCTATCAGAAGACCGAGGAAGGCCGGCGCGCGCCGCTGCGCCGGGTGGATCTGTCCGGCGGGGTGCCGGCCGATGTCGCGCTTGCAGGTCCGGTGCGCTTCACGCCCACCTTTGTGCTCGTGGACGAAGGACGCGAGATCGGGCGCATTACCGGTTATGCTTCCGATGAAGCCTTCTGGGGTCTGCTGGGCGCGCTGACGCAACAGGGCGCGCCTAATCGGCCGTGAGGCCGGAGCGCATCGTCGATTTGTGAGAGGTTCGAGAGCATGCCACCCATCGTGTCCACGCGGATCGAGGACGAACTGCGCGAAGGCCCGGAGATTTCGCCCGAACTCGACCAGCTTATGCGCAATGCGCGCAAGGCGAGCGATTTCCTGAAAGCGCTCTCCCACGAGAACCGGCTCTTGCTGCTGTGCCTGCTGGCCGAGCGCGAGCGGTCGGTGACCGAGCTGGAGAATATCCTGTCCCTGCGCCAGCCCACGGTGTCCCAGCAACTGGCACGGCTGCGGCTGGACGATCTCGTCACCACGCGCCGCGACGGCAAGACCATCTATTACAGCCTCGCCAACGACGACGTGCGTCGGGTCATCTCGGTCATCTACGACATGTATTGCGGGTCGGAACGCGCCGACAAGAGTTAAGACAAAACAGCGCCGGGCCGGCGACGGGGCGACACAAGTCCCGCGCCTGCCGTCTACGGGAGGAGGCGGCGCATGGATATTTCAAGCCCCTGGTGGACCGCGCTTGCGGGCCTCCTGGTGGGAGGCATCGCGGGTTTCTGCGTGTTCCGTGCCCGGCTGTGCACCTTCGGCGCCCTCGAGGATGCCATGGTGGGCAAGGACTGGCGGCGCATGAAGGTGTTCGCCCTCGCCCTTGGCCTTGCAATTGCCGGGACGCAGGCGCTGGCCCTCGCCGGCATCCTCGCGCCCGAGCGCACCAATTACGTACCCATGGCACTGCCGTGGCTTGGCATCCTGCTGGGCGGGCTGCTGTTCGGGCTCGGCATGGCGCTGGTGGGCACCTGCGCCTTCGGCTCCCTGGTGCGCCTCGGTTCGGGCGACCTGCGCAGCCTCGTGGTGCTGATGGTGTTCGGCGCGGCGGCCTACGCCACCTTGCGCGGGGTCCTCTCAGGCTTCCGGGTGGATGGGCTGGAACGCGTGGCCCTCGCCCTTCCCGCCGGCACGCAGGCGGATCTTCCCTCCCTCATCGGGCGGGTGGCGGGACACGACCTGCGGGGCTGGATGGGGGCGCTGGCGGTTCTCGCCCTGATCCTTCCCGCCTGTGCCGACCGCCGCCTCTGGCGCGCACCCCGGCTGATGACCGCCGGCATCGTGCTGGGGCTCGGCGTGGTGGCGGGATGGCTGGCCACGACGCTGCTGGTGGACGAATTCGCCCATCCCACGGCGCCCCAGAGCCTGACCTTCGTGTCACCGGTAGCGCGGACCCTGTTCGGCCTGCTGTTCGACCAAGCGAGCCTTGCCGAGTTCGGTGCCGGCAGCGTGTTCGGCGTGGCGCTGGGCGCGTTCGCGGCCGCGCGGCGATCGGACGGCTTTCGCTGGGAGGCGTTCGACGATCCGCGCGAGATGAAGCGCCATCTCCTCGGCGCGGTGCTGATGGGGATGGGCGGCATCCTGTGCGGGGGCTGCACCATCGGGCAGGGGCTGACGGCGGGATCGCTCCTGGCCTTGTCCTGGCCGCTGGCCGTCGCCGGCATGGTAGTGGGCGCGCGGCTCGGCATCGCGCTGCTGATGGAGGGGTCGTTCATCCACGCGGTGCGCGGCATGATCGACGCGCACAGGCGCTGGCGGGCGGGGCCCTGATACCAAGGGCCGATACTCGACTCGCCGGCCCCTTGCCAAGCCCGCGCGGCGCCTGAGCGCAACCCTCTCGGCATCGGTCAAAGACCGGGGCCGTTGGTCTGACGCATATCCTTTCAAATCGCGCGGGACATGAAAGCCGACTGAAAGCTTGGGTGGCCTAGAAGGGCTTACGAGCACCCGTCGCCAACGGGTGCCGCAAGACCAAGAGAATGCCGCAAGGCATCGCCATTTGAGGAAACGCGCGCGCAAAGCGCCCTTCAGGGAAGACCGACCCATGCCCCATTTCTCCCCGTTCCGCCGCGCGGGACGCAGCCTGCGTGTCGTCGCCGGCTCGTTCATCGTCGCCGCCGGCCTCATGTCCGCGAGCGCGGCGTCGGCGGAAAAGCTCACCATCATCGTCGGCGGCATGGAGAAGCAGATCTACCTGCCGGCCGTGCTCACCCGCGAGCTGGGCTACTTCAAGGACGAGGGGCTCGATGTCGAGCTGATCAACACCCGTGCCGGTGTCGAGGCGGAGAACGAGCTGCTCGCCGGCGCCGTGCAGGGCGTGGTGGGCTTCTACGACCACACCATCGACCTCCAGGCCAAGGGCAAGTTCATCAAGTCCGTGGTGCAGTTCAGCCAGGCGCCGGGCGAAGTGCAGATGGTCTCCGCCAAGTTCGCGGACCAGATCAAGTCCCCCGCCGACTTCAAGGGCCACACCCTGGGCGTGACCGGCCTCGGCTCCTCCACTGATTTCCTCACCCACTATCTTGCCGCGCGGGCGGGCCTGAAGCCCGGTGACTTCTCGCTGCTGCCGGTGGGCGCGGGCAATACCTTCATCGCGGCCATGAAGCAGGACCAGATCCAGTCCGGCATGACCACGGAACCCACCATCGGTCAGTTGGTGAAGACCGGCGTCGCCAAGATCCTGGTGGACATGCGCACCCCCGAGAAGACCGTGGCGGCCCTCGGCGGACCTTATCCCGCCGCGTCCTTCTACGTGCAGTCGTCGTGGCTCGACAGCCATGCCGATGATGCGCAGAAGCTCGCCAACGCCTTCGTGCGCACCATGCGCTTCATCGCCAGCCACAGCGCTGCTGAGATCGCCGAGAAGATGCCCAAGGATTATCTCGTCGGCGACAAGGACCTCTACATCCAGGGCCTCGCCGAGGGCAAAGCCCAGTTCACGCCGGACGGCCGCATGCCGGCCGATGGCCCGGAGACGGTACTGAAGGTGCTGGCCGCCTTCTCGAAGAACGTCCAGGGCAAGCAGATCGACCTGTCGAAGACCTACACGACCGTCTTCGTCGATAACGCCGCCAAGACGCTGGGTAACTGACCCTCGGCAATTGAGCCTTCGCATTTGACGGCGGGCGCCTGACATTCGGCGCCGGCCGTCCCGAACCACAAACCAGAACCCGCAAGACCAAGGTCGCCGCGCGCCTGCCGCCGGCGACGGGAGGAAACTCATGTCTCTTCAAGCCGTGGCGGACGTGCGTCCACCGATCATGCCCGCTGCCGCGCTGTCGCCGGCCATCGAGCTTGAGAACGTTACCCGCCGGTTCCTGACCCCCAACGGCAAGTCCATGACGGCGCTGCGCGATTTCACCATGACGGTGGATCGCGGCGAGTTCGCCTGCGTGGTCGGCCCCACCGGCTGCGGCAAGTCCACCACCCTCAACCTCGTCACCGGCCTCGCCAAGCCCAGCGCCGGCGAGGTGCGGGTGATGGGCGGCCCGGTGGAGGGCATCCACAAGGATGTGGGCTTCGTGTTCCAGGCGGATGCCCTGTTCCCCTGGCGCAGCGTGCTCGACAATGTGGCGGCCGGCCCGCTCTATCGCGGCCTGCCCCGGAAGGCGGCCTATGAGAAGGCGCGCGACTGGATCGCCCGCGTCGGCCTTGCCCGCTTCGAGAATCACTATCCGCACCAGCTCTCCGGCGGCATGCGCAAGCGCGTGGCGCTGGCCCAGACCTTCATCAACGAGCCCAAGATCCTGCTCATGGACGAGCCTTTCTCGGCCCTTGACGTGCAGACCCGCACCAACATGCAGGATGAGCTCTTGGACCTGTGGTCCGGCTCCGGCGCCTCGGTGGTGTTCGTCACCCATGACCTCGAAGAAGCGGTGGCGCTGGCCGACAAGGTCTATGTGCTCACCGCAGGCCCGGCCACGGTGAAGAGCGTCTACCACATCGACCTGCCACGCCCGCGGGTGATGGAGGAGATCCGCTACGATCCGGCGTTCGTCGAGAAGTGCCGCATCATCTGGAACGACCTGCGCGAGGAAGTGCAGATCGGCCAGCAGCGCACCCTCGAAACCGGCCACTGAAGACAGGGAGGACATACAATGACCATGCAGGCAGAAGCCCCGTCCGCCCCGTTCAAGGCGGCCCCCCGCGCGATCCCCACCGAAGCCGAGATCGAGGCCAAGGCTCGCGCCCGCCTCAAGGCCCGGCGCACCCTCGTCATTTCCCTACGCATCGCCATCCTGGTAGCGGTGCTGGGCATCTGGGAACTTGGGGCGCAGACCGGTTTCATCGATCCCTTCTTCTTCGCCAGCCCCTCGGGCATCGCCGAGCAGATCTGGGTGTGGATGACCGAGGGCACCTCGCAGGGCTCGCTCTGGGTGCAGATTCTGGTCACGCTGGAAGAGACCGTGCTCGGCTTCTTCATCGGCGCCGCGGGCGGCATCGTCTGCGGCATCGTGCTCGGCCGCAACAAGCTCTTGGCGGACGTGTTCTCCATTTACATCAAGATCGCCAACTCCATCCCGCGCGTGGTGCTGGGCTCCATCTTCATCATCGCACTGGGCCTCGGCATGGCCTCGAAGGTGGCGCTGGCGGTGGTGATGGTGTTCTTCGTGGTATTCGCCAACGCCTTCCAGGGCGTGCGCGAGGCCGACCGCGCCATGATCGCCAATGCGCAGATCCTCGGTGCCTCGCCGTTCCAGATCACCACCTCGGTCATCATCCCCTCGGCCATGAGCTGGATTCTCGCGTCCCTGCACGTCTCCTTCGGCTTCGCGCTGGTTGGCGCGGTGGTGGGCGAGTTCCTGGGGGCGAAGCAGGGCGTCGGCCTGCTCATCGCCACGGCGCAGGGCGCGTTCAACGCCAACGGTGTGTTCGCGGCCATGATCATCCTCGCCGTGCTGGCACTGGTGATGGAGTTCCTCATCACGCTGGTGGAGAACCGGCTCGTGAAGTGGCGGCCCGTGCCCTACAGCGAGCAGAACTGAGGAACGGGTCACCATCGGCGACCTTCCCTGCGAGCGGTGGCATCCGGTCTGGCGGTCAGGCGCCCCGGATGCCATCCTCCAGCCTGCCGGCGGCGGAAGCTGCCGGTAGCCGCATTTCCACCTTCAGACCGCCGGCCTCCGCAGTGCCGAGGGTGAGCGTCCCGCCGGCGCCGTCCACCACCTCCCGCACGATGGACAGGCCGATGCCGGAGCCCTCGCCGGGCGTGCCCGGCACCCGGTAGAAGCGCTCCCACACCTTGTCGCGCTCCTGCGGTGGGATGCCCGGCCCGGAATCCTCCACCGCCAGCACGGCCCAGTCGTCCTCCGCGCGCACGCTCACCGCGACGCTGCCGCCGGCGGGGGTATAGCGCAGGGCGTTCTCCACCAGATTCACGATGGCCTCGCGGGTCATGGCGCCGTCGCCCCGGGTGAGCACGGGCGCATCCGCGTCCAGGGCGAGGTCGATGCCGCGCTCGATGGCGAGGTCCACCAGCCCTTCCAGCACGAGCCTGGCGGACGCTGAAAGGTCGATCTCCTCGTCGCGCGGCCGTCGGCTGCCGGGTTCCGAGCGGGACAGGGTGAGCAACTGGCTGGCGAGGCGGGCGAGGCGCCGCGTGCTCTCCTGAACGCCGGACAGGGCCTCCTCGCGCTCGGCCGCATCCGGGGTGCGACGGGCATAGGTGACCTGGGTGGCGAGCAGCGCCAGCGGCGTGCGCAACTGGTGCGCCGCATTGGCGACGAAGCGGCGCTGAGCCGCCATCTGCCCTTCCACGCGGGCCATATAGGTGTTGAGGGCGGCGACCAGCGGCCGCAGCTCGCTCTGCACCGCTGCGTCGGGGATGGGGGCGAGGTCGTCGCGGCCCTTGTTCATCACCGTGTCGCGCAGGCGCAGCAGTGGCGCGAGGCCCTGGCGCAAGCCCACCAGCACGAGGAGGCCTGCGGCGGCGAGCAGCACCAGTTGCTGGCTGAAGCCGCCCACCCACAATTCGCGCACCATGGCGGCGTGCCCTGCCAGAGTCACGCCGACCACAACGGTTACGCGTTCGCCGTCATGGGCGCCCACAACCGGATACTGGAGCGCGGCAAGGCGCAGATGCTGGTCGCGATAGGGGGCGGAGAAATGCAGGGGAACGCCTTCCTTCGGCGTCGCCTTCGGCCGGGGCAGGTCCGGATATCCGGTCAGGAGCCGTCCTTCCGCCGTGTCCACACGGTAAAAGACCCGGTCGCGGTGGCCGGTGTCGAACATCTCCAGCGCCACCGGCGGGATGGTGGCGTCGATGACCCCGCGGTCGAGGCGCACATCCTCGGCGATGGCGCGGACGGAGGCATCCAGCGTGCGGTCGGTGACGAGGTCGGCGGTGGCGCGGGCCTGCCGTCCGCTGGTCCACACGTTGAGCGCCACCAGCCCCGCCAGCGGCAGCAGCAGCCAGCACAGGAGCTGGAGGCGCAGGCTCTCAATGCGCATCGTGCTGCAGCAGGTAGCCGAGGCCGCGCAGGGTGACGATGCGCACGTCGCTGCCCTCCAGCTTCTTGCGCACGCGGTGCACATAGATCTCGATGGCGCTGGGATCGGCAAGGTCGTCGAGGCCGAAGATGCTCTGGGAGAGCTGGGCCTTGCTGACGGTCTGCCCCGATTTCATGAGCAGCATCTCCAGCACCGCATGCTCGCGCGGGGTGAGGGCGAGCGGGGTGCCGGAGAGGGCGAACAGGCGGGTATTGGTATCGAAAGCCAGCGCGCCGCAGCTGATCACCGGGTCCGGCCGCCGCGCCGAGCGGCGCAGCTGCACGCGGATGCGGGCTTCGAGCTCGGCGATGTCGAAGGGCTTGGCGAGATAGTCGTCCGCCCCTTCGTCGAGGCCGGCGACGCGGCCGTCGAGGCTCGCATTGGCGGTGAGGATGATGACCGGCACCGTATCCTTGCGGCTGCGGATGCGGCGCAGCAACTGCATGCCGTTGATCTTCGGCAGCGTGAGGTCGAGGATGACAAGATCATAGGCGGCAACGGCGAGCGCGTGGTCGGCCTCTTCCCCGTCGTGGAAGACATCGACCACGTAATTGTCCTGCCGCAGGATCTTCGCCAGCCAGCCGGCAAGCTCCAGATTGTCCTCAACCAGAAGAAGTCGCATGGGTTTCCTGTCCCGGCGGGCAGACTAGTGCCAACGGCTTCGGTCTTCGACCGATGCCGAGAGGGCCACACTCAGGCGCCGCGCGGGCTTGACCAATGGACCATGGGAAAAGCTCATGGTCCATTGGGAAAATGCAGCGCCCGACCGCCGGGAAGGGCGTTTCCTCCGATCTACGGCGTTGCCACGTTCACCGGGCGGCCGGCGGCGAAGGCCTCGATATTGGCGATGAGCTGGTCCGCCAGCGCCTGCTGCGCTTCCATGGAGGCCCAGGCCACATGGGGCGTCACGATGGCTTTCGGATGGTGGGCGAGGCGCATCACCGCGCTGTCGGCGGGGGGCGGCTCGGGCATGGCCACGTCGATGCCAGCGCCCGCCACCTGGCCGGCGTCGAGCGCCGCGATCAGCGCCTCCTCGTCAATAAGGCCACCACGGGCGGTGTTCACGAGGAGGGGCCGCCGGCCCATGCGGGCGAACTCCTCAGCGCCGATCAATCCCCGCGTCTCGAGCGTCAGCGGGCAGTGGAGGGTGAGCACGTCCGCGGTCTCGATCACCTCGGTGAACGGCATGTAGCCGGGGCGGGCCTCGCCCGCGCCCTTGCGGCCGGCGAACACCGGCTCCATGCCGAACGCGCGGCCAAGCGCCGCCACCTGCTGGCCGAGATCCCCCGAGCCGAAGATGCCGAGGCGCCGGCCGTGCAAATCGATGATGGGATGGGTGTGGAAGCAGAATTGCCCCGCCGCCTGCCATGCACCGGCCTTCACGTCCGCCGCATAGGGGCCGATGGCCCGCGCCAGGGCGAGGATGAGGGCGAAGGTGTGCTCCGGCACGCTTGCCTTGGCATAGCCGCGCACGTTGCTGACCGCGATGCCGGCTGCAGCGCAGGCGGCCTTGTCCACGCAGTCGGTGCCGGTGGCCGCCACCGCGATCAAAGCGAGGCGCGGCAGCCCGGCGATGGCTTCGGCGTCGAGCCGCACCTTGTTGAGGATGAGGATGTCCGCATCGCGGGCCCGCTCCATCAGTTCGGCCGGCGCGGTGCGGTCGAATTCCACCCAGTCGTGGGCGAAGGCCGGGCGCGCGAGCGTCACGGCCGGCGCCAGCGTCTCGCGATCGAGGAAGACGATGCGCGGGACGCGGCCCAGGGGCGGGAAGGGCGCGTTCACAGCCGCGCCCGCGCCGCATCCCCCACGGCGGCGGGGGTGATGCCGAAATGGCGGAACAACTCGTCGGCCGGTCCCGAGGCACCGAAGCTGTTCATCCCCACGAAGGCGCCGTCCGCGCCGATCCAGCGTTCCCAGCCCAGCTTCACCGCCGCCTCCACCGCAACCCGCACCGTGCCCGGCCCGAGGACCTCCCACACATAGGCCTCGTCCTGCTCTCCGAAGATCTCCCAGCAGGGCATCGAAACCACGGCGGTGGGAATGCCCTCCGCCTGGAGAAGATCGCGCGCCTTCACCGCCACGTCCACCTCCGAGCCGGTGGCGATCAGCGTCACCCGGCGTGGGCCGCCCTCGGCCGCGCGCAGCACGTAGGCGCCGCGGGCGGAGCGGTTCTCGCCAGCGTCGCTGCGCTGGGCCGGAAGGGCCTGCCGGGAGCAGATGATGGAGGAGGGGCCGTCGCGGCGGGCGAGCGCCAGCTGCCAGCATTCGGCGGTCTCCACCGCGTCGGCGGGACGGAACACCGCCATGTTCGGCATGGCGCGGAGCGACGCGAGGAACTCCACCGGCTGGTGGGTCGGCCCGTTCTTGCCGATGCCGATGCTGTCGTGGCTGTAGAGTGTAATGACCGGCAGCTCCATCAGCGCCGACATGCGCAAGGACGGGCGCATGTAGTCGGAGAACACCAGATAGGTCGCGCCCAGGGGCAGCACGCCGCCATGGGCCACCATGCCGTTCATCATGGACCCCATGGCATGCTCGCGGATGCCATAGTGGATGTAGCGCCCGGCCGGGTTTTCGGCGGTGAAGGCGTCGAGTCCGCGCTTGCAGTTGGTGGGGCCTTCCAGATCCGGCGCGCCGGGCAGCAGCTCGGGCACGAGGCCGGCGAGGAGGTCCACGATGTCGGCGGTGGACTGGTTGGAGGACTGGGCGGGGGCCGCCGCCGCGAGGGCCTCGGCATGGGCGGAAAGCGCCGATAGCACGCCCGCCGGCAGTTCGCCACGGACCAGCCGCTCGAACTCGGCGCGCTTGTCGGCCGGCAAGGCGGCGACGCGCGCCTGCCAGGCCTCATAGGAGGGGCGATTGCGCTCGCCGGTGCCGGCCTGCCATGCGGCGGCGACATCCTGCGGCACCTCGAACGGGCCATGGGTCCAGCCGGCGGCGGCGCGGGCTTCCACCACATCCTCAGGGAACACCCGTCCGCCGTGGGCGCCGCGCTTGCCTTCGAGGCGCGGCAGGCCTTTGCCCAGCACCGTGGTGCAGGCGATCATGGTCGGGCGCGGATCCTGGTGGGCGAGGATGAGGGCGGCGCTCACCGCCTCCACGTCGTGGCCGTCGGCGTCGATCACCTGCCAGCCGGCGATGCGGAAGCGGGCGCGCACGTCCTCGGAGATGGCGAAGTGCGTGCCGCCATCGTCGGTCATGCGGTTGTCGTCCCACAGGAAGGTGAGCTTGCCGAGCTTCAGGTGGCCGGCCAGCGAGATCACCTCATGGGCGATGCCCTCCATCAGGCAGCCGTCGCCGACCACCGCATAGGTGCGGTGATCCACCAGCTCGGGGCCGTAGGTGGCGGACAGGAAGGCTTCCGCAACCGCCATCCCCACCGCATTGGCGATGCCCTGGCCCAGCGGCCCGGTGGTGACCTCGATGCCCAGCGCCACGTCGCGCTCGGGATGGCCGTGGGTGTGGGCGCCCAGCTCGCGGAAGCGGCGGATCTCCTCCATGGGCATGCCCGCATAGCCGGCGAGGTGGAGCACGGCATAGATCAGCATGGAGCCGTGGCCGTTCGACAGCACGAAGCGGTCGCGGTCGAACCATGCCGGGTCGGCCGGATTGCATTTGAAGTGGCGGGTGAACAGCGCCGTGGCGAGTTCCGCCCCACCCAGCGGCGCGCCGGGATGGCCATCCTCGGCCTTGGCGATGGCGTCGAGGGCGAGGAAGCGGATGGCGTCGGCCATACGGCGAGCGGAAGCGAAGCCGTCACCGGAGTTCAGGCGAGCGGATGGGGTGCCGTCTCCGGAATTCGGGCGCGCGAGGGCGTTACCGGCTTCGGCGAAGCCAGTGGAGGCAATGAGCGACATGGTGAGCGACCTTGGCTGGCGCCGGGGCACGCGCCCCGGCGCATCAAAGGGAGATCAGGGCAGGAAGCCGATGGAGAACCACGGCACGGCCGCGACCAGCGCGAGGCCGATGAGCAGGGCGGCCATGTAGCCGACGATGGGCTTCATGCCGGCGTCGGGGCTGACCCCGCCGATGGCCGTGGCGCAGTAGTAGCCGACGCCGAAAGGCGGGGCGAACAGGCCGAGGCCCATGGAGAGGATGACCACCATGGCATAGTGGACTTCATGGATGCCCATGCTGCGTGCGATGGGGAACAGCAGCGGCCCGAACAGCACGATGGCCGGGATGCCCTCCAGCACCGATCCCAGGATGATGAAGGCGACGATAGACACCACCATGAAGGTCGCCGCCCCGCCGGGCAGGCCGCCCATCACCCGCGCCAGTTCCTGGGAGAAGCCGGACTGGGTGAGCGCCCAGGCCATGCCGGTGGCCGCGCCGATGATCAGCAGGATGGCACCCGAGAGCGCCGCCGTGGCGGTGAGCATGGGCATCAGCCGCTTGAAGTCGAACTGCCGGTAGATCAGCAGTCCCACCACCACCGAATAGACGATGCCGATGGTGGAGACCTCGGTGGCGGTGGCGATGCCTTCCATCACCGCGGCCCGGATGACGAACGGCAAGGCGATGGCCGGCACGGCGATGGCGAGGGCGCGCAGGATTTCCGTCCTGCTCGCCCGGCGCACGCCGGACAGGTCCTCGTTGCGGTAGCGCCAGCGCACCAGGATGCACAGCATGACGCCGAGAACGACGGCGGGCATCAGGCCGCCGGCGAACAGGGCGGCGATGGACACGCCGGTGACCGAGCCGATGGTGATGAGCACCAGGCTCGGCGGGATGGTCTCGGTCTGCGCGCCGGTGGCGGCCAGCAGGGCCACGAGGTCGCCGGGCTTGGCGCCGCGCTTGATCATCTCCGGGAACAGCACCGGGGTCACCGCCGCCATGTCCGCCGCCTTGGAGCCGGAAATGCCCGAGACGAGATACATGGCGCCGATCAGCACGTAGGACAGGCCGCCCCGCACATGGCCGAGGAGGCTCGCGAGGAAGCCCACCATGGCCCGCGCCATGCCGGTCATCTCGATCAGCATGCCGAGGAACACGAACAGCGGCACCGAGAGCAGGATGAGGTGGCTCATGCCCTCGTCCATGCGGCCCACCACCACCGTCAGCGGGGCATTGGTGGTGAAGGAGAGATAGGCGAGCGTGGCGAGGCCGAAGGAGAAGGCGATGGGCACCCCCGCGAACACCCCCGCCGCCACCAGGCCGACAAAGAAGATCACGAGGTTGATGTTGCCCAGCGTCTTCAGAACCGGCGTGCCGAGGATGCCCACGGCGGTCAGCGCCGCCAGGAAGGCGATGACGCCCGCCACCTGCATGGGGTTGGCGTTGCGGACGAGCTTGAGCATCGCGACGATGCCCATGAGCGCGAGGCCCACTGGCAGTGCCGCCGCCTTCCACGTATTGGGCACGTCGAGGGCGGGCAGGGTGACGAACATCTCGTCCTCGGCATATTCCAGGCTGGGATGGAGCATGGCCACGAGGAAGATGAGCGGGGCGGCGACGGCCAGCGTTTCCAGCACCGCGCGCTTCGGCAGAGGCAGCGCCCCCACCAGCGCGGTCATGCGCATGTGCTCACCGCGCTGGAGCGCCACCACGGAGCCCAGCATGGCCAGCCAGATGAACAGGACCGAGGCCAGCTCGTCCGACCAGACGATGGGCGAATGCACGAAGTAGCGCATCACCACGCCGACGAAGAGCACCACCACTTCCGCCAGCACCAGGAGTGCCGCCGGAATCTCCACCATCTTGATCAGAGCGCGCTCCACCTTGAGCACGCCCCTGCGCCAGCCGCCGGCCGGCTCGTCCGGGGCCAGCATATGGGTATGAGCCATATTCGGCTCGGTGATTACCGGGTCCGTGATTGCGCGATCCATGACGTCACCCCAGCTTGCCGACGGACGCCTCAAGGAGCGACCAGGCTTCGTTGCCGTATTTGGCACGCCAATCGGCATAGAAGGAAGTCTCGGCAAGCGTCTTGCGGAAGGGTTCGCGGTCCACGTCGATGAAGGTGATGCCCTTGGCCGTCAGGTCGGCCCGGAGCGACTGGCTGAGCGCGGCGATGTCGGCCCGCTCGTCGGCGCCGGAGCGGTCGAACTCGCGCACCAGGATGGTGCGAAGGTCCTCAGGCAGGGCGGCGAAGGCGCGGCGGTTGCCGAGGATGAGGTAGCCGTCCCACACATGGCCGGTCATGGAGCAGGACTTCTGCACCTCGTACAGACGAGCCGAGGAGATGATGGCGAGCGGGTTCTCCTGCCCTTCCACCACCTTGGTCTGAAGCGCGGAATACAGCTCGTTGAAGTTGATCGGCGTCGCGCCCGCCCCCAGCGACTTGAACACCGAGGTCAGCATGGGCGCCGGCGGGACGCGGATCTTGAAGCCCTTCATGTCCTCGGGCGTCCTGATCTCGCGGGTGGAGGAGGTCACCTGCCGGAAGCCGTTGTCCCAGAACTTGATGGGGGCGACGAGCCCGGCCTTGGCGATCTGCTCGCGGATGTAGGTGCCGAGCCCGCCATCCACAGACTTCCACACCGTGTCGTAGTCCGGGAAGGCAAAACCGGTGTTCACGATACCGGTGACCGGCACCAGCGTGGCGAGAATCGAGGCGGAGAGGTTGAACAGCTCCACGCCGCCGGAACGCACCTGGGTGAGCAGGTCGGTGTCCGAACCGAGCTGGTTGGCCGGGAACACCTTGATTTCCAGCCGGCCGGAGGTGGCCTCCAGAATCCGCTGCGCGGCTTCCTGGGCGCGCTTGTTCACCGGATGGGTCGGGTCCTGTCCGGTGGCGAGCTTGTAGGTGAACTCGGCGGCGCGGGCGCGGGTGATGATTCCGGCGAGCGGGATCGCGGCAGCTGCGGTCAGCAGGGTGCGGCGGGTGAGACCCTGCGCAAGGCCCTTGGAGGCGGGCGGATTGGTCATGTGTTTCTCCCTTATGGCCGCTGTGCGGCCTTCTTGATGTTCCGCGCGTTGGCGGTCGGCGCTTGGGTGGTCGGCGTTTGGCGTGTCGGCGGAGGCGCCGGCGGGTCAGTCCCGGCCCTGCAGGCTGCGATAGGCGCGGATGACCTGGCTGTCGTCGGCGGCGCCGAGGCCGCGGCCGGAGACGGAGAGGAACATCTGGTGGGCGAGGGCTGCCATGGGCAGGGCGGCCTTGGCCTCGCGTCCGGCCTCCAGCACGAGGCCAAGATCCTTCACGAAGATGTCCACGGCGCTGGTGACGGTGGGGTCGGCTTCCAGCATGCGGGGACCGCGGTCGCGCAGCATCCAGCTTGCAGCCGCCGATCCGCCGAGAATGTCGAGCATGGCGGTGGTGTCCACGCCCAGCCGCTCGGCCAGCGACAGGGCTTCCGCCGCGACGGCGAGATGGGCGCCGCACAGCAGCTGGTTCACCACCTTCGCGGTGGCGCCCTGTCCAGCGTCCTTGCCCACATGCACCACCTTGGCGCCCATGGCGCCGAGCGCCGGCTTGGCGCGGGCGAAAGCGGCATCGCCGGCGCCCACCATGATGGTGAGGGAGCCGGCGGTCGCGCCCACCACTCCGCCCGAAACCGGGGCATCGACGAAGGTGAAGCCCCGCGCTTCCACCTCTGCCGCCACCTCGGCCACCGCTGCCGGCGGGCAGGTGGACATGAGCAGGACCGCAGCGCCGGGGGCGAGAGCATCGAGCACGCCGCCAGTGAACAGCACGTCGCGGGCCTGGGCGATGTTCACCACCATCAGCACGGCCATGTCCGCCCCGGCGCAGGCGGCCGCGGCGGTGTCGGCAGCCTTGCCGCCCGCCGCCACGAGGGCGTTGCGGGCCTCGGCGCGCAGGTCGAAGCCGGTGACCTCGAAGCCCCGCGCCACGAGGTTGCGCGCCATGGGCAGGCCCATGGAGCCGAGACCGATGAAGCCGATGGTCGTCATTCTTCCTCCCCTAGGCCGCTTTGGGCCATGTCTTTCTTGGGCGATTTCGTTTGCCTGGACCGTCCGCTCTCCGGCGGATCGGGCGGGAAGGGGCGGGCCCCTTCCCGGATCGATGGTGGCCTGGGGCATTTCCAGGCGAAGCGGACATCGGTCCGCTTGAAGAAACCGCGCTAGCGGCCGGTCCAGCCCTTGACCTGTTCCGCGACGGCTGCTGCGGAGATGCCGTAGCGGTCGTGGAGGGTCGGCAGGGCGCCGGCATCGAGGAAGGTGTCGGGCAGGCCGATCTGGTGGAAGCTTGCCGGCGCCACGCCTGAGCGCAGCAGCGCGCCCGCCACGGCCTCGCCGAGGCCACCGATGACGGTGTGGTTCTCGGCCACGATCACCGGGCGGCCACTCTTGCGCGCCGCCTCCACGATGGTCGCCTCGTCGAGAGGCTTGATGGTGGGCACGTGAAGCACCGCGACCTCGACCTTGTCCTGGCGCAGCAGGTCCGCCGCCTCAAGGGCCCGCATGGTCATGATTCCGGAGGACACGATCAGGGCATCCGGGCCGTCGCGCAGCATCTTGGCCTTGCCGAGCTCGAACGTGTAGCCGTACTCGTCCAGCACCAGCGGCACCTGGCCGCGCAGCAGGCGCATGTAGACCGGCCCGTCATGGGCCGCCATCACCGGCACCGCCTGTTCGATCTCGTGCGCGTCGCAGGGGTCGATCACCACCATGTTGGGCATGGCCCGGAACAGGGCGAGGTCTTCCGCGGCCTGGTGCGAGGGGCCATAGCCGGAGGTGAGGCCCGGCAGCGCGCAGACGATCTTCACGTTGCGGTTTTCCTCCGCGATCGTCTGGTGGATGAAGTCGTAGGCCCGGCGCGAGGCGAACACGGCGTAGGTGGTGGCGAAGGGCATGAAGCCCTCCGCGGCCAGCCCCGAGGCGGCGCCGAACAGAAGCTGCTCGGCCATGCCCATCTGGTAGAAGCGCTCGGGGAAGGCCTGCGAGAAGATGTGCAGGTCGGTATATTTGCCGAGATCGGCCGTCATGCCCACAACGGCCGGGTTCTCGCGCGCGAGGGCGACGAGGGCGTGGCCGAAGGGGGCCGGCCTGGTGCGCTGTCCCTCGGCGGCGATTGAGGCGATCATCGCGGAGGTGGTCAGCCGGGGCTTGCCGGCAGCAGCGGCGGCAGGGGGGGCGGCAGGGGCGGCCTTGCGGGTTACGTGGTTCATGACGGCTTCCCCTCGTCGAGTGCGGCCAGCGCCAGTTGCCACTCGTGGGCGTCGACGCGGATGAAGTGGTTCTTCTCGCGCGCCTCAAGGAACGGCACGCCCTTGCCCATCAGCGTGTCGGCGATGATCATGCTGGGCTTGCCGCCGCCCGATTGCGCCTTGCACGCATCGAAGGCCTTGCGCACCGCTTCGAGGTCGTTGCCGTCCACGCGGCAGACGAACCAGCCGAAGGCTTCCAGCTTCTCCTTCAGCGGCTCGAAGCCGAGCACCGAGGTGGACGGCCCGTCGGCCTGCTGGTTATTGACGTCCACCACGGCGATGAGGTTGTCGAGCTGGAAGTGGGCGGCCGACATGATGGCCTCCCACACCGAGCCCTCGTCCAACTCACCGTCGGAGAACAGGGTGTAGACGTGGCGGTCGGAGCCTTTGCGCTTGAGGCCGAGGCAGCGGCCCACAGCGATGGCGAGGCCAAGGCCGAGCGAGCCGCCCGACATCTCCATGCCCGGCGTGTAGCTGGCCATGCCCGACATGGGCAGCCGGCTGTCGTCGAAGCCGTAGGTCTCAAGCTCGTCCTCAGGGACGATGCCGGCCTCGATCAGCGCCGCATAGAGCGCGATGGCATAGTGCCCGTTGGACAGCAGGAAGCGGTCGCGTCCTTCCCAGTCCGGATCTTCGGCCCGATAGGTCATGGCATGGAAATAGGCTGCCGCCAGAACGTCGGAGATGCCGAGCGCCTGCGCGATGTAGCCCTGGCCCTGCACCTCGCCCATGCGCAGCGCATGGCGCCGGATGGCGTGCGCGCGTTCGGCAAGCTGCCGGTTGTGGCCGGAAGTTGCGATGGTCATCTGGTTTTCCTCGAAGGCTGGGCGCCGCAGCGCCGGAGCGCTCAGTGGATGAGCATGCCGCCGTTGACGTCGATCACGGCGCCGGTGACGTAGGCGGACAGGTCCGAGGCGAGGAACAGGAAGATGTTCGCCACGTCCTGTGGCACGCCGAGGCGGTTCAGCGGGATGTTCTCCAGGATCTTCACCCGGGCGTCGTCGGAGATCTTGCCGGCGTTGATGTCGGTCTGGATCAGGCCGGGGGTGACGCAGTTCACACGGATGCCGTCAGCACCCAGCTCGCGGGCCATGGCCTTCGCCAGCCCGAGCACGCCGGCCTTGGCGGCGGAATAATGCGCGCCGCCGAGGATGCCGCCGCCGCGCTGTGCGGAGACCGACGACATGCAGGCGATGGCGCCGGCCTTGCGCTCGCGCATGTGCGGCATCACCGCCTGGCTGAGATAAAGCACGCCCTTCAGGTTCACATCCTGGATGCGGGCCCAGCTCTCGGGATCGATGTCCCACACCTTGATGGCCTGGGTGATGCCCGCATTGTTGATGAGTATGTCGATCTGGCCGGTGGCGGCGAGCACCTCGCCGATGGCGCGGGCGCAGTCGGCCTTGTCGGTCACGTCGCAGCCGATGCCCACGTGTTCGGGGCCGAGCTCCGCGGCCGCCTTGGCGGCGCCGGCCGCGTCGAGGTCGAGAATGGCGACGCGGGCGCCCTGGGCGGCGAAGGTCTTGGCGGTGGCAAAGCCGATGCCGCGCGCGCCCGCGCCCCCCGAAATGACTGCGGTCTTGCCCTTGAGCAGCACGATACGTCCTCCCGATCCAATTTTGGTTGGCCGGAGTGTGTCGGAAGCCCTGAGCCGGGAAAAACACAAAAATTGCGCGAACCGGTGAACTGGGTTCATCTAAGGGAACCATGAACGCTCTCCCGCTCGGCGCCCTGCGCGCCTTCGAGGCTGCCGCCCGCACCGGCTCGTTCCGCGCCGCGGCGGAGGAACTCGCCATCTCGCCAAGCGCGGTCAGCCACGCCATCCGCAAGCTGGAGGACCTGATGGGGGTCCCATTGTTCGAGCGGGAAGGGCGCATCGTGCGCCTCAATCCGGCGGGCGAGGCGCTTCAGCTCAGCGTTTCAACGGGTTTTGACGAATTGCGGCACGGCATCGAGCAGGTCAGCGGCCGGGCCAGCAATCATCTGCGGCTGCACTGCGCGCCCAGCATGGCGGCTCAGTGGCTGATGCCACGGCTGCGCGGGCTCATCGCCGAGCATCCGGGATTCGACATCCGCCTGTCCGCCAGTACGGATTATCCGCGTTTCCTGAATGATGAATTTGATGCGGACATCTGCTACGGCCCGCCCCGGCAGGAGGGCCTCACCGTCATTCCCCTCGGCGAGGAGACGGTGCGCCCGCTCTGCGCGCCGGAGATGGCGGCCGGCATCCGCATCCCGGCGGACCTCTACGACCATCCGCTGATCGAGAGCGAGCACAAGAGGCTGCGCTGGAATGCGTGGTTTCTCGCCAACGGCCTTGCCCCGCCGAGCCCGCGCGGCAGCCGCTTCGATCGCAGCTTCATGGCCATTGCGGCGGCGGTGGACGGGCTTGGCGTGACGCTGGAATCCACTCGCCTCGCCGAACGCGAGATCGCCGACGGCCGGTTGGTGGCGCCCCTCGACGGCGTCGCGCATGACTTGCGCTACCTGGGCCACTTCCTGGTTTTTCCGGCAAAGTCCAAGCCGCGCAAGGCGGTCCGCATCTTCGCCGACTGGCTGGCCCGGGAACTGGGGCTGAAGCCACCCCCCGCCCTGTGAGGTCCACGAGGCCGCTCGGATCGGATCCCGCGCCCTGACACCGGAGCATCGCGACACGGCTTGCGACAGTACGGTCGTCGATGCTCCGGGCTCGCTCCCGAGCTGCGGCGGGCTCGGGAGGAGGGGAAATGGAACCGGACGTGTTCAGGTCGAACCACGCCGGATAGCCAATCCACCTCTGGATCCAAGTCAGGAGACAATTTCCAATCCGACTGCGATGTCGTTCTCCTGGAATGGCTCTCTTGATTTTTCGAGCGAACGTGATGACCGTTCGCGCAACTTGGATATTCTAGTTGCGCGATACGCGAGCCGCAGTCTTCTCTGCCCGCCCAGGAAGCAGCCGCGCGTAGGATACCTCGTTGTTGTCGTTCCAGATGATCTTGTCGCCGCTCAATGCAACGAAGACACAGCTCCAGCTGATCTTTTTCGCGTTGTCTTCATCGTAGGCCAGGCACAGCTTGTTGCCGACGATGCGCCAGTAGCCCTGGTAGGCCTCGTGTTGATTGCGACCGTAGATCATGCCGTTGGGGCTCAGGTATTCGGCATAGAATTCACCATCCTCGATGCCGACGACGGTGTTGCCGACCATCCGTGCGCGGAGTTCATCGGCGGTGAGTTCGAAGTCTGAAGCGTGGGCGCATGTCGCCAGAACGGCAATGGCCGCAGCAGCGAGAAGTCTCATGACACGCTCTCCTCTTCAGTTGTGTGGGACGAATTGCTCGACGAGCGGATAGACGGTGGCGGCGAGTTCCAGCACCAGGACCGCGAGGATCCAGATTTCGATCCAGTTGCTCTTGGACCATTGGGACGCCTCGATGATCCGGGTGTTGAGGACCTCGTGATATTCGAAAGCGAAGTCGAGGGGTTCGGCGAGGGCTTCAAGGCGGTCATAGAGATCGGCCTGAAGGGCGAGTTCGGCGAAGAGCCGCTTCGAGCCTGGACTGAGAGTGGGATTGAGCTGTTCAAGCGCGGAGTCGTTGTGCAGCGCCTGGCTGTTCATCTCGGTCACGAGTTCGGTCATCCGGCCCACTTTGGTGCCATTGCGCCTGAGGTCGCCGGGATGGATGGTATGGGTCAGCTTCACGTTCCGGTTGATCGAAGCCCACACCTCGGGCATGTGGCGTTCGATGTCGCAGACGTTGCGTTCGAGGATCGTGAAACGGATGAGCGCGTCGCGGGCGTCCTCGAACTGGTCGGGGCTGGCGTAGATGATCGCGCGGGCGTTGGTCCAGACCACCCGTGCCGTCCGCAAACCCGCGCGAACCACACGCCCCCCGTCCTTCGGACCCTCCAGCGGGACGCCTTCCAGCCAGGCGTTGTCGCAGCCGTCGAACGCCAGAGGCGGCATCCACAGCAGGGCGAGGGAGCGTCCGCTGGTGTCATCAAACCGCGATGGCGGAGCGGTCGCATCTACAGGCTCGGCGACGACGAAAACCTTGCGCGGCTCCTCGACCGTGAAGACGTCCGCCTCACCGAGACCAGCCACCTGGCTGGGGGGCGCATCGAGAAAGCGCAGGCGCCATGCGCGGGCTTCGATCTCGACCGACGGATTGGGAAGTGTCCTTTGCATGACAGGGCCCCTTTCGTGTTCGGGCTTCAAGGCATCAGGGCGGCCCGGGCGGCCATGGGCCGGACGGGGACGCGATCGTCGTCATAAAGGTGCTCGGCGATGATCCGCGCGACCTCGGCGGCCGTGGCGATATCCCTCGAAGCGGTTTCCTGCCTGGCGTCGTAGGTGCAGTAGCGCAGGCACTCGGCATCCTCGAACCATTCGCTGGGCGCGACGCCGGCGCCCACCGAGAGCCGCCATGCGCTGTCCAGCTTGGCCGGATCGGCGAGGGCGAAGCGGAAGCCCAGGGACAACAGCAGGTCCGACCAGCCCCAGCGCGACGTCAGCGTCTTGATGCCGGTGAGCAGTTCGTGGCGTTCGATGACCTCGATGGGCAGGTCGCTGGTGACCGAGCCCAGGATGAAGCCGCGGGAGGCGACGCGCCGGATCTCGGTGATGACCTCTGTGAGCTGGTCGCGCTCGAGGCGGCACAGGCCGGTCTCGATGACCACGTCGAACGAGCCGTCGGGAAATGGCAGGCGCTGCGGGCAGATGCGCAGGTTGTGTCCGCGCAGCCGGTGCGGGGTGCCTTCCCAGGCGGCGCGGCAGGGCTCGACGCCGATGGCATCGAATCCGAGCGCCCGCAGGTCCGACAACAGCTTGCCGGAGCCCGAGCCGAAATGCAGGATTCGCGCGCCGGGCTGCACGCCCCATGCGGCTTCCATGATCTCGGCCAGGTAGCTGCCGTTGAGTGCCCCGTTGCGGCTCGCATCGCTCCGGGCGGATTCCGCGACTTCGGCGGGCCGGTCGCGGCGTGGAGCGGGGGGCGCGAACTGGGCGCGCCGCCGCGCCATGACCTCGCTGACGATGATATCGGAGGCGGCATCGGCCGAATCCAGGACGCCGTTGAGCGTCGCGTCGAACATGTAGTCGCCCACCACCAGAAGGCCGGGATACTGCTTGGCGGCCGGGCGGTGGTTCACATAGGCGCTGCGGACCGGATAGCCGCCGGGGATCGCATTCACCGATGCCATCCAGCGATGGATCCTGCGATCGACCAGAAGTCGGCGCGCGTCCCCGAAGGCCGGCGGCAGGGCGTCGAGGCACAGGCGCTCGATGTCCTCGTCGCTCATGTTGGCAAGGCCCAGGGCGGCATTGCCGGCGATGAGGAAGCCCAGAGCGCCCCACGGTCCGATGGGGGTGCGCGCGCCCTCGTCGTAGGCGCAGCATCCGTCGAACGCATCGAGCATCCACCAGGCCCCGGAGATGTGTTCGCGCCAGAACGGGCGCTCGAACAGCAGCGTGGCACGCAGGTAGTGACCGGGCCGGTCGAAGTAGTTGATGTGCTGGTCCATGGCCGCCTTGAGGTGCGGCGAGCGCCAGTCGATGATGGACAGGGCGGTCAGGGGCAGGCAGACCACCACATAGTCCACCACCTCATGCTCGATGGCGCCGTGGGTGCAGATGTCCAGCTGGAAGCGTCCGTCGAACAGCGGCTTCACCGACTTCACCGTGGCGCCGAGATGGACCTCCGCGTCGATCAGCTCGCACAAGCCGTCCACGATCTGCTCGTTGCCGCCGACCACGGAGAAGACATCCATGTATCCGGGTACATCCATCAAGACGTTCTTGAGGAATGTCAGGCCGTTGGTCAGATGCGGCGGGGCGGCGACGTCGCTGTGCGCCATGATGCGCACGTAACGCCGGGCGGCATCATTGGTGATCTCGTTATAGAGTGTTTCCTCGCCCGACTTGCGGGCCCAGGAGTGGTGGTTGTCCACGTTGCGGGTGCTGGCGTAGAAGTCATCCACGCTGAGCAATTCCGCGCATTTCTGCTTGAAGTGGACCACCTGGTCCCGCGCTTCCGATCCGAAGACCGCTCCCAGATGCTCCACATCGTGGATGATCTGTCCGTCGAGGATGCAGGAGCCGCCGGCGATGTGCCGGATTTCAAGGCCGAGCTCGGTCTCGATCAAATAGCGGAGGGGATCGGGGCCGAGGGAGGAATAATCGTAGATCTCCGCCACGCCGGCCTCGTAGGGCCCGACGCCGGCGAACTCGCCGGTGACGATCTTGCCACCAAGGCGCTCGCTCGCTTCAAAGATCTTGATTCTGCATGCGTCACCGAGCTTGTCGGTGAGGTGCCGGGCGCTGAATAGCCCCCCCGGTCCACCTCCTATGATCGCGACAGTGCAGGGTTCGGCAGTCTCTCGGCAATACTTGGCAGGAGATGGCGCATACCGCATTTCGGCCTCCTTCGTGCAGCCGATACTTTCAGGTCCGAAGGCGAAATCGGCGACGCAGTGTTCCGGGGCATTCGGTTCTCGAAGAGGGCACGCGTCGCATGTCGCTCCTGACGGGTGCAGGTGCGTCGCGTCCTTTTCTGAACTAGTGCTTGCGGGGTCGCGCCGTGTCGCAGACGTCCTTCGGGGCAGGCCAAGCGGGCTTGCCTGAACGAAAGGTCTTCATCTGGACCGAGAGTGGGTCGGCATCCTCGTTTCGGTTTTTGTTGCTCTTGTCTCGACTGAAAGATTCATAGCACCAGCAAACTGAGCAAGAAACTGCCGTGTGAATATGTCAAAATTGCCATAATTTGAACATTTTCGCATTATGCTCGCAATTGCGAGATTCGAGCCATGGTCGCGTTCGGGGCGGTCCCATGGCGTATAAAAGTACCGGTGATTACGTAGGGAAATGTGTGTCCAACTACCGGTAAACAATGGGTTTCGTAGTTGGCAATCGCGAGAACGTGAACCTCGGCCGGTGCCTGAATGCCGGTATCAGCCGGTGCACGAGGCGCACTGAAATGCCGAAGGTCAAGTTGCTGCTAAAATCGGCGTCCCGCTCTACCGCCGCGAGGGGGTGGCAGGGGAGGTCTGCGCAGAAAGTGCCCCGCAGGTGGGGCGTTCGGGGCGCGCTTGGGGGGAGTGCTCTTGCGGGGGAGGAGCCGCGAGTGGCGGGCCGGATCGGGATCCGGCCCGAAAGGCAACGGTATCAGCGCGGCGCGGGGGCAGCACCAGGCCGGGGCTTCAGGGTCCGCTTCGGCGCGGCGATGAGACCTTCGCGCTGGGCCTTCTTGCGCGCAGCCTTGCGGGTGCGCCGCACGGCTTCGGCCGCTTCGCGGACACGGCGCTCGGAGGGCTTCTCATACGCCTTGCGCTGCTTCATCTCGCGGAAAATGCCTTCCCGCTGCATGCGCTTCTTCAGGACTTTCAGGGCCTGTTCGATATTGTTGTCTCTGACGAGTACCTGCAAAACGGTTCCAATCTGAGGGTTGCCGCGAATCCCCGGCCGCAACGCGACCGCTCGCTCGAGGGCTCCCGGCATCATACCGGAAAGTGGGCGTCTTAGCACATGTGCCGCGATTTACCGCATCGGCGCACGATTTATCCGTGCATTCCGATGATCGCCGGCGGCAGATGGGCCCGATGCCGGGCCGACATGGCGCCATAAAGGCTTTCCAGGTCCGCCGTATAGGCTGTCACGTCGAAGAGCGGCGCGGTCAGCCTGTTCGCCGCGAGACGGGCGCGCACATCCGCAAGGCGCTCCTCATCCGTGGCCAGGGTGTAGGCGAGGTCGAAATAGGCATCCGGACTGTCGGTTACGAGATCCGGCAAGCCGATGGCATGAAGGATGCTGCCCGCGACCCGGGAGGGAAAGGTGTCCCCGGGGCAGGTCACGAACGGCAGGCCGACCCAAAGAGCATCGCTGGCGGTGGTGTGGGCGTTGAACGGGGAGGTGTCCAGCATCAGGTCGGCGAGCTGGAGCCGCCGCAGGTGCTCCGCCTGGCCCATGTTGGCACCGAAGACGAGGCGGCGGGCATCGATGCCCCGTGCGATGGCCTCGCTGCGCAGGTTCCCGGCGGCATGGGGGGTGTCGAGCAGCCACAGCACGCTGTCGGGCACGCAGGCGAGGAGCCGGCACCAGATGTCGAACATTTGGGGGGAAATCTTGTAGGGCTGGTTGAAGCAGCAGAAGACGAAGCCGTCGGCCGGCAGTCCGGCCTCCCGCCGCGAGGGCCTGTCGCCCACGGGCGTGCGCCTGCCGTGAGGATGGTAGGTGTTCCGCATGTAGGCGAAGGCCTCGGAATAGAAGGCAGCGCTCGCGGGGGGCGTCAGGAATGGGTCGGTGATGACGTAGTCGCAAATGCCCGCGCCCATGGTGCCTGGATAGCCGAGGTAATTAACCACCACTGGCGCCGGCCGCAGAAGGGCGATGCCGGAGCGGGCCTGAGAGGTGAAGCCCTTCAGGTCGATGAGGATATCCACCGCGTCGTCATAGATGAGCTGCGCCGCGGCGTTGTCGGCCATGGCGGAGATGTCCACGAAGCGGTCGCAGGCCGCCATCAGCCGGCGGCGCATGGGCAGCCCGTCGTCGGCGCCGAATGAATAGGCATGGACCTCGAAGGCGTCGCGGTCATGCGCCTCCAGAACCTCGATCAGGAGATGGGCGGTCGCGTGTTCGTGAAAGTCGTTGGAGAGGTAGCCGAGCCGGATCTTGTGCCGCTCTTTGCGCTTCTCAGAGGGTTGGAAGCTGAAGGCGAGGGCATCGCGCTCAAGCTGCGCAGCCACCCGCCGCTCGCGGGTCCACAGTTCCGAGCATGTGCGCTGGTCGCTTGCGCTCATGCCCGGCACCGAAAGCAGGTGGAACGGCGAGAGATGGTGGCCCTGGCCTTCCGCGAGCACAGCGGCGAGGTCCGTGTCGTCGGCGGCAAGGTCCGCCCACTCGCACATATGCCGCCTGCGTCCGAATGTGTTCGAGCCCATGTGTCGAGGCCCCTCCTGCCCGATGTCATTCGCCCCGGCGGCTTCGCGGGGCATCTTTCGCGCAGGGCGGGGGGTCGCAGACCTGCCGCCTCGAATGTCAGATGGTATAAAGAAGCAAGAAATGGACCGTGCAGATAGCTTTAACTGGCCAGTGGTCCAGGAGACTGCTCCGGTGGGCAGGTTTCCAGCGCCGAGGCGAGGACGCGGGCCATACGCTCGGCCCAGTCGGTCTGCCCGGCGGGCTCGATGATCAGGTCCTGGCGGATCTCGATGCCGGTATGGAGCAATCCGCGGCGCTCGCCGTGGACGGGGATAGTATAATCTGTCGTGTCATCGACACTGTATGGCTCGTTGTCGCCAACGATGAGGCCGCTTTCCTGTCGGAGCGCCGCCAGGATGGCACTCGCAAAGCGGGTATCGCGATTGTAGAGAACCCCCACGTGCCAGGGCCGCGCCACGCCGTGATAGGACGGCGTGAAGCTGTGCATGGCGATGAGCACGGTGGGCCGGCCGGCCTTCGCCCTCTCGTCAAGTTCAGCGGCGATGCGCGCATGGTAGGGCCGGAAGAAATCGCGCTCGCGCAGGGTCCGTTCCGCTTCGCCAAGGCCAAGGTTGCCGGGGATGGGCGTCGCCTCGCTCTGCTGGGGGATGGAAGAGGGAACGGAAGGCGGGCGGTTACAGTCGATGATGAGCCGCGAGTAATTCTGCTGTATGAGGGTAGCGTCGAGTCGTTCCGCCAGCGTTCGGCACACGCCCGCAATGCCGATATCCCAGGCGATGTGACGCACTCGATCCGCCTCGGAAATGCCGAGCCGGCCCATTGATCGCGGAAAGGCATTGCCCGCATGGTCCGCGACAATGAGGAACGCGGAAGCTCCTTCCGCATTGAACACTGTGACAGGCGGCATCTCGTCGTCCGCCAGCAGGGATACCGTTCGGTCCAAATCAGTCCTCACGCCTGCGCGGCGACACCGGTCGCCTGCGCTGTTCCCGAAGTTGCCGCTTTCCAGTTGCCGCGAGCCATAGCAGACATCCGCGCGTTCTGCTCGCGCAAACCCAAAAAGGTTCCCATCCATGAAGATCCGCGCGGGCTACGAGATTATCCACACGTGCCCCAAGCCCACTCCGATGATCCTGACGCTCAGCGTCCACCCCTCGCGGGTGAACGACCTTGAGAGCGTGGACCGGATGCTGTTCGATCCGCCGATCCCGGCCAATACCTACCACGACAGCTTCGGCAATTTCTGCCACGTCATCGAGGCGCCGGCGGGACAGCTCAAGATCCATTCCGATTTCGTGATCCGCGACAGCGGCAAGCCTGACGTGGTGGCACCTGACGCGGTCCAGCACCCCCTCGGCGACCTGCCGGTGGATACGCTGTTGTTCCTGCTCGGCAGCCGCTATTGCGAAACGGACCGGTTGAGCAACGTCGCCTGGAACCTGTTCGGCCACGTGCCCAAGGGCTGGCCGCTGGTTCAGGCCATCTGTGATTTCGTCCACGGGCACATCAGCTTCAACTATGCCCATGCGAGCCCGCTGCGGACCGCCTTCGACGCCTATAACGAGCGGCGCGGCGTGTGCCGGGACTTCGCCCATCTCGCCGTCACCCTGTGCCGCTGCATGAACATTCCGGCGCGCTACTGCACCGGCTATCTGGGCGACTTCGGCGTCCCCATCGATCCCAATCCGATGGACTTCAGCGCCTGGTTCGAGGTGTATCTGGGCGATCGCTGGTACACGTTCGACGCCCGGCACAACACCCAGCGCATCGGACGCGTCCTCATGGCGCGCGGGCGTGATGCCACGGATGTCGCCATGGTCACCACCTTCGGCCCGGCGACGCTTACGACCTTCAAGGTGGTGAGCGACGAGGTGGCGTAGGCGAGCCACTCGGCGGACTGCGTCGTGCCGGCGAGGTGTCACCCCGTCAGCATGTCGATCCGCGCCGTGGCCATGCGCACCCGGCCGGCCAGCAGGATGGCGAGGTTGCGCATGATCCGGTCGGCGGCGCGGGCATGGGTCTCCTGGAAGGCGCGGAACTGCTCGGCGGAAATCTCCAGGCAGACCGCCTCCGTGTCGGCCCACACGTCGGCACTGCGCGGCTGATCGATGAGCGCCAGCTCGCCGAAGGCCATGCCCGGGATCAACGTCGACAGGCGCACGTCGTGCATTGAGCGCACGCTGACCATGCCGCGCACCAGGAAATAGACCCGGGCCGGCGGTTCATTGGCGTCGATGATCCGCGTGCCGGCATCGAACACCACGCGGGTGCCGAGGCGGGAGAGGTCGGCCAGTTCCTGCGGCGACAGCCCGGCGAGCAGCGCCTGGCCTGACAGGTCGGCTTCGATGCCGATCTGCGAGAAGCCGCCATGGCGGTAGACGATCTGGTCCTCGGCCCAGTCCACGGCGGCGTCGTAGGTGGGGAAGATGCGCACGCGCACGCCTTCCTCCTTCATGGCCTTGACCTGCGGCGCCACCGGCGAGTTGCCTTCAACTCCGGCGATCACCGTGGTGGTGGAGGCCGGAAGCTGATTGCGGATCAGGCCGGTGAACAGGCGCAGCCCCGCATCGGTGATGGTGGAGACCCGGTGCAGGTTGAGGATCAGGAAGGCCGGCACGCCTGCGGGATCGGTGAGCCGGCGGGTCACATAATCCATGGTGGCGAAGGAGAGCTTGCCGGCCAGTTCCAGCACGCGGATGGAGCCGGAGCGCTGTTCCAGGATGCTCTGCTCGTGGGGCTGGCGCCCGGGCTTGGAGGGCACGGTGCGGAAATCGTAGTCGGCGGCGATGCAGGTGCGCACGTCGTCGCGCCGCGACAGCATGTGCAGGTCGAAGGCGTCGGAGAGGGCGGAGCAGGTGCGCAGGCCGCGCACGCTGTTGCCATGGGCATCGAGCCGGGGCGAGAAGATGCCGAGGCCCAGCTGGGAGGGCAAAGCGGCGAGAATGCCGCCACCGACGCCGCTCTTGGCCGGCACGCCCACCCGATAGATCCACTCGCCGGCAAAGTCATACATGCCGGAGGAGATCATCACCGCCAGGGTGCGCGCCACGGCGTAGTTTGAGGCCACCATCTCCCCGGTCACCGGATTGACCCCGTGATTGGCGAAGCTCGCCCCCATCACCGCCAGGTCGCGGGCGGTGACCAGAACCGAGCACTGGCGGAAATAGGTGTCGAGGATGTGATCCACGTCGCCCCGCACGCCGCCATAGGTGCGCAGCAGGTAGGCGATGGCGCGGTTGCGGTCGCCGGTCTGGCGCTCCGACTGGAACACCGCATCGTCCACCTCCAGCTCGCGCCCGGCAAAGCGGCTGAGCGTGGTGCGGATCAGCTCGAAGGCCTCGTCGCCGGCAGCCTCGGCGAGAAGCCCGCTGCAGCAGATGGCGCCGGCATTCACCATGGCGTTGAAGGGGCGGTTGTCGGCCTTCAGGCGGATGGAATTGAAGGCCTCGCCGCTCGGCTCCACGCCGATGGCTGCCTCCACCTTCTCGGACCCCAGCATGTCGAGGGCGAGGGCGTAGACGATGGCCTTGGACACCGACTGGATGGTGAACGGCACGGCCGTGTCGCCCGCTTCATAGACATGGCCGTCGGTGGTGGCCACGGCGATCCCGAAATGGTCCGGGTCGGCCTTGCCCAGTTCCGGGATGTAGGAGGCGACCTCGCCGTCATGCAGGGGCGTGAAGCGGGTGTGGATATCCCGGATGGCGCGCAGCAGCGGTGTTTCGAGGGGCGTCGTGGCAAGGGGCAGGAAATTCGGCACAGCGCGGCTCCGGGCGACTCTCCCCTAGTGAAAGCGCGTGCGCTGCGGTTGGCAATGGTGCGCGGCGGCAAACCGCGCTCCGTTCCCGGCCATCGGCACGCCGCGAGGACTTCCGGCGTGAGGTGGAGCATCCCGGCGGCGGAGCAAATCTGGCGCGCCGCTATGGGTTGGAGCCGGCATAGCGGCCCTGACTCACCTCCCTGGCGGGAGGATCTTCCGTCGGCAGCGAAAATGGCCCCATATGGAGGCATTGCCGTCGTCATCCGGGGCGGCGAACGCTTTCAGCAGGGGGAGATGGGGTGCGCCACCGCATCTTTGCCTTCAGGTCGATCGCGGTTCTGGTCCTGGTCTGGATCGGGGCGGTGGGTGGCTTTGCGCTGCTGTCCGCCCGTTCAGCCACGCAGCAGGCCGGCGAGGAGCTGAATGCCGCCGGCGTGGCACTGCATCGCATCGTCTCCCAGCGTGTGGCGCAGCACGATGCCCACCTCACCAGCCTTGCGGCGCTGGTCCAGTCCGCCGATCCGCCGCCGCGCGAGGCGGTGCGGCAGGTGGCGCTCGCCATCATGCGCTTTTATCCGCGCATCGTTTCGGTGCGCATCGTGGCGCCGGGCGCGGGCGGGGGCGTCGAAATCCTCGTGGCAGCCCCGGACGGGCCGATGGCGACGCCCCTGCCGGCCTTCACCGCCGGCGTATTCGCCCAGGCCCCGGGCGAGGCCCGCGCCTATGCCGAACCTGCGGTGCCCGGGCGTTATTTCCTCGGCAAGCGGACAGGAGGGCCGGGTCGCCCGTTGGCCATGATCGTGGAGATCGACCCCGCTCTCCTGGTGGAAGGGGAGGAGCGCCCGGCCGCGACCCGCCTGCGGCTGGATCTCGGCGGACACAGCCTGGTGGACCGCACCGCTACCGCCGGTCCGCAGGGGAGCGCGACGCTCGAGACGCTGCACTTCGAACGCGCCATCGACAGCCAGACCCAGCCCCTGAAGCTGGCGCTGGACCGCAGCCTTGCGTTCGCGCAGATGGTGCCCATGAGGCCGGTGCTGCTGTTCGCCGTCCTGTCCCTGATCGGCCTTCTCGCCCTGCGCTACACCCTGAAGCAGCGCCGGGAGGCCAGTCGCTCGCGTGCGGCGGCCCGGGAGGCGCAGGAGCGCAGCCTTTTGCTGGAGCGCGAGACGCGCCTTGCCCATGCCTCGCGGGTCAATGCGCTGGGCGAGCTCGCCTCCGGTATCGCCCATGAGCTGACCCAGCCGCTGACCGCGCTGCTCAGCCAGAGCCAGGCGGCGCTGCGGCTGGCGGTGCCGGGGGGCGATGCCGTGCGGCTCGACGAGGCGCTGCGGGCCAATGTGCGCGAGGCCAAGCGCGCCGGCGAGATGCTCCAGCGCATGCGCGACTATATCAGCAACCGCGCTACCTCCCGCATGCCCTCCGACATCAATGCCGTGATTGTCGATGCGGCCGCGCTGGCGCGCACCGATCTCGCCCAGCGGGGCATCGGCCTGGAGCTGGATCTGGACCGCAAGCTGCCGCAGGCGGTGGTGGACCCGATCGAGCTGGAACAGGTGCTGCACAATCTCATCCGCAACGCGGTGGACAGCCTCGACGGCGCGGCGCAGCCCGAGAAGAAGATCGTCATCCGCACCGGGACCGGTGGCGGGCAAGTGGAAATCCGCGTCGCCGACACCGGCCCGGGCATTGCGCCGGCAGTGCTGCCGCGCCTGTTCGAGCCCTTCTTCACCACCAAGGCGGACGGCATGGGGCTGGGCCTGTCCCTGTGCGCGACGCTGGTGGAGCGGGCCGGCGGCTCCATCCGTGCGGATGCCGGGGCGACCACGGGTGCGGCCTTCGTCATCATCCTGCCCGCCGCAGCGGCGCGCATGGAGGCGGCGCAATGAAGCCCCTGCGCGTCTATATCGTGGACGATGACGCGGCGGTGCGGCAGGCGCTGTCGCTGCTGCTGTCCACCTGCGGCATGACGGTGGAGACCTTCGCCGACCCCGAGACCTTCCTGGCCCATGTGGACACGGCGCGCCCCGGCTGTCTGCTTATCGATCTGCGCATGCCGCTGGTCAGCGGGCTCCAGCTCAAGGCGGCGCTGACCGCGCGCGGCGTCCATTGGCCGGCCATCATGATCACCGGCCATGGCGACGTGAACGCCTGCCGGCGCGCCTTCAAAGCCGGCATCGTGGATTTCCTGACCAAGCCGGTGGACGAGCAGGTGCTGCTGGATGCCCTCGCCGCCGCCGCCAAGGTGCTGGAGGAGGTGCTGGAACGGCAGGAGACTCATGCCCTGCTCGCCAACCTCACGGAGCGCGAGCGGGAGGTGATGGACCTGGTGTGCCGGGGCTGGGCCAGCAAGGAGATCGCGGCAGCGCTCGCCGTCTCGCCGCGCACCATCGATGCCCACCGCGCCAACATCGCCGAGAAGCTCGGCACCAGTTCGGTGGCGGACCTGGTGCGCATGTCCATTGCTGCACCGCCGTCTCGGTAGTCCTACCTAGCCGCCCGTGTGAAGGCGCGGATTAAGCGGCCGCCCGTCGCGCGCTAAAGCATGGGCCGTGGCGGCGCGGTTCCGCCACCCTGATCCGCTTTGCGTGCCGGTGACCGACCCCCGCTCGATCCGGCGCCATCGCAAACGTGCCAAGAACACCCGCCGCAACATAAGGGATTGACGATGAAGCGCCTTCTTCTCGCCGCCGTGGCCGCGGTCTCGCTCGTGCCGGCAGCGTCGGCCCAGGTTCTCCAGGACAAGAACATGCCTCTCACCATCGCGCTGGACATCGCGCGCGAGGCGGTCGCGGCCTGCGCGGCCCAGGGCTACAACGTGACCGCGGCAGTGGTGGACCGTGCCGGAGTGCTCCGGGCGCTGGCGCGGGCGGACAATGCCGGCGTGCATACGCCGGACGCAGCGCGCCGCAAGGCCTACACGTCGGCCTCCACCCGCATTCCCACCTCGACCATGGTGGAGAACATCCAGAAGACGCCGGCTGCCGCGCAGCTCGTCGCTATCGACGGCTTTCTGGTCGTCGCCGGCGGCGTTCCGGTGAAGTCCGGCAACGAGGTCATCGGCGCCGTGGGCGTGGGCGGCGCGCCGGGCGGGCAGCTGGACGAAGCCTGCGCCAACGCCGCCATCGCCAAGGTGGAGCAGCAGCTGAAGTGAGGCTGCGGCACGCGGGTGGTCTGGCGCAAGCGCGTCGCCATGGTGTGCCCGGAGCCTGAGCTGCGTCAGGCCCGCCGATGGGTTGCCGCCCGGCGGCGGGCTCCTGAGGGTGTCAGTCCGGGGTGCCGGAAACGGGATGTCGGAAATTGTGGTGCGGTTCGATTTTGTGATATGCTTCTTATATGGGAAGTAATCGCCAAGATATCGAGCCGACCCGCCCTGATGTGGTAGCGGCTATCTCACGCTGGGATGATGAAGGTGGTGCTCAGGTGCCCCCAAATCTCTCGGCCCAGCGCCATGCGTCCTTGACCGAACGCGAGCGGCACATCCTCGAATGCTTGGGCGCGGCTTTGGTCAAGGAATGGACCGACCTGCCGACCCCCGTTCAGCGCGCGCTGTTTCGGCGGGCGACCGCCAGCGATCATGATGATCCGGCGCAGCTCAAGGTGCTCATCGCGCGTTTTCTCCATGACCACAAGGACGAGCCGAAGTCTTCGCAGTCGCACGCCCGCTCATAGGAGAACCAGTGAGGCGGTGCGCCGCCTCACCAGACCCGCACATCCACGCTCATGTCCCGGAAGGCGAGGGTATCGCCGATGAAGCTGCCGGCCACCGGAATGGCCTGGCGGATATCCCTGACCACGGCGACGGGGATGAGGTTGGACCCGCCCATGCTGCGGTTGGTGGGATCGAACGGGATCCAGCCCGCCCCCGGCACGAACACTTCGCCCCAGGCATGGGTTGATCCCGCGCCCGAAGATCCCGTCTGGCTCTGGTCAGGATTGTGGAGATAGCCGGACACGATGCGTGCTCCGAAGCCGAGGCTGCGTGCCGCCTCCACGAACAGCACCGCGAAATCCCGGCACGATCCCCAGCCCCGCTGCAGGGTCTGGACCGGGGCTTGCGTGCCCTCCTCGTCGCGGCTCTGGTAGTTGATGGCCTGGGAGACGCCGGTGCTGAGGTCCTTGAGCAGGGACAGCGTGTCGGTGGGCATCGCGCAGACGAAGCCTTGGGCCCAAGCGCGCAACTGGTTGCTGGGATCGGGATATTGCGGGGTGCCGAGGACTCCGAGGTCCTTCCACTCGTCGTCGGAATAGCGGAACGGGAAGGACTGGGCGGAGCCTGCAATATCGAATACCGGCCAGGCTACCGCGTCCAGCTGGATCTGGGTCAGGCTCTCCACCACCAGCAGGTCGGCGCCCACCTGGAAGGTGGCGGTGGCCACCGCATTGCCGGAAACGTCGTGCGCCCAGCTCACGCTCGCTTGCGGAGTGAGGGTGATGGAATTGGAGATCACGCGCAGGTCCCGGCTTTCACGGGGGCGGAGCATCAGGCGGTGGGGTCCGAAAGCGACCGGCCGGTGAAAGCGATAGGTGGTAGTGTGGCGGATCTTAAGGAGGCTCAACGGGTACTCCACAGCGAGAGAAACCACCTTATCAGCGCATGACTACGACACCACCGCAAGGTTTCCCGGTGCCGCTTCCGGCGGCCGCGGGGGCCCGGGGCGGGTGGCATTCCTGTTCGGAGGGCTGGCCGGGAAGGGCGCGCGGCCGGGAGGTAAACATCGTACGTCTTCAGCAGCGCTTGGCATGCAGGCAAATGTGGAACCGGCGGTTATGGAAAATATTATTGCTATTTCCAGCATTTGGGAGCATAGCTGATGCGTCGATGGAAAGCCGGAAAACTTGGCTATAGGCGGGATTGATTTCTGCTCTAAACCAATATCTCTCGCCAGAAAATGCGATTTCGACGGCCGGGCAGGGCTCGGCAAGCTACAACTCAAAAATTTGAAAGGGTTTCCCATGGCTGAGGGAACCGTAAAGTGGTTCAACGCCCAGAAGGGCTTTGGCTTCATCACTCCCGATTCTGGTGGCAGCGATGCCTTCGTGCATATCAGCGCGGTTGAGCGCGCAGGTATGTCGGACCTGCGCGAAGGTCAGAAGGTGGCCTTCGAGCTCGTCACGGATCGCAAGAGCGGCAAGCTGTCCGCGGATCAGCTCAAGGATCTGAGCTGATCTTTTCGGCCGGCGGCCCGGTCACCTGGTCATCGCCGGCCTTCGCATCGCTTTCATGAGAGATGCGTAGACCACACTTCTGCAAGGCGCCCGGCGCCTTGCAGCCCGCGTGTCCCTCGGCTCGCGCCCCCCTCTGGTCGAATGCCGGGTCGTAGAGCGCCCAGTCGTCGATCACCCCACAGGCTGGCGGCATGGTTGACACGCGCGAAGCACACAATTCCAGGCGCAGGAGACGGCAATGGCCAAGGGACAATTGCGCGGGAATCGCGAAACCAAGAAGCCGAAGAAGGTGAAGGAAGTTGTGGCAGCGCCTTCGTTTATCAAGGGTACGCCCGTATCGATCGGGCCTCCGAAGAAGAAGAGCTGAGGTGTCGTCATGGACGTTCGCACCCATGAAACCATGGTTACGTTCGACCATCCTTTCCGGATCCGCGGCGCCGAGGGCGTGCTCCCGGCTGGAACCTATCGCGTGGTGATCGACAAGGAGCAGATCCTCGACCTTTCCTTCATCGCCTACCGGCGCGTGGCCACCATGCTGCACACGCCGGCCGTCGCGGCCCCGTAGGGCCGGAGCGAAAGCTTGGCCATCGACGCCGCCGACCTGGAGGCCGCCCTGCCTTGGCCGCCGACCACGATCAGTCCTCGCTGAGGTGACGCGGAGCTGGGATGATATTCTCGGCGCCGTGGAGGTCCGCACCCCGGACCGCAGCATGGACATCATGCTGAACGGCTGGCTGCTCTACCAGACCCTTGCCGGTCGGGTGTGGGCGCGTGCCGCCTTCTATCAGGCGAGCGGCGCCTGCGGTTTCCGCGACCAACTGCAGGACGGCATGGCCCTCGTCGCCATCCGCCCTGATTTGACCCGCGCTCATCTGCTGCGCGCCGCCGCCCGGTAGTTCGTGGAGCGCGACGTACAGCATTGGTGGCTGCCCCATTCCGGCCGTGGGGTGCGCACCCGGATTTCCGATGATCGCGCCTGGCTGGCCTATGCCACCGCCCACTCTGCGGCCCTGTTCCGGATGCTCAATCCCATCAACCATGTCCGCACCCGCTCGGACCTGCTGCGCTACAAGGTGGAGCCCTATGTGCTCGCCGCCGGCATCTATGCGGAGCCACCCCACCCGGGGCGCGGGGCTGGACCTGGTACACCGGTTCCGCCGGCTGGATGCAGAGGGCCGGGCTGGAGAGCATTCTCGGGCTGCGCAAGAGGGGCAACCAGCTGCGCCTCGATCCCTGTATTCCCAAGGATTGGCCGGGCTTCGATCTGACGATCCGCCACGGCGCGGGGCTCTATCGCATCGGGGTCGAGAACCCGGACCAGGTGAGCCAGGGCATCGTGGTCGCCGCCGTTGACGCGGTGGCGCTGCCGGTGACACCGCTGCTTATCACCCTGGACGCGGCGCGGCAGGATCGTTCCATTCGCGTCAGGATGGGATGAGAGACGCAGATTTTCGTCGGTTCTTTTCGGATCGCCGGGGCGTATTGGCGGCGTTTGCGCATGTTGCCGGCCGAAATATGCACGCGAAAAACGCCGGCCCTTCGAAAGAAGAGCCGGCGTACAAACCAGATCATTGATTAATTTCTACCGCTCAAGCGCGGCATGGTATATGGTGTTGTTTATGGACACATTTTCTCCCGCGCTCCATGAGCGCATTTCCAGTTCGGACCGTCGCCGGCAGCTCGAGAATTCGATCGCCCAGGCCATGGACCGTTACAATTCCGATTTCGAGGCGATCCGCGCCAATACTGCGCGCCTGCGCGCGTTGCGCGAGGCCCGCGAGGCGGAAGCCGAAGCCCTCGTGGTGGTCGCGCCGGTCCGCAAGCGTCGCACCAAGGCTCAGGCCAAAGCGATCTGAAGCTGAACGCCGGGGCCAGGGGAAACCCGGCCTCGATCCAGTCTTTGTGACGTGGCATGACTGCCCTTCGCCCCGGCGAAGCTACGACGGTCTGTGCCTGTCATTACGCAGCCGATCATAGACTTGTCCGGCATGGATTTGGCGCGCAAGGACTTTGCACTCATGGACTTCGAGTGCATCGACTTGGCGCGCACGCAGAGCATGCCCCGGATACACCATTCCCAATAGATCCCGGCCAAAGCCGATCCCGACGTTCGCTGCGTTCGGGAGCCTCAGGCGTCAGCGAAGTAAGGCAGCAGGCCGGTGCCGCCATGGCAGTTGGCATATTCGGCGTGGGCGCCGGGCAGCAGCGCGAACACCTCGTGCCAAGTAAACACCTCGCGCTTTTCCTTGTAGAGCCGGTTCATGGCGATGGCATGCCGGTAGATGTCGAGATGGGTCTCGTGGCTGCGCGACCACTCTTCCAGATGCGCCATGGAGAGGAAATAGCCATGCACCGAGGTTTCGGCGCGGGGCCTGCCCTCGGCATCCAGATTGGTCATGATGCGCAGTGTCAGCGTGCCGGTCTGCTCTGGATGGGATGAAAGATGCGCCATGCCGCGCATGAGCTTGGGCTGGAGATTGTCGATATAGTCGGCGGTCTGCTCGTTACCCGCTCCCTCCCAATACTGCCCGGATCGGATTGAGATCAGGTTCAGCGGAAACGCCGCCGTCAGCCGTCGACCGTGGGAATCGGGCGCGCGGCGGGGCGGCATGGCGCCGAGCGGGCTTTCCAGCGTGTCGATGGCGGAGACGGGCATACGGTCGCGCATGGCACCGAAATAGCCGTTGGTGGTGATGGGCACGCGCGTCGCTCCCGGCGTGCGGGCCAGGCCGATGACGTAGCTGGGCGTGGAATAGATGGTCTCGTGCCGGTCGTAGGGCACATGCATGGTTTCCCGCCACACCCCGCGAGTGCCTTCGAGGCGTGCGGGATCGCGAAACCACGCCATGAAGGGAGAGTTGCGCTCCCAGCGGGCATGAGCGGTGGCATCGAGCCAGTAGGCGACGAGGATGGCGTTCACCGCGCCCGTCTCGTCGTGCATGCGCATGATTTCGTGGGCGACAGGCCCGTCCGTGCCGAAGGACGTTTGCAGCCGGTCGAAGAAGGCCTTCTGCTCGTCCCAGGCAAGGTCCTGCCCCTGAAGGCCGAAATAGGCGCAGACCACGAGCCCTACCGGCTGCTCCCAGCGCAGGGAGAAGCGCGGCGCCGCCGGCTCGTGGCCCGGCGGCCGGCGCTCGGGGACGATGCGCGGATATTCGACGTGGAAGACCATGGGCGTTTCCTTGAGGCGAGGGCGCCGCGCCGGGAGCAGCGGCGCGGGCGTCCGATCGGTGTCGATGGGCTTCAGTTCAGGGTTTTGCCAGCCCAGATAGCCGGCCCCTTGGCCGCCTTGGCGGGAAACACGGTGACAAGATCGTCGCCGCGCCACTGCACGAACACCGGATAGGCGGTGCTGGAAAGCCCGGTTGCATCGAAGGCGGTGCAGCCACCGGGAATTCCGGCGGCAAAGCCGGTGTCGCAGATCTTCAGCGCCGCGATGGCGTCGCGGATCTTCTCAGGGTCGCGGGATTTCGCCGCGTCGATGGCCTTGGCCATGTGATGCAGCGCGGCGCCGTACATGATCACCTCGTGGGTCATGAAGGTGCCGTGCTTGGCCTTGTACTGGGCGTTCAGCTCGGGGATGAAATCATAGTTCGCGGGCGCGATGGAGAATACGCCCTCCGAATACTCGCCGAGCCCCTTCTTGAAATCGGGAATGATATAGCCGGCGGCACCGCCGACGGTGGGAATATCGATCTGCTGCTGGCGCATGGCGCGGATGATCTGGAGCGCATCGTTGAAATAGGACACCGGGAATACGATATCCGCCTTCGCCGAGCGCAGCTTGTTGATGAGCGGCGCGACATCGGTGATGCCGAGCGGATAGGCCTCGTCGATGACCGGCGTGATGCCTGCGGCCTTGGCCGCCTCCCGCAGGCCCTTGGCCTGGGCGGTGCCATAGGCGGTGTCCTCGTAAAAGATCGCGACCTTCTCGAACGGTGCGCCGGCCTGCTTCGCTAGCGCGATGGCATAGTCCAGCTGGGCCTTGCCGTAGGTGGTCGCCTTGGCCGACACCTGGAAAATATACTTGTAGCCGCGCGCGGTGATCTGGTCGGCGAAGGAATGGGTGATCATGGGGATGCCGGCGCGCTCGGTCACCTCGGAAGCGGCCAGGGTGATCGACGAGACGAAGGCGCCGACCACGCCCACCACCTGGTCCTGGCTGACGAGACGCTGGGTGGCGGCAGCGGCGGTGTTGGGGCTGGGCACGTCCGCCACCACCAGCTCGATCTTGGCCCCGCCTAGGGAGGCGATGCCGCCGGCGGCATTGATGGCCTCCGCCGCCATCTCGATGCCGGCGCGGCTGTTGATGCCGAACTGCGCGTTGGGACCGCTGAGCGGCAGCACCACGCCGATCTTCACCGGCGCCTGCGCCATGGCTGCGGCCGGCAGCACCGCCGCGGCAAGGGTCGCGGCGGCTGCTGAGGCGAGCGTTTTCCAGGTCCTTTGCATGCGGAAAGGTCCTCTCTCTTTTTTGGAAGGTCCGAAAAGATGAGGGCGCAACCGATATCATGTCAACAATCTTCGACGCATTTGCGTGTCTGGTGTCGATCATGCTCAAGCAAGTGGCAGTATAACATATTTTTATCCCCTTTCCGCTGTGTCGAAAAATGCCGACATGTCCGACTGGAGGGTGGGGTGAAACGTTGTCCTGCGGATTGCGCTGACCGCATACGTCGAAAATGTCGACACTTGATTCCGGTTCCATCCTCCCTGTTTCAGGGGCGGGATTGCATAAAATAATCGCACAATAAAATACGTAAAATCATATAGTTATAATGATACGCCCGCTGCAGTGCGGTTCTTGCTCAAAATTTGACACAGAACGTTGTTGACGGAAAATGCCGACAAGACGTAGCGTCTGGCCATCGAAAGCCCGAGCCGAAGGTGGTCCCATGATGTCCGCACCTCTCGACCGGCGCCGCGCGGCGGGTGTCATGCTCGCTGCCGGTGCCGCCGTGTTCGCGTCCCTCCTCCAGCCAGCGCATGCGGCGGATGATGTGGTGGTGGGCGTGATCCAACCGCTCTCGGGGCCAAACGCCCAGTTCGGCATCGGCGCCCAGCGCGGCACCGAGCTCGCGGCCGAGATGATCAACGCCGCCGGCGGCATCAAGTCCCTGGGCGGGGCCAAGATCAAGCTGGTGGCCGCCGACGTGCCGACCCCCAACACCGCCGCCGCGACCACCCAGCGCCTGATCTCCCAGAACGGCGTGAGCGCGGTGGTTGGCGCTTTCGTTTCTTCCACCACCCTGGCGGCGTCGGAAGTGACCGAACGTGCCGGCATCCCGCTGGTCACCTTCGCCTTCGCCGATCAGATCACCGGGCGCGGCTACCAGTACGTGTTCCAGGTGTCGCCGAAAGGCACGGTGTTCGGTGCCGCGCAGTTCGACTACGCCACCGAAATCGCCAAGGCCGCCGGCGAGAAGATCGACAAGATTGCTATCCTCTATGAGGACACGGCCTATGGCACCGCCCAGGCCAAGGGCCTGCGCGATGCCGCGAAAAAGGCCGGTGTCGAGATCGTGCTGGACGAGGCCTATCCGCTCGGCATCACTGATGTGTCGCCGCTGGTGAACAAGCTGAGGGCTTCGGGCGCCCAGATGGCGTTCCCGGTATCGTATCTCAACGACAGCCTGCTCATCATCCGCGCCCTGCGCCAGCAGCAGATCGATATCCCGGTGATTGGCGGCGCCGCCGGCTACATCATTCCCGACTTCAAGAAGGGCCTCGGCGACTACGCCGAGGGCGTGCTCTCGGTGGCGGCCGCCAGCGGCGACCTGATCCCCGATCTCGCCGCCAAGTACAAGGAGAAGTACGGCGCGTTCATCACCCACGAAGCCCTGATCCACGCAGCTGCCCTGGATGCGGTGGCTCAGGCCATGGAGAAGGCCAAGTCGTCCGATCCACAGAAGGTGCGCGACGCCCTCGCCAGCCTTGATTATTGCGCCGGCTTCGCACGCGGCGTCCCCGGTGGCTGCATCAAGTTCGATGCCAACGGCCTCAACGCGTCCGCCTTCCCGGTGATGGTGCAATGGCGCGGCGACGAGCCGGTCACCGTCTATCCGCCCAAGGCGGCAAAGCAGGCTCCCATCTGGCGCGGCAAGCCGGTGAACTGAAGCAATTCCTTTGGCCCCGCCATGTGGCGGGGCCGCCCTCCAGCCTGACGGGACGCATATGCTTCAGGCCCTTGTCGATGGTCTCCTCCTGGGTGGCGTCTATGGCGTCATCGCCACCGGCCTCTCGCTGGTGTTCGGCGTGCTCGGGGTGGTCAATTTCGCCCATGCCGAATTCCTCATGCTCGGAATGTACGTGGCCTGGTTCGCCTGGCGCTATCTGGGGCTCGATCCGCTGATCGGATCGGTGCTGTCCTTCGTCGTGGTGTTCGCCGTGGGCTATGGGGTCCAGCGCACGCTCATTCAGCGCGTGCTGAAGGCGCCGCCGGCGGCGCAGGTTTTTCTCACCGTGGGCCTGATGATCGTCATCGAGAATGCCGCTCTGATGGTCTTCGGCTCCGACTTCCGGTCGGTGAGCGTGCCCTATCAGGTGGAAGGCTACAGGCTCGGCGACATCTTCATCGGCGCGCCCTACCTCTACGCCTTCATCGCCGCCGTCATTCTGGCCGCCGCACTTTGGCTGTTCCTCGACCGCTCCTGGATGGGCCGGGCCATCCGCGCCGTGGCGCAGGATCCCATGGCCGCGACGCTGGTGGGCGTGGATACACGGCGCACCTATGGGCTGGCCTTCGGCCTCGGCGTAGCCCTCACCGCCTTCGGCGGCGCGGTCATCCTGCCCTACATCACGGTCAGCCCCACCATCGGCGGGCAGTTCGTGGTGCTCATGTTCACGGTGGTGGTGCTGGGTGGCCTGGGCTCGGTGGCGGGGGCGCTGGCGGGCGGGATCATGGTGGGCATCGTGCAGTCCTTGTCCACCCTCGTCTTCCCCATCCAGCTGCAGAACCTCTGCCTGTTCGTGATCTTCATCGCCGTTCTCGCCCTGCGCCCGCAGGGCCTCATCAAGGGCGCCTGAGCCATGCGACAGCTTTTCTCGCCGGGGCGCGTGGTGCTGCTCCTGTTCTTTGCCGCGGCGGCGTTGCTGCCGCTGGTGGTGGATCCGCGCGGACATCTGCTGCGCGTCGCCGCCATGGTGCTGCTGTTCGCGGCCATGGCGCAGTCGTGGAACATCGTGGGCGGACTTGCCAACCAGATCTCGCTGGGCCATGCCGCCTTCTTCGGCCTTGGCGCCTATACGTCCACCCTGCTGTTCCTGAAGCTCGGCGTCTCGCCCTGGCTCGGCATGTTCGTCGGGGCCGGGGTGGCGGGGGCGGCAGCCGCGCTGCTCTCCATTCCGACCTTCCGGCTGAAGGGGCATTACTTCGCGCTGGCCACCCTCGCCTTCGCCGAGGTGATGCGGGTGATCGCCAACAGCTGGGCCAGCCTCACCGGTGGCCCGGTGGGCCTCTCCATCCCCTTCATGGGCACCCAGCCGGCCTATTTCGCCTTCCGCGCGGTGTCCTCCTATTACTGGGCCATCCTCGGGCTGCTGGTGTTTGTCTGCCTCGTCTTCCACCTGTTGGCGCGCGGCGCCATCGGCTATCGCCTGCGGGCGGTGCGGGAGAACGAGAATGCGGCCGAGGTGGCGGGCGTCGACACGTTCCGGGTGAAACTCACCGCCAGCGTCATATCCGCCGCGCTCACCGCCATGTGCGGCACGGTGTTTGCGCAGTTCACCTTCTTCTTCGATCCGGATTCCATCTTCTCGCTGGCGGGCATCTCGGTGCGCATGGCCATGATCGCCATCGTCGGCGGGCTCGGCACCTTGGGAGGGCCCCTCATCGGCGCCCTGTTCCTGATCCCGCTGGAAGAGGTGGCGAACGCCTATCTCTCCTCCAAGGCGGCGGGCCTGTCGCAACTGGTCTTCGGGCTGATCCTGATCGCCGCCATCCTCATTCAGCCGCGCGGCGTCATGGCCTTCTGGCCGAAGAAGCGCCGCGCTGCCAAGGCCGTGCCACCGGTGGTGGCGCCGGCCCAGGCCGCCGCGAAGGGGGCCTGACAATGCACGCGCTGCTTCAAGCCGACGCCATCGCCGTTACCTTCGGCGGCCTCAAGGCGGTGGATGGCGTCTCCTTCTCCCTGAAGGCGGGCGAGATCATCGGCCTCATTGGTCCCAATGGGGCGGGCAAGACCACCCTGTTCAATGCGCTGGTCGGTCTCCAGCCGCTGACCTCCGGCAAGGTGGTGCTGGACGGCGATACGGTGTCCGGCCTCAAGCCCCACAAGGTGGCGGCGAAGGGCATGACCAAGACGTTCCAGAATGCCGCGCTGTTCCCCGACATGAGCGTGGTCGAGAACGTGATGACCGCCGCCCTGCTGCGTCATGATCTTGCCGGCGCGCGCGCCACGGCGGAGCGGGTGCTGGACAAGCTGGGCCTTTCCCCCATCGCCGAGGCGGATGTGGCCGACCTCACCTTCCCGCAGAAGGCTCTGGTGGAGATGGCCCGCGCGCTGGCCACCGAGCCCCGCGTGCTGCTGCTGGACGAGGTCATGGCGGCCCTCACCCCCAACGAGATGGACGAGGTCATGGGCGTGATCCGCGCGCTGAAGGCCGAGGGCCTGAGCTTCCTCGTGGTGGAGCATCACATGCGCGCCATCATGGCCCTGTGCGACCGACTGCTGGTGGTGAATTTCGGCCGCCTGATCGCGCAGGGCACCCCCGCCGAGGTGGCCGCCGACCCGGCGGTGATCGAGGCCTATCTCGGCCATGGCGCCGCTGGCAAGGAGGCCGCTCATGCTTGAGGTTCGCGACCTTTCCGCCGCCTATGGTGGACCGGACGTGCTCTCGTCCGTCACCCTGGAGGTGAAGGCGGGGGAGACGGTGGCCGTGCTGGGCGCCAACACGGCGGGCAAGACCACCCTGCTGCGTTCCATTTCCGGCCTCGTACCGAAGGCGCGCGGCACCATCGTCTTCGAGGGGGCGGCTCTGCTCGGCCGGGCGGCCCATACCATTCCCGGCCTCGGCATCGGCCATGTGCCGGAGGGGCGCCACGTCTTTCCGCGCATGACCACGCTGGACAATCTGATGATGGGCGCCTTCGGCCATCGCAGCGCCCGCGACATTCCCGAGCGGGTGGAGCGGGTGTTCGCCCTGTTCCCGCGCCTGAAGGAGCGGCAGTCTCAGATGGCGGGCTCCATGTCCGGCGGCGAGCAGCAGATGGTCTCCATCGGCCGCGCCCTCATGGGCCAGCCGAAGCTGCTTTTGCTCGACGAGCCGAGCCATGGCCTCGCGCCCATCGTGGTGGACGAGCTGCACGCCGCCATCGGCGAGATCAACCGGCAGGGCGTGTCCGTGCTGCTGGTGGAACAGAACGCCATGCTGGCGCTGTCCGTGGCCCATCGCGGCTACGTGCTGGAGGCGGGCCACGTGGTGCTTTCGGGCACCGCGCAGGCCCTCTCCGACGATCCGGGCGTGCGTCGCGCCTATCTCGGCGTGTGACGCCCCATCAAATCCCAGGGAGAAGAACGATGAAAGTGAAAGCCGGCGTCGCCCAGGTGGGCGCGGTGCCCTTCGATGTGGAGGCGTCCGTCGCCAAGGCCGAGGCGTGGATCGCCAAGGCGGGGGCGGAAGGCTGCGAGATCGTGGTGTTTCCCGAGGCCTTCCTCTCGGTCTATCCGAAGGGCTCGGACTTCGACATCGCCATCGGCGTGCGCACCGTGCGCGGGCGCGACGATTTCCGCCGCTATCTCGATGCCGCCATCACCGTGCCGGGACCTGAGACGGACCGCATCGGCAAGGCGGCGGGCGAGGCCAAGACCTATGTGGTCATCGGCGTGATGGAGCGTGAACTCGGCACCATGTATTGCACGGTGCTCTATTTCGGCCCGGACGGGTCCCTGCTGGGCAAGCACCGCAAGCTGATGCCCACCGCCGGCGAGCGTCTCGCCTGGGGCTTCGGCGACGGCTCGACCCTGCCGGTGTTCGACACGCCCATCGGCAAGATCGGCGCGGTGATCTGCTGGGAAAACTACATGCCCATGCTGCGCATGACCATGTACGCCAAGGGTGTCTCGCTCTATTGCGCCCCCACCGCCGACGATCGTGAGACCTGGCTGCCCACCATGCGCCACATCGCGCTGGAAGGCCGCTGCTTCGTGCTCACCACCTGCCAGGTGGTCAAGCGCGGTGATTTCCCGGACGACTACCGTTGCTCCATCACCGACGATCCCGAGGCGATCGTGATGCACGGCGGGGCGGCCATCATCGACCCCCTCGGCAAGGTGCTGGCCGGCCCGGTCTTCGATCAGGAAACCCTCTTGACCGCCGAGCTCGACATGGACGATCTGGGCCGCGCCAAGTTCGACTTCGACGTGGCCGGCAATTATGCCCGGCCGGACGTTTTCAACCTGACGGTCAATGAAGCCCCGCAGCAGGCTGTTCGTTTGAAAGCTTGAAGACCTCACACGGCGGGGCATGCAATCCGCCGTGAATTCCGCCATTCTCACGGCGCGGCTCACCTGCGCCGCGCCGTGAGACCAACACGTCATGGATATGGAAGAAAAGCTCGCCAAGATCGGCATCACCGGAAAGCTGTTCAAGCTGTACCTCGCCGCCGTGGAACTGGGCGAGGCGCCGGTGCAGGAGGTAGCCGCCCGTGCCGGGCTTGCCCGCACCACCGCCTATGATGTGCTGGAGCGGCTGGAGCACGAAGAGCTGATCCGCATCGTGGAGCGCTCCGGCCGGCGCTTCGTGGTGGCCGAGGATCCGGTGGGCATGCTCCAGCGGCTGGAACTGCGCAAGCAGGTGATCACCGATGTGATGCCGCAGATCCGCTCCCTCTACAATCGCGCCAAGGGCAAGCCCCAGATCCGCTTCTACGAGGGCGAGGAGGGCATCAACACCGTGCTGTGGGATACCCTGACCTGCCAGAGCAAGACCCTGTGCGGCATCCTCTCCATGAACGAGCTGATCGAGACGCCGGGGCTCGGGGAGATGGATGTGTATATTTCCGAGCGGGTGAAACGCGGCATCACCCTGAAGGTGCTGCGCTCCCGCGACAAGGACGTGGGACAGATCTGGCCCTCGGGCTTGGAGCAATTGCGCGAGCTGCGCTATGCACCCGATGGCATGACGCTGGGCGTGACCCAGTATGTCTATGACGACAAGGTCTCCATCATCTCTTCCAAGCGCGAGAATTACGGCCTCATCATCGAGAGCGAGGATTTCGCGCGCCTGCAGTCTGTGATGTTCGAGACCTTGTGGTCCATCTCCACCCCAGCGGCGCCGGCCGAGCCGCCGCGCAAGCCCGCCGGCGGACGTCGCCGCGCGGAGAAGGTCTAGGCAGGCCTATCTGCCGGCCGGCACGAGGCCGGTGAGGTCGTTCGCCTGAAGCTGAAGCCGGGTGCGGCGGATGTGGCTTTCAAGCAAATGCTGCACGTCCCTGTCGTCGCGGCGCCGGATCGCTTCCATGATCAGGCGATGCTCGCTGTGGATGATCCACTGGCCCTCCTTCCCGATGAGGTGGGAATAGGCGCGGCGATAATGCTGGGTGGTGTTCCAGAAGCGCTCGATCATGGAAAGCAGCGTCGGCATCGCCGCCGCCTTGTAGCTGAGCAGGTGGAACTCCCGGTCCAGCTTCAGGAAATCCTCCACTTCCGTCGAGGCCTCGATCTGCGCGCACAGCTCGGCGAGACGGGTGATGGTGGCCGCGTCCATGTTGCGGATGCTCTCGCTGAGGGCGAGGGGCTCGATGCGCTCGCGGATCTTGTAGATTTCCACGCACTCGTTGATGTCGGTCTTGGCGATCCACGCGCCGGAATTGGGCACCAGCACCACCAGTCCCTCGCTTTCGAGGTCCCGCAGGGCCTCGCGCACCGGGATGCGGCTGGTGCCGTAGCGCTCGGCCAGCTCCTCCTGCCGCACGCGGGTGCCGGGGGCGTAGAGCCCGGCGAGGATGCCGGCCCGCAGGTCCGTGGCGATGGCGTGACTGCGGACGCCCTGGTCCTTGTCTGGCCCGTCCGGGGATTTTTCCGTTCTCATGGCGCGCTCTGCTGGAGGGGCCCTGGCGTGCAGGGGGACCGTGCCGCTCGGTCTGTTTGGATACCATACGCGTGCGCATTCTGACAAATGTATCCAAATAAGCGAATTTTGCGCCGCACGATCCGTATATCAGGCATAATTGGATACAATGATATTGACAGCGTATCCCATCAGCCCTATCCGTCAGGAAAGCGGCGCAGATCGTTTGGCAAGGGGAAGACGCGAGGGCGAGGGGGCTGCGGCGACCGCGATGGTGGCCGGTTTCCCGCGGAAATCGCATCCCGTCCCGGCCGAACGGCGCGCCGATCCCTCCAACGGGGCGGGTCATGAGCACTGAGGGTGGGCAATCCTACGAGACGGTCGAGCGGGGGCTTCCGGGCCTGCGCGGAACCGATCACATCGGCTTCACCGTTCCCGATATCGACGAGGCGGTGCGCTTCTTTGTGGATGTCATCGGCTGTATCCAGGTCTACGAGCTTGGCCCGTTCCAGTCCGAAGACGATTGGATGGCCCGCCAGCTCAATGTCGATCCGCGCGCCATCATGAAGAAGCTCGTCTTCCTGCGCTGCGGCTTCGGCTCCAATTTTGAGATCTTCCAGTACATCGCCCCGGACCAGCGAACGATCCAGCCGCGCAACAGCGACGTGGGCGGGCATCATCTTGCGTTCTACGTGGATGACATGGATGCCGCCGTCCGCCATCTCGAAGCGCACGGTGCCCGCATCCTGGGTGTGCCGGTGATGCGCGAGAGCGGGCCCAGCGGTGGGCAGACCTGGGTCTATTTCCTCACCCCCTGGGGCATGCAGTGCGAGCTGGTGAGCTTTCCCAATGGCAAGGCCTATGAGCGCACCACGTCCCTAAGGCTCTGGCACACCGCCGATCCGGGCGGCTGAGCCGTGGCGCGCCCCTCGATGTCCCGTTCTTTCGCGCGGGGGAAGTTCGCACCCCCGACGTTTCCAGCGTTTTCGGAGCTGCCGTGATGGCGACCCATATCGACCTGAAACCCGCCGCCCCCTGGCGTGAGCTGACCACCTCCCGCGACGACTGGAATGCGGCCGATCCGGCCCTGCTCGGGACCATGCTCACCTCCATGGCGCTGATCCGCGCATTCGAGGAGAAGGTGCTGGAGCTGGCCGGGCAGGGGCTGGTGCACGGCCCGGCGCATTCGGCCATCGGGCAGGAAGGCGGCGCCACCGGATCCGCCGTGATGATGCGCACTTCCGACCAGGTGAACGGATCCCACCGGGCCCACCACCAGTTCCTCGCCAAGTCGCTGGCCTATGTGGCGCCGGACGGCCTGTCCCCCACCGCCGCCATCAGTGGCGACGTGCGCGACCTGTCCAAGAAGACCATGGCGGAAATCCTCGGCCTCGCTCAGGGCTTCTGCAAGGGGCGCGGCGGCTCCATGCACTTGCGCTGGGGCGAGGCGGGCAATCTCGGCACCAACGCCATCGTCGGCGGCGGCGTGCCGCTGGCGGCGGGGGCGGCCTTCGCCCACAAGCGCGCCGGCACGGGCGATGCAGTCTTCACCTATTTCGGCGACGGCGCCACCAATATCGGGTCGGTGCTGGAGACCATGAACCTCGCGGCGGCCTGGAAGCTGCCCTTGTGCTTCTTCATCGAGAACAACCGCTACGCGGTCTCCACCCATGTGGAGGAGGCCACCGCGGAGACCCGCCTCTCCGCCCGCGGGCTGGGCTTTGCCATCCCCTCCTGGAAGGTGGACGGCATGGACCCGCTGGCGGTGGCGCTGGCCAGCGCCGAGGCGCTGGAGGTGATGCGCTCGGGCGGCGGCCCCACCGTCATCGAGGCCGATGTCTACCGCTTCTTCCACCAGAACGGCCCCTTGCCCGGCAGCGCCTTCGGCTATCGCACCCGCGAGGAAGAGCAGGAGTGGCGCCGGCGCGATCCCATCGATCTCCTGGCCCGTGAGATGGCTTTGCGCCAGCTCATCGGCGACGAGGAGGTCGCCGCCCTGCGCGCCCGTGCCAAGGCGCTCATGGAGGATGTGGCCGGCGAGTTGGTGGAGCAGGTGGACGGCAAGCGCCGCATCATCCCGGCTTTGTGGCCCTCGCCCGATTTCCGCGACTTTGGCGTGCGCGGCGACCTGTCCGAACTCGACGGCGTGCGCACCGAGGAACTGGAGACCTTCACCGGCGGCATCGACCCGCAGGCCCGCTTCGTGGACGTGGTAGCGGACGTGATGCACCGGCGCATGAGTGAGGACGGCCGCATCGTGGTGATGGGCGAGGACGTGCATCGCCTCAAGGGCGGCACCAATGGCGCCACGCGCGGCCTCAAGGAGGCTTTCGGCGACCGCGTGCTCGGCACCCCCATCAGCGAGAACGCCTTTGCGGGCCTCGCCGGCGGCATCGCCATGGACGGGCGCTATGTGCCGGTGATCGAGTTCATGTATCCGGACTTCATGTGGGTGGCCGCCGACCAGGTGTTCAACCAGATCGGCAAGGCGCGGCACATGTTCGGCGGCGACATGGCGGTGCCGCTGGTGCTGCGCACCAAGGTGGCCATGGGCACGGGCTATGGCTCGCAGCATTCCATGGACCCGGCCGGAATCTTCGCCACCGCCGTGGGCTGGCGCATCGTCGCCCCCTCCACGCCGTTCGATTATGTGGGCCTCATGAACAGCGCGCTGGCCTGCCAGGACCCCGTGCTCGTGCTGGAGCATGTGGACCTCTACAACGCCAAGGGCCCGGCGCCGCTGGATGACCTCGACTATTTCATTCCCCTCGGCAAGGCCAAGGTGGTGCGGCCCGGCTCGGCCCTGACCATCCTCACCTATCTGTCCATGGTGAAGCCGACCCTGGAGGAGGTGGAGCGCCTGGGCGTGGACGCGGAGGTCATCGACCTGCGCAGCCTCGACCGCGCCGGCCTCGACTGGGAGACCATCGAGACCTCCATCGCCAAGACCGGCAACGTGCTGGTGGTGGAGCAGGGCTCGGTGGGCACCTCCTACGGCGGGTTCCTTGCCGCCGAGATCCAGTCGCGCTGCTTCGATGCGCTCGACCAGCCGGTGCAGCGCGTCCATGGCGGGGAGGCCTCGCCTTCCATCTCCAAGGTGCTGGAAGCCGCCGCCTGCGCCGGTCCCAAGGACATCGAGGCCGGCATCCGTCGCGTCATGGCCGAGCAGGGCCTCGCCCTCGCCTGATCAGGAGCCCCACATGCCCAAGGAAATCCTGATGCCCGCCCTCTCTGCCGGAATGGAGGAGGGTCACCTCGTCCGCTGGCTGAAGAAGGAAGGCGAGGCGGTGAAGCGTGGTGACCTGCTCGCCGAGATCGAGACCGACAAGGCCGTCATGGAGATGGAGGCGGAGGACGAAGGCCGCCTCGGCCCCATCCTGATCGGCGACGGTTCGCGCGGCGTGGCGGTGGGCACACTCATCGCCTCCATCCTCGCGGAAGGGGAAGCCGCGCCCGCGCGGGTCGCGTCCGTCGCCGCCGCGCCGGCCGTGGCGGCGCCTGCGGCGGTTGCTGTTCCTTCGCCTGCGCCATCGACACCTGCGCCCTTCGCACGGGCGCCCGCTGCGACGGTTGCACCGGCCCCGAGCCTCGCGGCGCGGGCGCCGTCCATCGCGGCCCTTGTCGCCGCGCGCAAGGTCGTTGCCTCGCCCCTCGCGAGGCGCCTCGCGGACGATTTCGGCGTCGATCTCAGCACGCTCACCGGCTCAGGTCCCAGGGGCCGCATCGTGCGGATCGACGTGGAGAAGGCGCGCCACCAGCCGGTTGCGCCCGCCGCGCCGCGTTTTTCCCCTGCTGCGCCGCGTCTTGGCAGCGGGTCGGGGCAGGGGGGACTCAACCATGCGTGGCTGCGGCAGGGTGAAGGCCGGCCGCTGGTGCTGGTCCACGGCTTCGGCTCGGAGCTGAACGGCTGGCGTCCCTTCCTTGCCGGCGCTGCGGTGTCGCGGCCGGTGCTCGGCATCGACCTGCCAGGCCATGGCGGATCGGCCGGCCACGGCGCCGCCCGCTTCGAGGCGCTAGTGGCGGCGGTGGGCGAGACCCTGCAGGGCCTCGGCCTGTTCGATCTGGATCTTGTCGCCCATTCCCTCGGCGCGGCGGTGGCGGTGGCGCTCGCGGCCGAAGGCTATCCCGATGTGCGCTCCTTGTTCCTGCTCGCGCCGGCGGGCCTTGGGCCCGATATCAACGGCGCCTTCGTATCCGGCCTTGCCCGCGCCCGCACCGCCGAGAGCCTTGCGCCCTGGCTGGGTGAACTAGTGGCCGATCCTTCGGTGCTGACCCCCGCCTTCGTGCGGGCCAGCGCCGCGGCCCGTGCCGACGACGCGCTGGTAGCCGCCCAGCAGCGTCTCGCCGCAGCCCTGTTCCCGGACGGCACGCAGGCCTTCAGCGTGCGCGCGGAGCTGGAGCAGTTGCGCATTCCGGTCACTGTCGTGGCCGGCACCGAGGATAAGATCATCCCGCCGGGCCATGTGCGGCGGCTGCCTGGTATGGTGGGCCTGCACCTGTTTCCGGGAGTTGGCCACATGCCGCAGCTGGAGATCCGCGACGAGGTCTGGCGCCTTCTGGAGCGCCATTTGCGCGCGGCGGGATGAGGCCGCAGAGAGTGAAGAAGAACCGGGTGAAGCCAAGCAAAACCACGTCCCAGGGAGGACTTTTCATGACCATCCGTGCACGTTTCCTCGCGCCGATCGCCGCGATGCTCCTCGCCTCCACCGCCGGCGCAGCCAGCGCCGAGCCGCTGAAGGTCGCGGTGATCGAGACCCTTTCCGGCCCGCAGGCCTCCACCGGCCTGCTGTTCAAGACCGCCGCCAAATACGGCATCGACAAGATCAACGCCGGCGGCGGCTATGGCGGCGAGCCGGTCGTCCTATTGGAGTACGACAACCAGGGTGGCCCGGTGGGCGCCGCTGACAAGGTGAAGGCGGCCATCGCCGACGGCGCCCGCTTTATCGTGCAGGGCGCCTCGTCGGCCGTGTCGGGCCAGATCACCGAGGACGTGCGCAAGTACAATATCCGCAACCCCGGCAAGGAAGTCATCTTCCTCAACGTGGGCGGTGAGGCGCTGGAACTGACCGGCGCCAAGTGCCACTTCCACCATTTCCGCTTCAATCCCAATGCGCAGGTGCGGGTGAAGCCCATGGTGCTTGCCATGAAGGATGCCGGCATCCTCGGCACCCGCGTCTATTCCATGAACCAGAACTACAGCTGGGGCATCGACATGGAGGGCGCCATCGTCGCCAATGCGCCCCTGGGCGGCTACACGGTGGTGGAAAAGACCCTCCACGACGTGAACAAGATCCAGGACTTCTCGCCGTACGTCGCCAAGATCTCGGCCGCCAACGCCGAGACGGTGATCACCGGCAACTGGTCCAACGACCTGCTTCTGCTCATGAAAGCGGCCCATGGCGCGGGCCTGAAGACCCGCTTCGCCACCGCCTTCCTCGACCAGCCGGGTAATATTGCCAATGCCGGCGATGTGGCGCTCGGCAATGTGGTCGCCCACCCCTTCAACGCCGAGGCGAGCGAGGCCACTGCCGCCTTCGCCGAGGACTACAAGGCGAAGACCGGCCACTATCCGGTCTATATCGAGCCGCAGACCGCCTTCGGCGTCGCCATGGTGGGTGAGGCGCTGAAAAGCGTGCCGCCGGCCAAGGACGGCAGCGTCGACATCAATGCCGTGGCCAAGGCCCTTGAAAACGTCAAGGTCAAGACGCCCATGGGTGAGGCCAGCATGCGCGCGGCCGACCACCAGGCGCAGATTCCCATGGTGGTCTCCATCGTGGCGGAGGATGCCAAGTTCAAGGTGGACGGCACCAACCTCGGCTTCAAGCCCATGAAGCTCTTCACCGCCGCCGAGGCCTCCTCTCCGGTGCAGGACGCCTGCAAGATGACGCGGCCCAACTGAACTTTTGCGCCTCACGATCCACCATGGCCGGGACACGCCCGGCCATGGTGGCTGTCATGAAGCCGCGATCCGCCGTCCAGCCGAACACCTCTGCCTGACGCGAGAGGACATTTGATGGAACATCTCTTTGTCGCCGTCCTGAACGGCACAATCTACGGATTGCTGCTGTTCATGGTCTCGGCGGGACTGACCCTCATCTTCGGCATGATGGGCGTCCTCAATTTCGCGCATGCCTCGTTCTACATGCTGGGCGCCTATGTGGCCTATGCGCTGTCGGGCGTGCTCGGCTTCGCGCTGGCGGTGATCGTAGCGCCCATCGTGGTCGGCGCGGTGGGGGTGGTGGTGGAGCGCTATTTCCTGCGCCGGGTCCACCGCTTCGGCCATGCCCACGAACTGCTGCTCACCTTCGGTCTGTCCTTCATCATCGCGGAACTGATCAAGCTGTTCTTCGGCAACTTCCCGGTGGACTACCGGGTGCCGGCGGCCCTGAGCTTTGCCGCCTTCCGCATCGGCGGCACCGATTATCCGGTCTACCGGCTCATCATGGGCGTGGTGGCGCTGGCCATGTTCGGTGTCATCTATGCGCTGCTCACCACCACGCGGGTGGGCATCGTGGTGCGCTCGGCCATCTTCCGGCCGCGCATGGCCGAGGCGCTGGGCCACAATGTGCCGCTCGTCTTCATGGGCGTGTTCGGCGTGGGCGCGGCGCTCGCGGGCCTCGCCGGCGCGCTGGCGGGGGCGTTCTACACCACCAATCCCAACATGGCGCTGGAACTCGGCGTGCTGGTGTTCGTGGTGGTGGTCATCGGCGGTCTCGGCTCGCTGGAGGGGGCCATGGTCGCCTCCCTGCTCATCGGCGTGGTCACCTCGCTGGCGGTGGGCATCGACGCGAGCTTTGCCGACCTGCTCGGCGTCGTCGGCCTCGGCGACTGGGCGCGCGCGGTGGGCGGCCCGCTGACGCTGCAGGTGTCGAGCCTTGCCGCAACCATTCCCTTCGCGCTCATGCTGCTGGTGCTGCTGGTGCGTCCCTCGGGCCTGTTCGGCGACAAGAGCTAAACCATGCGCACCAAGGTCATCCTCCTCGCCCTTGCCGTCGCGGCGCTGGTCGCCGCCCCGGCGTTCCTCTCCGCAGGGCTCGTCAATGCGTCGATCCAGATGCTGATCGCGGCCCTGTTCGCCTCTGCCTTCAGCCTGCTGTGCGGGCAGGCGGGAATGCTCTCCTTCGGCCATTCGGCCTATTTCGGCATCGGCGCCTTCGCCACCATCCACGCCATGAACGCCTTCAACGGCGCCGGCCTCCTGCCCACGCCGCTGCTGCCGCTGGTGGGCGGCCTGCTGGGGCTCGTGAGCGGCATCGCCGCCGGCTGGTTCGCCACCAAGCGCACCGGCGTCTATTTCTCCATGATCACGCTGGCGCTGGCCGAACTGCTGCATGCCCTGGCGCCGCACCTGAAGGAGGTGTTCGGCGGCGAGGCGGGCGTCTCCGCCATGCGCATGCCGGCCTGGGGCTTCACCTTCGGCAGCAACGTGGAAGTCTATTACCTCACCCTCGCCTGGGTGCTGCTCTGCCTGCTGCTGCTCTATCTCTACACCCTGACGCCGGTGGGCCGCCTCACCCTCGGCTTGCGTGAGAATACTCACCGGCTGCGCTTCCTCGGCTACAATGTTCACCGGCTCAGCGTGCTGGTGTTCGCGGTTTCGGCCATGTTCTCAGGCGTGGCGGGCGGGCTGCAGGCGCTCAACATCGAGGCCGCCAACTATGTCGTGCTCGACATGCAGCTCTCCGCCTCGGTGGTGCTGAACAGCTATATCGGCGGCGTGAAGGTGTTCCTGGGGCCGGCCATCGGCGCTGCGCTCATGTCCTTCTTCGGCTATGCGGTGTCGGACCTCACCCGGTCCTGGCTGCTCTATCAGGGCGTGCTGTTCGTGCTGGTGATGATGTTCCTGCCCGACGGTCTCGTGGGCGAGTTCGCCAAACGGGTCCGCGAGGGGCATTTCGGTCTCGGCTGGGAGCGGCTTTCGGGGGGGCTGCTGTTCGCGGCTGCGCTGGTGCTCGCCATCCTCGGCTTCGTGTGCATGGTGGAGCTGGCGCAGCGCTTCTTCTCCACCGACTACCGTTCCATGATCGCCGCCTCCCCATGGCCGCCGGTCACCCTGTTCGGGCGCGAGTGGCTGCCGTTCTCGCCCGTCACCTGGGGCCTGCCGCTGGGCCTGATGGCGGTGGGCATCGGCCTTCTCAACGTCGCATCCCGTCGTCTGGATCCTGAGCGCGGAGGCGTTTCATGAGCACGCCTGTCCTGTCCCTCCACGGGGTCCGCAAGTCCTTCGGTCCCATCGAGATCATCCGCGGCATCGAGCTCGACGTGGTGCCGGGTGAGCGTCATGCGGTGATCGGGCCGAACGGGGCGGGCAAGTCCACCCTGTTCCACCTCATCTCCGGCCAGCTGACGCCCACGGCCGGCGACATCCTGCTGGATGGTCTGCCCATCGGCGGCATGGCGCCCCATCTGGTGAACCGGCAGGGGCTGGCGCGCTCCTTCCAGATCACCAACATCTTCCCCGGCCTCTCGGTGTTCGAGAATTTGCGGCTGGCGGTGATGCGGCGCTTCGGCCTCGACTTCGTGTTCTGGCGGCGCGCCTCCCGCCTCAAGGCGGTGACCCATCTGGCGGACGAACTGCTCGCCCAGGTGCGGCTGGAGAAGCGGGCGAACGTGCTGGCCAGCGAGCTATCCTATTCCGAGCAGCGCTCGCTGGAGATCGGAATGACGCTGGCAAGCGATCCCAAGGTGATCCTCCTGGACGAGCCCATGGCGGGCATGTCGCACGAGGAGACGGAATACACGGTGGGCCTCATCCGCGAGATCACCAGGGGCCGCACGCTGCTCATCGTGGAGCACGACATGGACGTGGTGTTCTCCCTCTCCGACCGCATCAGCGTGCTGGTCTACGGGCAGATCATCGCCACCGGTACGCCGGCCGAGATCCGCGGCAACCTCGCCGTGCGCGAAGCCTATCTCGGCGAGGAGGCCAGCTGATGCGCGACACGTCGCTTCTCACCATCGATGGCCTCCACGCCCATTACGGCAAGAGCCACATCCTGCACGGCGTCACCTTCCAGGTGGGGCAGGGGGAGGTGGTGAGCCTGCTGGGCCGCAACGGCTCGGGCCGGTCCACGACGCTGAAGGCCATCATGGGCCTGGTGCCGCCTACCGGCGGCCACATCGTGCTGCGCGGCAAGGAGCTCACCGGCGCTCGCGCCTTCACCATCTGCCGCTCCGGCATCGCCTATGTGCCGGAGGAGCGCGAGGTCTTCCTCAACCTCACGGTGGACGAAAACCTGCGGATGGGCGAGCAGAAGGGCGCGGAAGGCGCCGCGCGCTGGACCATCGAGCAGATGTTTGATTACTTCCCCCGCCTCAAGGAGCGGCGCAACACCCGCGCCGGCAGCCTTTCGGGCGGCGAGCAGCAGATGCTCACCATGTGCCGATCGCTGCTGGGCAACCCGCTGGTCATCCTCATCGACGAGCCCACGGAAGGGCTCGCCCCGAAGATCGTGACCGTGGTGGGCGAGGCCATCGCCGACATCAACCGGCGCGGGGTGTCGGTGCTGCTGGTGGAGCAGAAGCTCACCATCGCCCTCAAGGTATCGCACCGGGTGTGCGTCATGGGCCATGGCCGCATCGTGTTCGAGGGCGCCCCCGAGGCGCTCACCTCGAACGCGCGGCTGATGGAGGAGTGGCTCGCGGTCTGACGGTTCACTGACGGCGGGCCGGCATCGGTCGGCCGCCACCGTCACCTTGCGGCTGGGCCGGGAACGGCCTTGCCCTGTCCGGTGTGGATCTCTACCTGGATCATGAGATTGAGCAGCGACGTGGAGTTTCCTGGATCCGCCGGTTGAATGACGGGGAGGGGGCTGGCGACTACTTCTTCACCAGCGGGCACTCGCTCTCGGAGAGGGGGCGGAAGGCCTCTTCCGCGGGGATGGTGGCGCGCAGCCTGTAGTAGTCCCACGGCGCCTTGGACTCGGACGGCTTCTTCACCTCGAAAAGATACATGTTGTGGATCTTGCGCCCATCCTCGCGGATCAAGCCGTCGCCGAACAGGGCATCCTTGATGGGCGCCGACTTCATCTTGTCCACGACCGCCTTGCCGTCCTGGCTTGAGCCGAGTTCGGCCACCGCCTTGAGATAGGCGAGGGTGGCTGAATAGACACCGGCCTGAGCCATGGAGGGCTTGGTGCCGCGCATCTTGCCGGCGAAGCGCGCGGAGAAGGCCCGGGTGCCGTCGTTGAAATCCCAGTAGAAGGGCGCGGTCAGGATCAGGCCCTGCGCCGTGGGCAGGCCCATGGAATGCACATCGGTGATGTAGATGAGAAGGCCGGCAATGTTCTGGCCGCCCGAGACGATGCCGAATTCCGCCGCCTGCTTGATGGAATTGGTGGTGTCGGCCCCTGAATTGGCAAGGCCGACGATTTTCGCCTTGGAGCTCTGCGCCTGCAGCAGGAAGGACGAGAAATCGGCCGTGTCGAGGGGCACCCGGACCCGGCCGATCACCTTGCCGCCGTACTCTTCCACCACCGCGGCGGTGTCGCGCTCCAGGGCCTGGCCGAAGGAATAGTCGGCGGTGAGGAAGAACCAGGTGTCGCCCCCGGTCTTCACGATGGCCTGGCCGGTTCCGTGGGCGAACGCCCAGGTGTCGGAGGTCCAGTGTACCGTATTGGGAGAGCACGCCTTGCCGGTGAGGTCTGAGGTTGCCGCCCCCGAGGCCAGAATGACCTTGTTCTTGTCGCGGGTGATCTCGTTCACCGCGAGGGCGGCGGCGGAATTGGTGAGGTCGGTGATCATGTCGACGCCGTCCACGTCGTACCATTGGCGGGCGACGCTGGCGGCGATGTCGGCCTTGTTCTGGTGGTCGGCCGAGAGCACCTCGATGGTCCAGCCCTTCTGGCTGAGGCCGGAATCCTCGACGGCCATCTGAGCCGCCACCACCGATCCGATGCCGCCCAGGTCGGAGTAGGGGCCCGACTGGTCGTTGAGAACCCCGATCTTGACGGTTTTCGGCGCCTGCGCGGATGCGGCGATGGTCGTCGCCAGCAGCGCGACGAGGCCCATGATCATGCCATGTCTCAATGTGTCCCCCCATTTTATTCTGCCACGTTTCCTCGAGCAGTTTCCTGGCGCGTGCTCTGGCCCGGTTTCGGGCCGGCCCGGCGCTTTGCGCGCTCGGACCTGATGGACGTTTCAGCTCTGCCTGAGAAGATCGATGACCCCAGCATAGTCGCTACAGCGTCCGCCATTCTCAGCAAAGCGGGCAATGATTTTCTGTGCTGACGCGCCGAGCGGGATCGCGGCGCCGGCGGTGCGCGCCGCCTCCTGGGACGGGGGCAGGTCTTTGGCCATCAGCTCGGCGGCAACTATGGCCTCGGCATCTATGGTAGAGCAGCCGATCTGGCGCGCCATCCGAGGATCGAGAAGATCGCCGAGATGAGGCCGCATCACTTCATCAATTATATCGACGACCTCATCTTCACCCGCGAACTGGACGAGGTCGCGGCCGGCGTGGATGCCGCGTTCCAGAGCTCAAACCCCATCGGGTTCAGCGCAGGCGGCCGGCGGCCCGGCTGACGACGCGACTCAGGATTTGGCGTCGACGATCTTGCGGAGAGCGTCGTTGATGCGGTCCTGCCAGCCGGGACCGCCCTCCTGGAAATGCTCCAGCACCTCGCGGTCGATGCGCAGCGCGACCATTTCCCGCCCACCGGGAACGACCGGGGCCTTCGGGGGCGCCTCGATAGGCTTGGTGGTGACCGATTTGAACGCCGCTTCGGCGGTGTCCCGCACCGAGCTTCCGGTCCGGCGAAATGGCGGTCTCGACATGGAATGTTCCCTCACTCGTCTTGTGCGTCGGCGGCCGAACGCCAACGCCTTCCCGCCTCAGGTCGACCGATTCGGTCATGTGAACCCTGCCATGGGCGGGGCTCGCTATAAAGGCAGGGCGGCGAAGGTCAGCGTGGCGGCGAGCAGGGCGGCGATCGCGAGCAGGGCGAAGGCGGCGACCGGCCAGCGGCGCAGCACGTCGTCAGCCGCCACAGCACCGCCCATGATCGCTCGGCCCACAGTGCCCAGAAAGCCGAGGGCGTTGAGGATGTCGCCGGCCGGCACCTCCCGCATGCGCGGCGCCCTCCAGGCCAGGAGCGCCGCGCCCCCGAGGCCGAGCGCCACGGGCCACAGCCCCTTCAGGAGTGCCGATGGCGTGAAGGCCGCCGATGCGGGCAGGCCCGTCACCGCCTCGAACAGCGCAAACGGCAAAACCAGCGCCAGAACGGCGAGGGCGAGCGCGGGCACAACGACGCCGAGCGGCGGCGTGCCTTTCGTGCCGCTGCGGGCCACCAGCAGGGCATAGCGCGCCATCAGCAGGGTGCTGCCCGCGGCGGACAGGGTGAGCAGGGTGCCCGCCACTCCATCCGGCACAATGAGCTTGATGGCGTATTTCGCCATGGCGCCGCCGGTCAGCGGCAGGCCGGCAAGACTCAGGCCCAGCATGCCGGCGAGCGCCGCCACCGCCCATGCCCGCTTGGGTGAGGACGCCATGGCGACACCCACAGCAAGGAACATGGCGCCCTTCAGCAGCATGTGGTTCGCCGCATAAAGCGCGGCGACGGTGAACGTGCCGGCCGTCCCGTTCATGACGCCGGCGCCGATCACGGCCGCCACCACGCCCATCTGGCTCACGGTGGAATAGGCGAGGGCGCGCTTGGGATGGGTCTGGGTGAAGCCCACAGCGACCCCGTAATAGGCCGTGAACAGGCCGGCGCCGCACAGCATCGCGCCCCAGCCGGGTAAAGGCACGCCCTCGGGCAGGAAGCGCAGAAGGCCGATGACCCCGGCCTTCACCACCACGCCGGAGAGCACCGCCGAGCCCGGAACCGGCGCCACGGAATGGGCCAGCGGCATCCACACATGGAGGGGAAAGAGGCCCATCTTCAGGATGAAGCCGAGGAGGATCAGAACCAGCACCGGCGTCTTCCAAGGCGAGGTGGGCAGCAGGGCCACCGCATCGCGGATCTGCGGGTTGGCGTCGGTTGCGCCGGAGGCGAGCATGACGAAGGCTGCGATGAGCAGCGCCTCGCCCAGCACGGTCAAGGCCAGGTAGAGCGAGCCGGCGCGCCGGGCTTGTGGGGTATCGTCATGGGCGGCAAGGCCATAGGCGGAAAAGCTCACCAGGGCATAGGCGAGATAGAAACTCGCAACGTCCGCCACCAGAAACACGGCGAAGGACCCCGCCATGGTGAGCAGCCACCAGACCATGAAGGCCGGCCGCGCCGGGTCCTTGCGCAGATAGGCCATGGCATAGGTGCCGGCGGTCATCCACAAGAGCGACGCCCCGCCCAGCAGCAGCGCGCCCGGCGCATCGAGGGCAAGGGTGAAGCGGAAGGGATCGGGCGCCACCAGCATCGACAGTCCCCGCGGCACGGCGAGGGCCGCGATCAGCGCCGGAAGCGGGACGAAGACCAGAAGATGGGGCAGGGCGCGTCGCACCGCCGGCACCAGCGCGGCGAAGGCCAGCACCAGCGGCAGCGCGATCGCCACCACCATGAGCGCCTCGGACAGCGCCGGCATGGCCGGTTCCAGGGCGGAGAGATCGAGCGGCGGGGACAGGGTCTCGCCGGTCATGGCATCACTCCCGTCCAGGTCAGGGGGCGGCCGATCTCCAGGAAGGGCAGGGGAGCGAGCGGCATGAAGCCCACCAGCATGGCCCCGAAGGCGAGGGCGAGGGCGATCAGCGCCCGCCAGCGGCACTCCCGCGCTTCGGGCAGGTCGGCATCGGGATATTGCAGGGCGATCACCACCACCCGCAGCACATAGCCGCCCGCCAGCAGCCCGCCAACGAGCACCACCGTGGCGATCCACCACGAGCCCTGCTGCAGGGCCGAGGTCAGCAGCATCACCTTGGCCACGAACCCGCCGGAGGGCGGCAGCCCCATGAGCGACAGGCCGCCGAGGCCGAAGGCGGCGACGCTCACCGGCGCCAGCCGGCCGACGCCCCCCAATCCGGACAACCGGTCATGCCCCATGGTCTCGGCTATCAGCCCGGCGGCAAGGAACATGGCGGCCTTGGACAAGGCGTGGGAGACGAGGTGCAGCGTGCCCCCGGTCCACGCCAGCGCGCTCGATGGCCCGTCGCTGGACGCCGCGAGGGGGAACATGAGGCACAGGTAGCCGATCTGCGCCGCCGTGGAATAAGCGATGAGCAGCTTCAGCCGCTCCTGCGCCAGCGCCACCACCCCGCAGAACACGATGGCAGCCGCCCCGCATAGGGCGAAGACCGGGCCGGCCAGCTGGGTCAGGGGCAAGGGCGCAAGGTCCGACCAGAGCCGCACCAGAAGGAACAGCGGCGCCTTGATGACCACGGCGGAAAGCACCGCGCTCGCCGCCGGCGGTGCGCCGGAATGGGCCGGCGGCAGCCAGAGGTGGAGCGGGAACAGGGCGGCCTTGGCCATCAGCCCCGCGCTCATCAAGGCAAGCGCCGCGGCGGCGGTCGCCCCGCCGGCTCCGTGCGCCATCAGGCCGGCGAGGTGGGCGATGTCCAGCGTGCCGAACAGGCCGTAGATGAGCACCACGCCCAGCAGGTACAGCACCGAGCCGAACAGGGCGAACAGCAGGTAGGTGAGCGCCGCCGCAAGCTGCCCCGCCTTGCCTTCCAGGCACACCAGGGGCACGGCGGCGAAGGTGAGCAGTTCCAGCGCCACATAGAGGGTGAAGAGGTCCTGCGCCAGGAAGGCGAGGTTGAGCGCGCAGGCGAGCGACAAAAGCAGGATGAAGAAGGTGGCCGGCATGCCCGCCGAGCCACGCGCATTCACCTTGCGCGTCATGTCCCCCGGCCCGGTCATGGCGAACAGGCCGGTGAAGAGCAGCACCAGGGCGGCCATCAGCATCATGGCGGCGGCAAAGCCGTCCGCCCGCAGCCCGACGCCCAGCGGCGGGGCAAAGCCGCCGACGAAATAGCCCAGCGCCCGTCCGCCCTGCGCCACCCGCTCGGCGATGCCGGCGGTGATGGCAACATTGACGGCGAGCATCCCCAGCGCCGCGCGCTCGCCGGTGCGCGGCCCGAGCAGGAGAAGCGGCACGAGGCCGAGGAGCGGCGCCGTGATCGCGAGGACGAGAAGGGCGCTCACGTGTCCTTCTCCCGCTGATCTTCGTGCGCGGCCTCGGCCTGAGTTGCGGACAACCGCACCAGCAGGGCGGCGGCGAGGGCGGTGGCGCAGAAGGCCACAACGATGCCGGTGATCACCAGCGCCTGCGGCACCGGATCAGCATTGAAGCCGGCGCCCGCGCCGCGCCGCGCCACCACGCCGAAAATCAGGAAGACGCCGCCGCCGAGGATGTTGAAGGCGAGGATGCGGCCGAGGGCGCCGGGTACCGTCAGCAACCCGTAGACACCGCAGCCCGCCAGTGCCGCCCCGGCGAGGCCGAAGAGAGGGACGCTGGTCATGAGCGCTCCTCTCCGGCCGGGGGGCCGAGCACGATGAGGCCGAGGGTGACGGCGATGGAGAGGGTGATGGCCACTTCCACGGCGATGATGACCGCTTTCTCCGCCCCCGGCGGATAGCCCAGGAACACGCCCGCCGTCGCCCAGCCGCCAAAGCCCACCGCGAGAAATCCGAACGGGCCGGCCAGCAGCATCAGCCGCAGGCCACGGCTTTGCGTGGCCGGGATGCTGATCTGGTCGCCCATGACCAAGAGCAGGCCCATGGCGGCGAGCACCGCCCCGCTCTGGAACGCCCCGCCGGGATGATCGGCGCCGGCCCACAGCAGATAGAGCCCCACCAGCACGCCCACGGGCGCCAGCACCCGGGCGAGGAAGGCGGAGGGGGCGGGCGCGGGTTCCACCGACAGGGGATCCGGCCGCCCCCGGCAGGCCGGATCGCGGGAAAGGGCCCAAACGCCCACCAGGGACAACAGCAGCACCACCTTTTCCAGCAGCGTGTCGAGCGCGCGGAAGACGAGGAGCACCCCGGTGACCGGATTGCCCAGATCGGTGGCGGGCAGGGCGGCAGCCACGTCGGAGGCGCGGGTGGGTGCCGGCTCCGGCAAGGCGAGCACCGCCGCCCCGAGCGCCACCGCGATGGCGATGGAAACGACCGCCGCCAGCGGCCGCAGGGCGCGATTGGGTACGGGCGACTTCGGAGTTGCGGACAGGGCGCGGACGCAGCGCAGCAGCACCACGCCGGAAATGCCGCTGCCGATGGCGATCTCGGTCAGCGCCACGTCCACGGCGGCAAGGCGCACCCAGGCAAGGCCCAGCAGCAGCCCATAACCGATGAAGGCGATCACCGCCGGCCGTGCCGCACCGGTGGCCACCACGCCGAGCGCGCCGGCCAGCAGCAGGAGGCAGAGCACGGCATCGAACACGAGGTTCACCGGCTGTCCTCCCCCGAAGCGGGCGCGTCGCCGATGTCCTTCGATTCTGTCATCATGGCTTCCGCCATGACTTGGGCTGCCGCGCCGGAGGCGAGCTGGGCCAGCAGCCAGACCGCCACCATCTTGGCGGCATCCAGCAAGCTCGCCGCCTGCGGTAACAGGCCGAGCACGATGAGGGCGAGGCCCACATTGTCGGCCTTGGTGAGGGCGTGGATGCGCGACAGCGTCCCCGGCAGGCGCACGAGGCCGAGGGTTCCGGCGGCGAAGAAGGCGATGCCGGCCGCGATGAACACGAGGGTGAAGGCGTCCGCGATCAGGCTCATGGCCGGGGCGCCGCCGGGGGTGTTCCCGCCTTTGGGCGCACCGAGCCGAAGGCAGCGCGATAGGCGCAGGCCGCCAGCGCGGCGAGCAGGGCCAGCAGCAGTGCTGTGTCGAGCAGCGCGGGATCGCCCGTGGCCGGCGTCAGCAGCAGCAGAACGGCGATCCCGGCCGCACCGAGCAACTGGACGGCGAGCATGCGATCCACGTCATTGCCGGCCCGCCACAGGGCCCCAAGGCCCGCTGCGGCGAGGAGCAGAAGCAGTGTCGCCGCCGAAAAGAGCAGGTCAGCCATGGCGTGGCGTGTCCGCCATGGCGAGGAAGGCAGTGGCGTCCGCATCCAGCATTGCTGCGACCGGGGCGGTGATATCGAGGCAATGCACCCGCAGCTCCGGTCCCTGTCCGGGGAGGGGCAGCGTGCCCGGCTGGAGGCTGGCGAGCGCTCGAAACGCGTCCCGCGCGAGGCCTTGCGGTACGGCGCAGGGCACCTCCAGCACGCCGGGATTCACCCGGGGCGGACGGGCGGCGACCCGCCACGCAACGTCCCAGCCGGCGCGCAGCGAGCCGGCGAAGAAGCGGGCCGCATAGGCCAGCATCGCCCTAGGGTTGAGGCGGTTCGGTCCCACGGTCGGCAGCAGGTGGAGGCTGAGGACCGTGGCGAGGGCGGATATGACGAGGCCGGCGGCGAGGTCGATGGCGCCGATGCGCCCGAGAATCACCCACCCCGCGAAGAACGAAAGCCAGCGTGCCGCGCCGTGCGCGCTGAAGAGTTTCCCCATTTCCGGCCTTCCCAGCCTGCGTCGTCCATCCGGATGCTGCTATGCAGCATGGTGGCATCATAGCCAGCGCGTGCACCGGACGGAAGGCACAGGCTACGGTTTGCGCGAAAGGGGCGGGCGCAGTGGCGCCTTCGGCTTTGCGGGACGGTCGGTGGAACAAAGCGCCGTGTGCGGAGTCTTCCTCGCGCCGTCCGCGCGCGGACCAACGGGGGCAAAAATGCGCTTCGCCGTCCAATCCCGCCTCGAATACGAGGTGAAGTCTCCCACCGTGTTCATTCTCAACGTCGAAGCCGCCGCCCTGCGCCGGCAGCGGATCATCGCCGAGCGGCTGCAACTGACGCCGGGGTACGCCATCGAGCGGTTCGCCGAGGATGAGGGCGGCAGCCGCTTCCTGCGGGTGATTGCAAACCCGGGTCCGTTCAGCGTGGCCTACGCCGGCGAGGTTGAGGTGAACATGATCGAGAAGGAGCCCACCGGCATCGGCGAAGTGCCTGTGGGTGAGCTGCCGCTCGACATCCTGCCCTATCTCAACCCCAGCCGCTTCTGCCAGTCCGACCTTCTCGGGCGGTTCGCCCGCCGCGAGTTCGGCGAGCTGGAACCCGGCCACAACCGGGTGAATGCCATCTGCGGCTGGATCCACGATCACGTGGACTATGAGCGCGGTTCCAGCGATGCCCAGACCTCCGCCTATGACACCATGGTGCTGCGTGCCGGCGTGTGCCGGGATTTCGCGCATCTCGGCATCGCCTTCTGCCGCGCCCTGAACATCCCCGCCCGGTTCGCCAGCGGCTATGCCTGGCAGCTGGACCCGCCGGATTTCCATGCGGTCTTCGAGGCCTATCTGGGCGGCGAATGGTACCTGTTCGACGCCACCCGGCAGGCCGCCCTGCAGGGGCTGGTGCGGATCGGCGTCGGCCGGGATGCCGCCGACGCGGCCTTCGCCACGATCTACGGCGACGCCGAGTTCAAAGGCATGTCCGTGGGCATTGAAGCCGTCAGTCCCGACGCCGAGGAGGAGCCTACGGTCCGCGCCGTCGCCGTCGGCTAGTTCTGGCTCCGCCACACAAGCCGCTTCGCCCGCCGGGGGAGCGGCTTGTCGATTCTGGGGAGCGCAGCTGGTGCGGCGCTCGCGCACATGACATGCACTGGGGCGGGAGGGGTATTGCGGGAGGGGCGACATTGGATCAGATCAAGCTGGCCGTGGTATCAGGGCGTCTGCTCGATTAAGAAGAGCTCCCCAACCCCATCCGATGGCTCCCGTTCGACGCCTGACGACAGTGCCAGATAGGCGGAACCAAGCCCGTGCCCTTCATGACGACAAACCCGGCGCTCGCCCGCGCTTTGGCCGAGCGGGACTACAACGATCCGACGCCGGTGCAGCTTGCCGTGCTTGCCCCCGAGGCGTCGGGGCGCGACCTCCTCGTGTCCGCGCAGACCGGATCCGGCAAGACAGTGGCCTATGGCCTCGCCATGGCGGACACGCTGCTGGGCACGGATGAGCGCTTCGGTCCCGCCACGGCACCGCAGGCGCTGGTGGTGGCCCCCACCCGTGAACTGGCCCTGCAGGTCCAGCGCGAGTTCGAGTGGCTTTATGCGGCGACGGGTGCGCGCATCGTCTCCTGCGTCGGCGGCATGGACCCACGCCAGGAACAGCGCGCGCTCAGCCGGGGCGCCCACATGGTGGTCGGCACCCCCGGCCGCCTGCGCGACCATCTGGAGCGGGGCCGGCTCGATATCTCCGCCGTGCGGGTCGTCGTGCTGGACGAAGCCGACGAAATGCTCGACCTCGGCTTCCGCGAGGATCTCCAGTTCATCCTCGACGCCACCCCGCCGGAGCGGCGCAGCCTGCTGTTCTCGGCGACGCTGCCGCGCGGCATAACCATGCTGGCCAAGCGTTACCAGCGCGAGGCCCTGCGCATCGAGGTGGCGAGCGCCGAGGGCGGCCATGCCGACATCGAATACCGCGCCATGCGCGTGGTACCGAAGGAGATCGAGCACGCCGTCGTCAACGTGCTGCGCTTTTATGATGCGCCGAGCGCCATCGTGTTCTGCAACACCCGCGAAACCGTGAGGCACCTGCATGCGACCCTTCAGGAGCGGCAGTTTTCGGCCGTCGCTTTGTCCGGCGAGCTGAGCCAGAACGAGCGCAACTCCGCACTTCAGGCCCTGCGCGACGGCCGAGCGCGGGTGTGCGTCGCCACCGACGTGGCGGCGCGCGGCATCGATCTGCCGAGCCTCGGCCTCGTCATCCATGCCGACCTGCCGAACGACGCCGAGAGCCTCCAGCACCGCAGCGGCCGCACCGGCCGGGCCGGCCGCAAGGGCGTCAGCGTGTTGCTGGTGCCACCGTTTCGCCGCCGCCGCACCGAGGACATGCTGCGGGGCATGGGCCTGACCCCGGCCTGGTCGGGACCGCCCACCGCCGACGAGATCCGCAAGCTCGACCACGAGCGCATGCTGCGCGATCCGCTGCTCACCGACGAGCCGAACGAGGAGGACGCCGCCGTCGCCCGCGCCCTGCTGGAGCAGCAGCCGGCCGAGCATCTGGTGGCGGCGCTGGTGCGCCTTTATCGCGCTGGCCTGCCCTCACCCGAGGAGGTGGCCGACCCCGGCGAGCCGCGCGGCCGCGACCGTGCCGCCGCGCGCGGGCTCGGAGGACCTGGCGGCGCCGGTGGCGGGGCGTGGTTCCGCCTCAATATCGGGCGCCGCAATAAGGCGGACCCGCGGTGGCTGCTGCCGCTGATCTGCCGCCGCGGGAACGTGACCCGCGACGACATCGGCGCCATCCGCATCTTCGACGAGGAGACCGCCTTCGAGGTGAGCGCCGCCGCCCTCGACCGCTTCAGCACGTCCGCGCGCAAGTCCGATGGCTCGGACGTGATCATCGAGCCGCTGCCCGGCGGCGCGCCGTCGAGCCGTCCCGAGCGGCCGGCGCCGCGCTGGAAGGGGCCCCAAGACAAGCAGAGATACGACAAGCCGGGCTATGAAAAGCCGGGGCAGGACCGGCCGGGCCGGGCCAAGCCGTTCCGCGATAAGGCCGGACCGGGCAAGGGCGGGAAGCCGCCAAGCCGAGGTCCTGCGGATCGCGGTCCGGGCACCTTCGCGGGCAAGCCGGCAGGAAAGAAGCCGCGCCGCCCCTGATCGCGCCTCCGACGCGCGAGCGGACCAGCATCGGTCAGCCTGAGGGCGGCCCCGAAAAGGGGCTGCTCCGGCGGCCGCCTGCGCTTGATCTCTTGCGTTGCAGCACGACATGCTCTAGCAAGCGCCCCCTTCCGCATCCCGCATCCTGCACGGAGGGCCCATGACCGCCTGCGGCCTCGATTTCGGCACCTCCAACACCACGCTCGGCTTCATCGGCGCGGACGGTCCCCGTCTTGCGCCCCTGGAAGGGGCTGCCGACACGCTGCCGAGCGCCATCTTCTTCCCCCGTAGCGCCGAGCCGCTGGTGGGACGCGCGGCCATGGCGGCCTATGTGTCAGGCGAGCAGGGCCGGCTGATGCGCGCCCTGAAATCGGTGCTCGGCACGGCGCTGGTGGACGAGACCACCTCAGTCGGCCGGCTGCGGCTGAGCTTCCGGGCGGTGATCGCGGCGTTTCTCGGCGCGGTGAAGGCCCGGGGCGAGGCGGCCGCCGGTGGCGCGCTCAATCAGGTGGTGCTCGGCCGTCCCGTGCACTTCGTGGATGGCGACGCGGCCGGCGACATGCGGGCGCAGGACGTGCTGGGCGCCATCGCCCGCGAGATCGGCTTTACCGACCTGTCGTTCCAGTTCGAGCCCATCGCGGCGAGCCTCGATTATGAGCGGCAGGTGGCGGGCGAGGAACTGGCCCTGATCGCCGATATCGGCGGCGGCACCTCGGACTTTTCCATCGTGCGCATTGCGCGCGTGCATGCCAGCCAGTCCGACCGGGCGTCCGACATCCTCGCCAACGAGGGCGTGCGCGTGGGCGGCACGGATTTCGACCGGCAGCTCTCCCTGTCCATGGTCATGCCGCTGCTCGGCCACGGCAGCCCGCTGAAGCGCAAGGGCCTGTCCATGCCGGTGGGCATCTATCAGGATCTTGCCACCTGGTCCGCCATCAACCGGCTCTATGACGGCAAGACCGCCCGCTCCATCCGCGAGCTGGAGCGCGATGCCGAGCGTCCCCACCTGGTATCGCGCCTCGCGCGGGCGGTGGAGGACGAACGCGGCCACAGCCTCGCCCTCGACGTGGAGACCGCGAAGATCCGCGTGGCCGAGGCGGGCGCCACCGTGCTGGATCTGGCGGTGCTGGAAGCGGGCCTGTCCGTGGGCATCGCCCATGAGGATCTGGTGCGGCACACCGGCCTGCTGGCCGATCGCATCGCCGGGCGGATTGCGTCCTGCCTCGCCACGGCGGGCCTGAAGGCCGACGACATCGACGCCCTGTTCCTCACCGGCGGCTCCACCCGCCTCAGCCATGTGCGCGCGGCCATCTGCACCTGCGTGCCCCAGGCCCGGGTGATCGAGGGCGACACCTTTGGCTCGGTGGGCACCGGCCTCGCCATAGAGGCGAGCCGGCGGTACGGCTAGTTAAAGCACGTCAAGCGCCGGCAGGGGTGCCGCGGGCCGGCAGCTTTCGCCGGTCATGAGGGTGGCGAGGTGAGCGGCGAGCGCGTCGAGCAGCACCCGCGTCTTCAGCGGCACATGCCGGGCACTGGGATAAAGCGCGAGAATGGGCGCATCTCCGCCATCCCAACCGGGCAGCACGCGGGTGAGCCGACCGGTGGCAAGGTCCTGCGCCACATCCACCTCGGACTTGAGCATGATGCCGAGGCCGGCAAGCGCCCAGTCGTGCACCACGTCGCCATCGTCGACACGCAACCGCGCCGCCGCGCCAAGGCTGGCCGTTGCTCCGTCCGGTCCCCGCAGCCGCCACGGGTCGCTGCCGCGGCCGTAGCGCAGGAACGCATGGCCGGCGGCCTCCTCCGGTGTCACCGGCCGGCCCGCCCGGTCGAGATAGGCCGGAGCGGCGACCAGGATGCGCCGGTTGTCGGCGAGCTTGCGCATCATGGCCGAACTGTCGGCGGGCGCGCCGATGCGGATGGCCACGTCGAACCCCTCTCCCACCAGGTCCACCACCCGGTCGTCCAGTTCCAGCGCGACCCCGAGTCGGGCATGGCGCGCGGCCAGTTGGGCGAGAACCGGCGCCACGCAACGGCGGCCGAAGGCGATGGGCGCGCTGACCCGCAGGGTGCCCGAGGGTTCGACCCGCCCGCTCGCCAGCTGCTCCTCGCCGGCCTCGATGGCGTCCAGCGCACGCTCCACATCGATCAGCAGGCGCGCGCCTTCCTCGGTGGGGCTGAGCGCGCGGGTGGTGCGCTGGATGAGGCGTACGCCGGCCCGATCCTCCAGCGTCGCCAGCCGCTTGCTCACCACCGCGAGGGTGATGCCGAGCCGCCGCGCGGCGGCCGACAGGCTACCCTCGGCCAGGATCGCCCGGAACGTCTTCAGCTCATTCAGGTCGTCCAGCACCGCATATTCTCAACTTGAATACGAGAATGCCTCGTATACATGCTCGCTTATCAGCTTCAGAACAAGAGCGCACATTGCCCTCATGGCGAATTGGACTTTCCCGGCTGCGGCAGGCCGGAGACGAGGACAGGAGGTCTCATCATGGCACTCGACCTGACAGGCAAGCGCGTTCTGATCGTTGGTGCGGGCGGCGGCATCGGCGCGGCCACCGCGCGGGCCTTTGCTGATGCCGGCGCCCACGTGTTCGCCGCCGGCCGGCCGGGGCCGAAGCTGGACGCCGTCGCGACCGGGACCGGCGGCGTGGCGGTGGCCCTCGACATTCTCGACGATGGTGCCATCGAACGCGTCTTCGCGGAGGCGCCGGCCTTCGACCACGTCGCCATCGCGGCCGCTGCGACCAAGAGTGGCCCGGTCTCCGGCCTGCCTCTGGAGGCCGCGAAGGCCTCCATGGAGAGCAAGTTCTGGGGCGCCTACCGCGTCGCCCGCGCGGCGCAGGTGGCGGATGGAGGCTCCATCACCTTCGTATCCGGCTTCCTCTCCCACCGGCCGAGCGCGGGCGCGGTGCTGCAGGGCGCGATCAACGCCGCGATCGAGGCGCTCGCCCGCGGCCTGGCGCTCGAGCGGGCGCCAGTGCGCGTCAATACCGTCTCGCCCGGACTTATCGACACGCCGCTGTGGCAGGGCATGCGGGAGGATGACCGCGCGGCCATGTTCGCTCGCACCGCCGAGCGTCTGCCCGCCCGCCGTGTGGGGCGGCCGGAGGACATCGCACAGGCGATCCTCTTCGTCGCCACCAACCCGTTCGTCACCGGCACGACCGTCACGGTCGATGGTGGCGGCACCATTGCGTGAGGTCGGCATGCCGGACTCGGTACGCCATGCGGTGTCACTGGCCGCCGTCTGATGCCGGCGGTTTCGTCCTCTCCGTGGCGCCGCCCGCGCGGGCGGGTCCGGGTGGCACCCAGGCGGCGAGCTGGTCGCGTCCTTCCTGGGACATGTCCTTGGCGGCATCGAGGATGGCCTTGTGGACGATGAGCCAGACCGCACGCCGCGCGGCCCTCAGCTCGACGAACGCCTGATCGCCCCTGCTTTCGTCGAACGGGGTCGCTGAGATGGCGCTGCGGGCTTTGTCCTGCGCCAGCCGGGAGGCCTGCTCGGCGGCGGCGAGGCTGCCGGCGATGTCGCCGAAGCGGGCGCGCAGCACGGCTGCGTCCGCCGCCGGCAGGGTGGCGGCGAGGCGGTCGATGTGCACCGTCTGGCTTCGCCCCGCCAGCGGCGGGCCGTGCATGCGGTGGAACGCCACCGCTACCGCCGCGCCGGCGAAGAACAGGTTGAGCGCGAGGGAGGCCACCAGCAGCAGGCGCTGAGATGGCATGGCCAGGAGGGAGCGCCGTTCAAGGCTCACAGAACTTCCTCCCCCAGCGGGTCGGGCTCGAACACGATGGTGCTTACGTCGCCACCGGAAAATTGCGGCGCGTGAAGCTCGCCGGGCAGAAGGCCGAAGCCGCCTGTGCCGGTGCCGATCACGAAGCCCAAAAGCGCCATGCCGGCCAAAAGCGCGATGCTGGGCCATGCCGGGGCGAGATCCACCGACACCAGCCAGGCGGGGAGCCAGCCCGTCGGCCCGCTCTGGCTCTGGGGCGGCAGCGGCGAGGCGAACAGGGCCTCCATGACCCGTCTTCCGCTCTCCGTGTCTTTCGGGTGGTGTCGGGTTCCGGCGGCGAGGCGGGCATGGAGCGCGTCGCTTTCTTTCAGCAGCGCCCGCGCCGCCGGGTCCCGCCGCGCCAGCCGTTCGGCATCCTGCCGGACGCCTGCGGGCCAGAGGGCGCGGTCCGCGCCGTGGCGGGCGATCAGCCGTTCGAGTTCCGCGCGCGTCATGCCTCATCCTCCGTTCTGGTGCGGGCCGAGGCGGCCGCGCAGGCTCCGCCGCGCCCGCACCAGCAGGGTTTCCACCCCGGGAACCGAGGTGCCGAGGATGTCGGCCACGCGCGCATTGGAGAGACCCTCCCAATAGGTGAGCAGGATGGCTGCGCGCTGCCGCTCGGGCAAATCGGCGACCGCGGCCCAAAGCCCGAGGTCATCCTCCCGGCGCTCCATGCGCGCGAGGGCGTCCGGCGCCGGGTCGGCGGCCTCCTCGGTCCCGTCGAGGGGCAGGAAGCGGGCCTTCCGCCGGTGGTTGAGGCAGAGATTGACCACGATGCGATAGAGCCACGTGCCGAAGGCCGCCGTGGGGCGCCAGCGCGGTGCGGCGCGCCAGACCCGAAGCAGGGCCTCCTGGGCGATGTCCTCCGCGTCCTGCGCATCGCCCAGGAAGCGCCGGGCGAAGCCGGCGGCGCGCGCCGCATGCCGGTCGCAGAGCGTCCGGAAGGCTGCCGCGTCGGCGGTGGCCACGCGTGCCATGAGGTCCTCGTCGCTCGCCTCGCGCATGGGCGTATTCGAACCCGCCTCCCATCCCCGCAACATGCCACCATGGTGCGCTCTCCCTCAATCGGTCGCCCCGTCCCAGGGCGGGCGCCCGCCCGGCTGCTTCCGCTGCGGCGCCGCAGGCCGGCGGCGTTCTGCGGGTTTGATCCTTTGAACCCGCACGGTGGGGAAACCCTGCGGTGCCCGTTGTCCGTTGATGCGATCACAGTCCCGTGAGCCTGGACGCATGGCCGCAGGGTTCCGTCCGCCGGCGGGTTGAAAGGCCCGTTGACCACTGGAGCGCAAGAGCTGATGCGGCCTGTCTTATGGATCGTGACGCCGGCGGTGATCCTCGCCGGCGCCGTCACGTGGCATTTCGGGCTGCTGACGCCCGGCCCGGACGCCCCCAAGGCGAAGGCTGTCGCCCCACCCATTCCGGTGGTGGCGGATACGGTGCGGCTTCAGGACGTGCCCATCTACGCCCTCGGCATCGGCACGGTGCAGGCCTCCAACACCATCGTGGTGAAGGTGCGCGTCGACGGCGAATTGCAGAAGGTCGCCTTCACCGAGGGACAGGACGTGAAGGCGGGTGACCTGCTCGCGCAGATCGATCCGCGCCCGTTCACGGCGGCGCTCAACCAGGCCAGGGCGGCCAAGGCCAAGGACGAGGCCCTGCTCGCCAACGCCAAGATGGATTACGAGCGCTACAAGACCCTTGTTCCCAAGCAGGCCGCATCCCAACAGCAGCTCGATACCCAGTCGGCGCTTGTGGCCCAGTACCAGGCGGCGGTGGAGGGCGATCAGGCCGCCATCGACAATGCCCAGGTGCAGCTCGACTATGCCACCATCCGCGCGCCCATTTCCGGGCGGACCGGCGTGCGGCTCGTGGACCAGGGCAACATCGTCCACGCCTCCGACACCGGCGGGCTGGTGGTGATTACCCAGGTGAAGCCGGTCGCCGTGCTGTTCGCCCTGCCGCAGGACCGGTTGGAGGACGTGCGCGAGGCGATGGCGCGCGGGCCGGTGGAGGTGATCGCCCTGAAGCGGGACGGCACCACGCAGATGGGCCAAGGCCAGATCCAGTTGATCGACAACCAGATCAGCTCCGATACCGGCACCCTGCGTCTCAAGGCGCTGTTCCCCAACGACGACCTGAAGCTCTGGCCCGGCGCCTTCGTCAACGTGAAGGTGCTGGTGGACACCCGCCGCGCGGTGGCGACGGTTCCCGCGCAGGCGATCCAGCGCAGCCCCGACGGGTTCTATGTCTATCGGGTGAAGGCCGACGACACCGTGGAGCAGCGCCCCGTGAAGGTGGGCGGCACCCGCGACGGCGTCTCCTTCCTTGAGGCCGGCCTCACCGCCGGCGACCGGGTGGTGGTGGACGGCCAGTACAAGCTGACGCCGGGCGCCCGGGTCTCGGCGCGGCAGGCGCCGGCCGGCACGCCCGGAACCGATGGCGCACCCGGCGGTGGAACGCTCACCAGCGCCAGCGCGGAGAGCCCGGCATGAATATCTCCGCTCCTTTCATCCATCGCCCCATCGCCACCACGTTGCTGATGGCGGCCCTCGTCCTCGTGGGCGCTGTGGCCTATGCCATGCTGCCGGTGGCGCCGCTGCCGCAGGTGGACTTCCCGACCATCCAGGTGTCGGCGAGCCTGCCGGGCGCGAGCCCAGAGACCATGGCGTCGTCGGTCTCCACGCCGCTGGAGCGGCAGTTCAGCCAGATTTCCGGCGTCACCCAGATGACGTCCACAAGCGCGCTCGGCGTCACCTCCATCACCGTCCAGTTCGACCTCAACCGCAACATTGACGCCGCGGCGCAGGACGTGCAGTCGGCCATCAACGCGGCCGCCGGCCAATTGCCCAAGAACCTCCCCAGCCCGCCTACGTTCCGAAAGGTCAATCCGGCCGATGCGCCGATCCTGATCCTGTCGGTGCAGTCGGACCTCTACCCGCTGACCAAGCTCGACGATGCCGCCGACACCATTCTGGCGCAGCAGATCAGCCAGATCGCCGGCATCGCGCAGGTTGCGATCACCGGCGAGCAGAAGCCGGCGGTGCGGGTGCAGGTGGACCCCTCCAAGATCGCGGCCCTCGGCATGAGCCTTGAGGATGTGCGGGCCGTGCTCGCCGCCGCCACCGTGGACCAGCCCAAGGGCAGTTTCGACGGCGCGGCCCAGGGCTTCACCATCTATGCCGACGACCAACTCCTCGCTGCCACGCCCTGGAACGAGGTGGTTGTAGCCTATCGCAACGGCGCGCCGGTGCGCATCCGCGACATCGGCCGGGCCGTGGACGGCCCCGAGAATGCGCGCCTCGCCTCGTGGCAGAACGGCAAGCGCGGCATCCAGCTCATCGTGTTCAAGCAGCCCGGCGCCAATGTGATCGAGACCGTGGACCGGGTGCGCGCCATGATCCCGCGCCTCGAGGCGGCGCTGCCGCCGGGCATCAATGTGGAGATCATCGCCGACCGGACCCAGACCATCCGCGCCTCGGTGGAGGACGTGCAGTTCACCATGCTGCTTACCATCGCGCTGGTGGTGGGGGTGATCTTCGCCTTCCTGCGCAACCTGTGGGCGACGGTGATCCCCTCCGTCACGGTGCCTATGGCGCTGATCGGCACCTTCGCGGTCATGTACGTGCTGGGCTACAGCATCGACAACCTGTCCCTCATGGGCCTGACCATCGCGGTGGGGTTCGTGGTGGACGATGCCATCGTCATGCTGGAGAACGTCTACCGCCATATCGAGGAGGGCCTGCCGCCCTTTCAGGCGGCGCTGAAGGGGGCGGGGGAGATCGGCTTCACCATCATCTCCATCAGCCTGTCGCTGGTGGCGGTGTTCATCCCGGTGCTGATGATGGGCGGCATCGTCGGCCGGCTGCTGCGGGAATTCGCGGTCACGGTGACCATCACCATCCTGGTGTCGGTGGTGGTGTCGCTCACCCTCACCCCCATGATGTGCGCGCTGTTCCTGAAGAATGACCATGGCGCGAAGCACGGCCGCGCCTACATGGCGGCGGAAGCCTTCTTCGACGGCATGCTCAAGGTCTACGACACCGGCCTGAAATGGGTGCTGAAGCACCAGTTCGCGACCCTCATGAGCCTGTTCGTCACCATGGCCGCCACCGGCTATCTCTATGTGGTGATCCCCAAGGGCTTCTTCCCGCAGCAGGACACCGGCTTCATCCAGGGCTTCTCCGAAGCGGGGCAGGACATTTCCTTTGCCGCCATGACGCAGAAGCAGATGGCGCTGATGGCGGTGGTGGCGCGCGATCCGGCGGTGGAGGCCGTCTCCGGCGCGGCCGGCGCCACCGGCGGCTCGCAGACCGTGAACACCGGCCGCGTCTGGATCACACTGAAGCCGCGCAATGAGCGGGATGCCAGCGCCGACCAGGTCATCGCCCGGCTGCGGCCGCAGCTTGCCAAGGTGGAGGGCATCGCCCTGTTCCTCCAGGCGTCACAGGACATCAACGTGGGCGGCCGGCCCTCGCGCACGCAGTATCAATACACATTGCAGGACGCCAATCTCGACGAACTGAACGCCTGGGGCCCGCGCATGCTTGCCAAGCTCCGCGCCCTGCCGCAGCTGCAGGACGTGGCCACCGACCAGCAGACCAATGCGCCCACGGTCTCCCTGACCATCGACCGCGACACCGCGGCGCGCTTCGGCATCCTGCCCCAGGTGATCGACGACACGCTCTACGACGCCTTCGGCCAGCGGCAGGTGGCGCAGTATTTCACCCAGCTGTCCCAGTACCACGTGATCCTGGAGGTGGATCCCACGCTGCAGGGTGACCCGAGCGCGCTGGAAAAGCTCTATGTGCGCTCGCCTCGCACGGGCGAGGAGATCCCGCTCTCGGCCTTCGTGAAGGTGGATACGTCAAAGTCCGCCTATCTCTCCATCTCCCACCAGGGCCAGTTCCCGGCGGTGACGCTGAGCTTCAACCTCAGCCCCGGCACCGCGCTGGGGCAGGCGGTGGACGCCATCAAGCAGGCAGAGCGCGAGATGGGCATGCCGGCGACCCTGATCGGCACCTTCCAGGGCACGGCGCAGGCGTTCCAGAATTCCCTGAGCAGCCAGCCCTACCTGATCCTGGCCGCCATCATCGCCGTCTACATCATCCTGGGGGTGCTCTACGAGAGCTACATCCACCCGCTCACCATCCTGTCGAGCCTGCCGTCGGCGGGGGTCGGCGCGCTCCTGATCCTCTATCTCTTCGGCTACGACCTGAGCGTGATCGCGCTCATCGGCATTCTGCTTCTCATCGGCATCGTCAAGAAGAACGCCATCATGATGATCGACTTCGCCCTCGCGCGGGAGCGGGAGGAGGGGATGGCGCCGGAGGAGTCCATCTACCAGGCCTGCCTCATCCGCTTCCGGCCCATCATGATGACCACCATGGCGGCACTGCTCGGCGGGCTGCCGCTGATGCTGGGCACCGGCACCGGATCGGAGCTGCGCCGTCCGCTGGGCTTTGCCATCGTCGGCGGCCTGCTGGTGAGCCAGGTGCTGACCCTCTACACCACGCCGGTGGTCTATCTCTACATGAACCGCCTGCAGCGCTTTTTCGCCGATCGCCGACGCCCGGCGCCACCATCGCCGGCGGTGATGCCGCCGCTGGATGTGGCCGCTGAGTGAGCAGCATATCATTCAGGAACAAGGGCCCGGGGGGAGGGCGCGAACGGTCAGGCGAGGTGATCAGGGCAGCACCCGAGGCCCGTGCCCTCTCCCCGGACCCGCCCCCTGCGGCCGTACGGCGGAGGGGGCGGAACAGGCATGACGGCGCAGGACGCTCACTCGGCCGCGATATGCTCCGGCAGGGAGAGGTGGAAATACTTCTTGTAGATGTCGTTGAGCTTGCCGTTGGCAAGATTCGCCTTCACCCACTCGTCCACATAGGCCTTCAGCTCGGGATCGGTCTTGCGCAGGCCGACGGCCATGGGATAGGCGGCCATTTCCAGCTTCACTTCCAGGGTCTTGCCTGGGTTCTGCTCGGCCACCGTGTTGGCGGTGGAGAGGGCGGCGGCGAGCAGATCCTGCTGGCCGGTGGCAAGGGCGGTGACCGCGGTGGCCTCGTCCTCGTAGCGCACGATGTTGGCCGCCACCTTGGCGTCCTTGATGGTGCGCGAAAGCTCGATGTCGGCGGTGGTGCCGCGGGCCACCGCGATGGATTTGCCGGCAAGGTCCGCGGGGCTCTTGATGGCCATGGCCTTGGGCGCGGAGACCACCACCGGGATCACGCCGTAGGGGAGCGAATAATCCACCACCTTCTTGCGCTCCGGCGTGATGGAGAAGGAGGCGATGACCACGTCCACCTTGTTGGCGAGTAGCGAGGGCACCCGGTTGGCGCCGGACACCGGAACCACCTCCAGGGCGACGCCGAGGTCCTTGGCGAGCAGTTGCGCGGTCTCCACGTCCGAGCCGGTCTCCTTGGCCTTGTCGTCGAGCATGCCGTAGGGCGGGTGGGATACGTCGATGGCGACGATCAGCTTGCCGCGCTGCTTGATGCCGGCGGGCGTCTCGGCGGCAGCGGGCGCAACGGCGGCGAGGCCGAGCGCGAGCGCCATGGCGCCGATGATGGGGGTCCTGAGCATCCTGGGGTTCCTCCGGTCAGTGTTTTTGATGGCGATTACAGGCCGCTGCCGACGAACTGGCGCAATTCGTCGGTGACGGGATTGGCGAGCATGGCGCCGGGCCCGGTTTCCCAGACACGGCCCTGGTGCATGAACACCACGGTGTTGGCCACCGAGCGGGCGAACGCCATTTCGTGGGTCACCAGCATCATGGTCATGCCCTCGCGGGCGAGGCGTTCGATCACCTTGAGCACTTCGCCGGTGAGCTCCGGATCAAGGGCCGAGGTGACCTCGTCGAACAGGATCAGCTTCGGCCGCATGGCCAGCGAGCGGGCGATGGCGACGCGCTGCTGCTGGCCGCCGGAGAGCTGCTCGGGATAGGCCTGCGCCTTCTCGGAGAGGCCGACCTCCTCCAGCACCTCGGCGGCGATGTCGCGGGCCTCGACCTTGCCGATGCGCCGCACCTTGCGCGGGGCGAGGGTGATGTTCTCCTCCACCGTGAGATGGGGGAAGAGATTGTAGCTCTGGAAGACGATGCCCACGTCCTTGCGCAATTCCAGCAGGTCCACCTTGCCGGCGTGGAGCTTGCGCCCGCACACCTCCAGCTCGCCGCCGTTGATCATTTCAAGGCCGTTCACGCAGCGCAGCGCCGTGCTCTTGCCGGAGCCCGAGCGGCCGATGAGCGCCACCACCTGCCCCGGCGCCACATCGAGGGTGATGCCCTTGAGCACCTGGAGCGCGCCGAAGCTCTTCTCCACATTCTTGAAGCGCACCAGGGGGGCGGCGGAACTGGTCATGCGAAGGCCCTCGTGCGGATCGGCTGCGGGAATGGCGGGGGAGGGCAGAGCAGAGGAGGTCAGGGTGGGGGAGGTCAGGTCCATGGCGCGTCCTCAGCTGCGGTGCAGCCGGCGGTCGAACCGGCTCGCCAGAAGCGACATGGGAAAGCAGATGGCGAAATAGATCAGCGCCGCGATGGTGAAGACCGTGAACGGCTTGTAGGTGGCGTTATTGATCACCTTCGCCGAATAGGTGAGGTCGAAGAAGTTGATCACCACCGAATAGGAGGTGTTCTTCACGATCTGCACCAGGAAGCCCACCGTGGGCGGCACCGCGATGCGCAGCGCCTGCGGCAGGATGACGAAGACGAAGCGCTGGGTCTTGGTAAGCGCCAGGCACTCGCCCGCCTCCCACTGGGTGCGCGGCACGGCGAGGATGCAGCCCTTCCAGATCTCGCCGAGATAAGCGCCGGAATAAAGCGTCATGGCGACGCCCGCCGCCACCAGCGCCGGCACGTCGAAGCCGGCGATGGAGATGCCGAAGTAGACCACGAACATGATGACCGGCAGCGGAATGCCCTGCACCAGTTGCACCAGCAGGCCGGACAGGAAGCGCAGCAGCCGGCTCTTGGACGCGCGGGCGAGCGCCACCGGCAGGCCCAGCAACGTGCCGCCGACAAAGCCCAGCACGGACAGCACGATGGTCCAGCCGGCGCCGCGGAAGAGGTAGGCGATCTGCTCGATGGTCAGGCCCAGCATGGCATCCTCACAGCGGCGTGCCGAGACGGCGAAGGCGGGGGAAGGACACGTGCGCCACACCCATCAGGCTGAGGCGCAGCAGCGAGGCCATGGCGAGGTAGATGACGGCGATGACGAGGTAGACCTCGAAGCCGCGGAAGGTGAAGGACTGGATCATGTAGGCGACGCCGGTGAGTTCCTCCGCCGAGATCTGCGACATGATGGCGGTGGCCAGCATCATCAGCACGAACTGGCTGACGAGGGCGGGATAGACCCGCTCCACCGCCTGCGGCAGCTGCACCGACCACAGGGCCTGGGTCGGCGTGAGGGCAAGGCAGTGCGCCGCCTCGATCTGGCCCTTGGGAATGGAGCGGAAGCCCGCCCGCATGATCTCGGCCGTATAGGCCCCCACATTCACCACCAGCGCGATCACGGCGGCGGGGAACGGCCCGATCTTGGCCCCGAGAACCGCGAGGCCGAAGAACAGCCAGAACACCTGGATGATGAGCGGGGTGTTGCGGATCGCCTCCACATAGAAGACGACGGCGCGCTGCACATAGGGCGGCCCGTAGAGGCGCCCCACGGCGCACAGGGTGCCGAGGATGAATCCGGGCAGCACCGATGCCACGGTCATGCCCAGCGTCAGCCAGACGCCATTAAGGAGGTCAGGCCAATACTCGTTCAGAAATGAAAAATCGAATTCATAGCCCACGGCATCAGGTCCGTTTCGCCGATGACACTATATCTGCGTTCATGACTGGCATGAATGCTTTGGCGTGCGCCAGAAGTGCACACGAATGAGACGATGGGTCACGGATGTCTGGCCATTGGCGTCCCCATAACACTGATATTTGTTATATTTTTTGTTTGACTAAACCATGTCTAACATGATTGATTGATGCACGCAATGATCATTTTTAGGGAAGCGCCATGCTGACGACGTCCGCCGCATCACCCCTCATCCACCTGCATGCGTCGGACAATGTCGGGGTGGCGCGCGCGCACATTCCGGCGGGAGCCGCCGTCATCCTCGATGGAATGGGCGTGACCGCGCTGGCCGAGATCCCGAGCGGCCACAAGATGGCCGTCGCCCCCATCCCCGCGGGCTCGCGTGTGCTGAAGTACGGCCAGACCATCGGCGTCGCCACCGCCGACATCGCGCCCGGCGCCCATGTCCACCTGCACAACCTCGCCATGCAGGAGAGCGATGTCGCTCACCACTTCGCCGAGGACGGCCGCGCCACCGAGCTTTTGCCGCAGGCCGCGCGGCGCACCTTCGAGGGCTATGTGCGGCCCGACGGCCAGGTGGGCACGCGCAACTACATCGGCATCGTCACCTCGGTGAACTGCTCGGCCACGGTGGCTCGCGCCGTCGCCGATCATTTCAACCGCGGCGGGCTGGAGGGCTTTGGTAATGTGGACGGCGTGGTCGCCCTCACCCACGGCACCGGCTGCGCCATCAACACCAAGACCGAGGGCTACGCCTATCTCACCCGCGTGCTCGGCGGCTATGCCAAGAACCCGAATTTCGCCGGCATCCTGATGATCGGCCTCGGCTGCGAGACCAACCAGATCGAGCCCATCGTTTCCCGCGAGGGGCTGGTGGAGGGCCGGCTGCTGCGCACCATGACCATCCAGGGTCTCGGCGGCACCCGCAAGACCATCGAGACCGCCAGCGCCATCATCCGCGAGATGCTGCCCATCGCGAATGCCGCCCAGCGCACCACGGTGCCCCTCACCGGCCTGAAGGTGGCGCTGCAATGCGGCGGCTCGGACGGCTATTCGGGCATCTCGGCGAACCCGGCACTGGGCTATGCCGCCGACCTGGTGGTGAAGCACGGCGGCACGGCGGTGCTCAGCGAAACGCCGGAAATATACGGCGCCGAGCACCTGCTCACCCGCCGCGCGGTGAGCCCCGAGGTGGCGCAGAAGCTGATGGACCGCATCGACTGGTGGCGCACCTACACCGAGCGCAACGGCGCGGAGCTGAACAACAATCCCTCCCACGGCAACAAGGCCGGCGGGCTCACCACCATCCTGGAGAAGTCGCTGGGCGCGGTGGCCAAGGGCGGCTCCATGCCGCTCGAGGCGGTCTATGAATATGCCGAGATCATCGATCGCACGGGCTTTGTGTTCATGGACACGCCCGGCTACGATCCGGTGGCGGTGACCGGCCAGGTGGCGGGGGGCTGCAACGTCGTCGTCTTCACCACCGGCCGTGGCTCGGTCTCCGGCTTCAAGCCGGCGCCTTGCATCAAGGTCGCCACCAATACCCAGATGTACGAGCACATGCACGAGGACATGGACATCAACTGCGGCGGCATCGTCACCGGCGAGGACACCATCGCCGCCGCGGGCGAGCGCATCTTCGAGATGATTCTTGCCGTGGCCTCGGGCGCGCATACGGCGAGCGAGGATTTCGGCTTCGGCGACAGCGAGTTCGTGCCATGGCAGATCGGCGCCGTCACCTGAGCGCGGCGCGGACCGCCGCGCCCGTTGTGGATCGCACGCCGGCTTATGCGGTCATCGCCGGCCGGCTGCGCCGCTCCATCGCGGCGGGCGTGCTGCCGGAAGGCATCGTCCTGCTGGAGGGGCCGCTTGCGGCCCTGTTCGGCTCCAGCCGCTCGCCGGTGAAGCAGGCGCTGGCGGAGCTGGAAGAAGAGGGCGTCGTCTCCCGCTTCGACGGGCGCGGTCTCATGGTCGGCCGTGCCGCCGCTCCGCGCCGCCTGCCGGTGACGGCGGAGATGCTGAAAAGCGGCGACGAGGCGGTGGAAGCCCGGAAGGGCTTTGCCTGGCAGGCGCTCTATTATGATTTCGAGCGCGAGATCATCCTGTCCTCGGTGTTTGGCCGCTTCCGCGTCAACGAACTGGCCATCGCCCGCCATTTCGACGTGGGGCGCACGGTGGCGCGCGACCTGCTCATCCATGCCCGCGAGGTGGGCATCGTCTCCAAGGGCGAGAAGTCACACTGGTGGACCGTGCCGCTGGATGAAGCGCGCTTTCGAGACCTCTACGAATTGCGCATTCTGCTGGAGCCGGTGGCCCTCGACAGCGCCATTGGCCAGATCCCGACGCCGCAGCTCGATGCCATCGAGCGCCGGCTGCGGGACGCCATGGACAGCTATCCCAAGGTGGAGAGCGCCGACCTCGACGTGCTGGAAAACGACCTGCACATCGACTGCATCGGCCATGGGCGCAATCCGGAGATCATGGAGGCGCTGAAGCGCACCCGCTGCATTCTCGTCTCCGGCAAGCATATCCAGATGGAGCTGAAGCCCCATGGGCTTGTGGACCCCTTCATGGGCGAACACCTCGACATCATAAAGGCGGTGCGCAAGGGCCAGCACGCGGCGGCGCGGCGGGCCCTGGTGGCCCATCTGCAAGCCTCCAGCGACAAGGCGGCCCTGCGCCTCGCCGCCTTCCGCGCCACCCACGAGCACGCGCCGCTGCCGTACATCGTCTAGGGTGCGAACCGAGCAGCTTCGGCTCAATCCGCATCAGCATCCGGCAGGTCCGCTGGAACCTGAGGGTCTCGACCGGACCGGCCGGCTCCGCGAGATGACGCGAGAGTTCCGCACCACCCCTGCGGCCGTGGAAAACGGATGGCCGGGAGGCGCCCGGCCATGCTTCAGGAGCTCAGGCCAGTTGTTCTTTCCAGTATTCGCAGACAACCTGGCCTGCCGCCGGCAGCAGAAGGCGGCCGAACAGGACGCCGACGATGGTGGCGATGGCGGGTCCCACGTTGAACGTGCTGATCAGAACGCCCGCCACTGCCGCCGCGAGGGCTTCCGGCGAGTTGATCTTGAGGGAATCAAGGATGGTCTTGCGCGCATCCGGGTCAACCTCGCCGCCGCCGCAGACCAGATCGTAGATGACCTTCTGCCAGCGCTTCAGCACCCGCCGACCGATCTCGATCAGTCCGTCGAGCGGCCCCATGGTCGCCATGTCGAGGGGGATGGCGGCTGCGGGAGCCGAGAACTTCGCCGCATCCGATGCATAGGCCTTGGAATAGGCCCCGAGCTGTTCCAGCAGCTTGTCGTCGTCGGCCTGCTGAAGTTCGCCGATCACGGTTTGAATGTCGCTCATCTTGGTCCTCCCATCCCCATTGTGCGCTGTGGGATCAGCCGCGCATCGCCCGCTCCGTAGACCGCATAGCAGAGCCCCAGTGGATTGCGGCTCGCCTGAAGCAGGGTGAGCCGCGCCTGCCGCACTGCCTCGCCGATGGTTTCCCCCTGGAAGATCCGGCCCATGACCTCGCAGCCGAAGCGGTCCGCGAATACTGCGGGAATGGTAGCCTCGCTGCCGATGATGGCGCGCGCGCCGCGGGAGAGGAAGAAGCTGACGAAGGAATTCTCGACCCCGTTCCATATCTGCGCCGACTGGCAGGTATTCAGGAACAGCACCGGCGCGTCGGTAAGCTTCGCGCCGTCCGGCGGCAGGGCCAGTAGCAGGTCGGTGAGCCGCACCGTCGCGAGGCTGAGGATGAGGGCGCTGGCCTCATCGCCCTGGCCTACCACGTCCTTCAGGGCCTTAAGCGCCGCGATGCGCGGCTCAAGCTCGGCCGAGGGCAGGCCGGAGGCATTGCGCTTCAGCTCCTGCTCAACGTCCGCGAGCTTGGCGAGGGTGCGGTCGCGCAGGGCCATGGCCGATGGCGTGGTCGGCGCCGCCGCGTGCCCGTGGGCGTAGAGATAGATCAGATCGCCGCCGCCCTTCAGCGCCTGCACGAAGTCCGTCGCGCCCTTGAGAACGGGCTCGACCAGGATGGCCTCATCCCCGCGGGCGGCGATGATCTGCGCGAGGCGGGCGTGGTGCTGGGCCTCGTTCGCGAACGGCCAGTTGCCGTAGCGCACCTTGATCGGCCGCCGGTCCCGCCCGGCCGGTGGGCGCCGGTCCACCCCGTCGCCGCAGCGCTTGACCTCGAGGACGAAGCGCAGACCCCACAAATTATCCTCCGGCTTCACCCGCGCCGCGCCGGCGCCGGGAGCGGGGGGAGGGCGGTTATCGACGGTGAGGATCTGCCAGGGGAGGGCAAGGTTCTCCGCCCCCTTGCCCAGCACGATCTGCACCACCGGCGCCTGCGGCAGCGCCTCCAGCATGATCTGGCCGAGGCTGAAGAAGTCGCCGCCCTCGCCGTAGTCGAACAGGGTGGTCAGCACGTCCTGCCCGAGGCGGGTGAGGTCGGTGAGGGTCTTGGTGCAGACGGCGGGCGATAGCTCCGCCTTGGCGAAAGCCTCGCCGAACACCGCGTCCAGCAAAATGGCGCGGAAGCGCGTCATGAAGGTGTCGAGCTGGTCGGACCGCAGGCGCTTCACGGCATAGGTCCGGGGGGCGCCGTCAGCATCGCCGAGGGCCACTGCGAAACGATAGCTCGCTTCAGTGTCGGCCACGCGACTGATGGCGATATTCAGCGTGCGCGCCGCGCGGTCCGGGTCAAGCGGCTCCACGCTCGTGCCCAGCGCCCGGCAGAAAACCACCTTGAGGGCCGGATCGTCCGGCGGGGAGAGAGGCTGGTTCGGCTGCACCTCCAGCCGCAGCTCGAGCTCCAGGTGGTCGATGAGGTTGAGCCGGTGATACAGGCGGACGCCGATGCGCCCGCGCCCGCCGCCGCGCTGGCGGAACGCCTTGACCCTCGGGGTGAGCGTGAACAGCGCCGCGGTTTCCGAATCCCCCGTCACTGGCAGGCGGAAGGAGGCGAAACGCCTGTCGATGTCGAAGGCGCCGCCTTCCGCATCGTCAAATTCGGCAGTGCTTTCGTCGCTGACGATGGCCCAGACGGTTTCAGTCTGCGTCTGTCCCGGAATGCGCACGTCGGGCTGCTCCTGGCGCTCCTTCGTCAGGCCGAGCCGCAGGGTGCGTACCGCGATGCTCAGGGTGTAGGCGCGGCCGTGGACGAGGGGCTCCAGCGGTCCGAGTTCGCGTTCCGCCTCGAACAGCTGGATATCGGTGAACCGCGGCGCCGGCTCGGGGAGGGGCGCCGTCGGGGGAGCCTCTTCGGCCGTGTCAGGGGACGGCAAGTCGGGGTCGGGCAGGTCGAGCTTCACGATGGCGTCGAACGGCGCATTCCGGCTGTCAAAGGTCTCACTCGCGGGCGCCTCCTCCTCTGTCCGCATCGCGATGGGGGGTGCCGGGCGCGGCACATATTCACGCGCGTCGGACCCGGTGCTGCGGGAGGGGACCACACCGTCAGCCCTGAGAAAATGATCGAACCGCTCGGCGGTGCCCAGCTCCATGTACATATGGCCGGCGTCGTCGAACAGGGCGGGGAGGACGGCGATGGCCTCGGCCAGCACCGCAAGGGCGACATCTTCGTTGTCCGTCCATGCGCGACGGTCCGGCGCGGGCAGGACGATGCGCCCCAGCCACGCGAGTGTTTCCGGCTTCACTTCGGTGACGCCGATGCGATGGAAGCGGATGCCCAGGGCGGGATCGCGGCTGAGGATCCAGTCCAGCAGGGTGCGGGCTTCGATGCGCTCGGATGGGGTGCCCCCGCCAAGCGCGCGCCACGCCAGCATCGGCAGCGCCACATCGGCCGACATGCGCGCGGCGACCCGCTGGGTGCGGGTCCGAGCCGGTCGATCCCCCGAAAGCGCGGCCTGCACGACGGCGAAGGCGGTGGGCCGGTCGGTGAAATCCTCCAGCGTCTCGCAGGCAAGGAATGCGCGCAGGCTTTCGCTTGTGGCGCCTTCGGGGATATAGCCACGCCGCTCCGCCGCGATGGCCGCCATCACCTCCGGTCCGGGCCGGATGGTCGAATGGTCGGCCAGCATGGCGAGCAGCGGCTCCGACGCCTGTGTTCCGAAGGCCGGGAGCATGCGCTGGGCGGTGAGCCGCACGCGCTCGTCCTGATGGGTGATCGCAAAAGCGAGGAGGCGTTCGACCGCGCCGTCGGTGTCGCCTGCGTCGAGGCGCCCAAGCGTGTCGGCGAACGCCGCGTCGAGGCTTGCCCGGACTGCCGCGTCGCTGCCGAAACTGGAGAAATCGCGGCAGGCGTTCTCGAAGGCCCATCGGGCCGCCCGCGCCTTCCGCTGGCCGGCGTCCGGTTCTTCCTCGTCGTGCTCCGGCTGGTCATGGGGCGGGCCGGTACGCAGGCGGTGCGCAACAAAGAAGGGCTGAAGCAGGCGGAACCGGCCGGGCCGCGCGATGCGGTCCACCAACTGGTTCATCTCACGCGCCCAATGCGCGCCGTCACCGGCCGTGGCCGCTTCCACCACCTCGGGCGTCGTCTGGAGGATACGCGCGGCAAGCGGTATGCCGTTCCCGCCGGCCCATTCGATAGCGATGGCAAGACTGGAGGCCTCGGCGACAGGTAGTGGCTCCGCCAGTTGCTCCTGGCGCGCCCACAGCAGCTCTGCCGCCCCCTTCGGCGCCAGCCAGGGTGCCGCGCGCGCCGCGCCGATCCGGATCAGCTCCTCAGGATCGGCGAGAGCCGCACGCAGCGCCCGCAGCGATGCATCCGGGGCAGTAGGGCAGGTATCGAGAAGGCTGCTGGCCTTGCCATGGGCTGATGCAGCCCGTGCCGGACGGAGACGAGACAGGAGCCAAGCCACGGCCTTGCGCACGAAGGCCACCATGTCGCCCTCCCCAGCATCGGCGCAACTTTCGGCTCTTTTCCCGCATCGTCAAGGGCCGTCACTGTGGCCGGCAGGAGCCGTCGTCTCGGCCGGACCAGCCGGGCCAGATCACAGCGCAGGTCACCGAGACCATCTCCGCCAGCCCTGGCGGACGAAACCTCCTCGTCCACCAGGGCACGCGCGATGTCGGCGATGAGGGCCGCCTCAGCCTCACATCTTTCCGATCTCCGCCTTGAGCTCGGGGATGACGGTGTTGATGTCGCCGACGAGGCCGTAGTCGGCCACCTGGAAGATGGGGGCCTCCTCGTCCTTGTTGACTGCGACGATGACCTTGCTGTCCTTCATGCCGGCCAGATGCTGGATGGCGCCGGAAATGCCCGTCGCGATGTACAGCTCCGGGGCCGCCACCTTGCCGGTCTGGCCCACCTGCCAGTCGTTGGGGGCATAGCCCGCATCCACCGCGGCGCGTGAGGCGCCCAGCACGTCTGCCAGCGGCTCGATCAGCTCGGCGAACTTCTCCCGCGAGCCCAAAGCGCGGCCGCCGGAGACGATGATCTTCGCCGCCGTCAGCTCCGGACGGTCGGAGGCCGCGATGGTCTCCTCGGCCATACGGCGGACGGTTTCGAGACCCAGTTTGGTACCGATCATCTAGGCCATTTCGTGCGGATCAACCGCATCGCCCCCGGCGGGCAGCCGATGAACGTAGCGTCCTTCAGCCACCGCTTCGCGGACGTCGACCTAGAAGGCCCGAACTTCGAGGGCACGCCCTACGACCCGATCGTCGCCTACGGACGCTCAAAGACCGCCAACGTCCTATTCGCGGTTGCGTTCGACCGGCGGCATCCAGACGGAGCTCGGAAGCCATATCGGCACAGGCGTCCTTGAACAGATGCTTGAGCGGATCAACGCCGAGCTGGCCGCCGAAGGCCAGCCGCCCTTCCGGTGGAAGACCATCCCGCAGGGCGCCGCGACCTCGGTGTGGGCCGGCACGGTCGCCGATGTGGTCGGCGGCCACTATTGCGAGAACTGCCACGTCTCGGCCGTGTCCGACGGGCTCATCAACCCCATCGGCGAGGGCGTGCGCTCCTAGGCGCTCGATCCCGCCCTCGCCGAGGCGCTCTGGGCCAAGAGCGAGGAGATGGTGGGCGAGCGCTTCTGATCCCCGTCTGGAGGAGCGATCTGTGACTTGAAAGAAACCGCCTTGCCACCAGAGATGAGGATCTCAGCTACCACTACTTCGCCGTTCTCCTGTATTTGCTTGCCACATCGACGCCCGAGCTTTGCCCTATAGCGTGCGCTTGGTTCGGAGATCGAATGACCGGATGCAATGTTTCATCGAGACGAGAGAATCGCGCAGTCATATCCAGCAGCAAGGTCGTATCCAGCAGCACGCGTTCGCGTGCTTGCAAAATGCTTACAAAAACGGAGAGCGAGTGGATTGTAAGCGAAACGGTGCTGGAGATAAAATCTCTAAGTCACTGGTTTCTTTTAGCGAAACTGGAGCGGGCGATGGGATTCGAACCCACGACCCCAACCTTGGCAAGGTTGGCATCTTCACATCCCGCCGTTTCCCGTGCTTTCCTTGTGTTGGAAAAATCTTTCATTTACAAGCCGTAGGCGTTGGCATTGATGTCAGATTGATGTACCTCGTTTCTTGAGATTGCCGGAACGGTGCCTCACGGGTGACTCTCCGCAGGGGCTATCTGCCGTGACGTTGCCCCCAACTTCTATCCAGCTTTGAGTTCGTTCTGGCGGTTGGATTTGCCCTTTCGGGTGTGCGGGGCGGCGGGGGCAGACGCGGAGCCGCTCATGTTGTGGAGCGTCTGATCCCGCCGCGGGTGGAACGTTGAGGCGAAGGCGCTTGGCGTCTGCCATTCGAGCTTCGAGTGCGGTCGGTCGGTGTTGTAATCGACCTGCCATCGGGCGAGGGCGGCCCTGGCCTGGGACAGGCTGGAGAACAGCGTCTCGTTCAACAGCTCGTCCCGAAGGCGGCCGTTGAAGCTCTCGATGAAGCCATTCTGCATCGGCTTGCCGGGCGCGATGGAGTGCCACTCGACCCGAGCCGCGTCGGCCCAGCCCAGAATGGCATTGGAGGTGAACTCGCTGCCATTGTCGCTGACGATCATCTTCGGCCGGCCGCGCTCTGCCAGCAACCGATCGAGTTCGCGAGCGACCCTGACCCCGGACAGCGAGGTGTCCGCCACCAGCGCCAGGCACTCGCGGGTGCAGTCGTCCACGATGGCCAGCATCCGGAAGCGGCGGCCATCGGTCATCTGGTCGGCGACGAAGTCGAGTGACCAGCGCTCGTTCCGTCCCATCGGGATCATCATCGGCGCCCGTGTCCCGATCGCCCGCTTGCGACCGCCTCGCCGGCGGACCATCAGCCGTTCCTCACGGTAGAGCCGGAACAGCCGCTTGTGGTTGACCCGGAAGCCCTCCCGCCTGAGCAGGACGTGGAGACGGCGGTAGCCAAACCGCCGTCGCTCCTGGGCGATGGCCTTCATGCGCTCACGCAGCGAGGCGTCATTTCCGCGCGTGGCTCTGTATCTCATGGTCATGCGGCAGAAGCCGGTGGCTTTACACGCCCGCCGTTCGCTCATCCCGTGATGCTCCACGAGATGGGCGACAGCTCTGCGCTCGGCAGCGGGCGTCACCACTTCTTTCCCAGGAGATCCTTCAGCGCGACGTTGTCCAGCATGGCGTCGGCGAGCATGCGCTTCAGCTTGGCGTTCTCGTCCTCGAGCGCCCGCAGCCGCTTGGCCTCCGATATGTCCATCCCGCCGAAACGGGCCTTCCACTTGTAGATGCTGGCGTCGCTGACCCCGTGCTTCCGACACAGGTCCGAGACCGGCTCCCCGGCCTCGTGCTCCTTCAGGATCCCGATGATCTGCTCCTCGGTGAAGCGGCTGCGCCTCATGTTCTGGTCCTCTCATGGGGCCAGAACGAACTTCAAGCTGGATTAGCCAGGAGGGGCAACGTCAACGGCTTTGCGCCTTGCATCGGGCGTTACCATTTTTTGCGCTGACATCCTTCAGGATGGCGTTGTCCAGCATCTGCTCGGCCAGCAGCTTCTTCAGACGCGCGTTCTCCTCCTCAAGCGCCTTCAGCCGGCGGGCATCGGACACATCCATGCCCCCGTACTTGGCCTTGAACTTGTAGAAGGTCGCCGAGGAGATGCCGTGCTTGCGGCAGACCTCAGCGGTCTTCGCGCCCGCCTCCTGCTCCTTCAGCATCCCAATGATCTGTTCCTCTGTGAACCGTGAGGCTCGCATCGTCCGTCTCCATGATCGACGGACTCTACCTAAATCTGGAGGAGGATCAGGGGCTCAGGTCAAGTGCGCCAACCAAGCCAGCTCGTTTGCGGATCTGGCATCTTGCTTTAACGGCTACCTTACGACCTCTTAGCCACTCGTTCGGGGAGTGTGTCGAGCAGCAGAACCGCCCGCTCGCACTGTAGGCGCGTCACCTTGCGCATAAGGCTCCACTTTCTCGGGGAGAGTTAGAGCCTCCGCCAAACCTGGGGCGGTTCAGTCCAACGCATATTCTACGGTCACACGGCCTCTTTTACTCGGTCCACAATCCATTGCAGGGCAGAAAGGACTTTGTCAGTGCCTCGAGGATCGGCAGCTATCCGATCCAATGATATAGCGGGCCATCCGTCAGCAGATGCCTCGGTCAGACCTGAGCCTTCAACTTGTGCGAAATGTCTTAAGAGTTCACGGCGCTCATCAAGCCCTCCGAACACCGGCTTTCCCTGAAGGGATTTGAGCTGCAACCAGACCTTACCTTCTGTCGAAAGATAGGCCGGATTGATCGCTACACCTTTGGGCTTCAATAGCGGGTAGACTGATCCATTCGTGCGACCTGTGCCGAATTCAAGCGGGAATCCGCTGCTTTTCATCCAGGTGATAATTGCCTTGGCGACGGAAGCCTCCGATGCGGTAAATTTGCTGTCGAAAGCCGCGATCAAACGTTCCTCGGTCCAGCGCTCTCCCCTGCCTGGCTCCTTCCTACTGGCGGCCTCCTGAGTCTGCCCAAAGATGACGGGCACGATCGTTCTTAGGCCCTGTCCTACGAATTGGCGGAGTTCAAGAGCCAGAACCTCTGCAGGGGTCATCTGCTCATTTAAGAACTCGACGATGCGACGCAATTCTGATGGTATGTGGTCTGAAATAAAAAGCAGACGAATCTTGCCAGATCTTATGTTTGTATCCACGCTAGACCAAAACTTATCATTTGTTATTTCTGGTCCGATGAATTCGTTTAATATATCGATATACTCTATATTTTTTATAGAGCACATCAGTTCTAGAGCGGATATTATTTTATCTGCATTCCAAAATGACTGAAAATTAGCAGCATAATCCAACATCTGACCGACGACCTCACGACGAAGGCGGCTATCTGATTGTCGCTTTACCTCGACTAACGTGGGGACGCCATCCTGATCCAAGAAAAGGTGATCGAGCGACCATCGGGCTGGATCGCCTTCGTGTCCGATGGTCAATTCTTCCTTTATTAGCAGGAAGCGGCGAGGGTTTTCTGGATTTATCTGGTCTCCAACCAAAAGGGATGGAAATTTTGAAAGCATTTTTTGAAAATCAACTTCAGCAGAGAATTGTTCTGGTTGCATTGCAATGAGAGTGTCATTGTCCTGCAATACAAATACACCTGTCTGTAGTGTCATATGTTTGCACCCAGTCTCGTCAATTAATTGCGCTAGGCGCACGAACCATCGCGCATCATCGATATGTCGATGCCCGCCCTCGTCTAAACTAGAATCGAGCGAATATCATGACATCATACGGAACAGGCTTATTGCAAGGGCAGGATACAAGCGTCCGGTCTTGTTCAATCTCGTGATGTTGGCTCATCGCGCATTCAACCGCCACCTCCCCCATCCCCCTAAACCCGTCTCTCCCAAGGGTGCCGCGCGAACTTCAGCCTCCCCTCCGCCACCTCATGCCGAGCGAGGATCTCGTCCAATGCCGCCCGGCCGATGGACAGGGTGTCGACCAGCGTCGTCGCGATCTCGGCGATGGCGGCCTGGGCGTTGGGGTGGAGGACGATGCGGCTCGCCTTGTCCGTGCAATAGCCCATGAACATGGCCTGCTGCTCGGGGCCCAAGGCGAAGTGGGATCGCAGTGCGTGGATCTCGGCGTCGTCGGTGCGGTGGGAATCGATGCGCGGGATGTAGAGCGGGGCGAGCTGCTTCCAGTAGTGCGCCTCGGCGATCTGCCCGGCCAGAAGGATGACGATGGCATCCTCGATGAAGTGCCGGTCGGCCCTGGCGTTCAGGTCCAGCACCAGCTCTCCCGCGCCCGCGAAGCGGGTTTCGCCGCTGAGGCCGTGGGGCGGGTGAAGCGCCGCGCCGGTCACGTCGCGCTTGTGGAGGAGGGCGACCAGAGCATGCCCGGCCTCGTGGACCGCCACCGCCTTGCGCCGGATGTCCAGGGGGATCTCGTGGGCCGGCGTGGCAATCATGACGGCGGTTCGCAATGGCTGAGAACGGGCTAAAGCGCTCTTATACCATTGCGCAGGCGGTCTCCTCCAGCGGCTTGTGCCTCAAGGGGCGCGGCGCCTACCGCGCGTCGGCCCTGATCATGTCGGCGGCCTTCTCGGCGATCATCATCACCGCCGCCGCCGTGTTGGCGGAGACGATGGTTGGCATCACCGAGGCATCCACCACGCGCAGGCCCTCAAGGCCGATGACCTTGAGGCGCGGGTCCACCACCGCCGCGGGTCCCGTGCCCATGGCGCAGGTGCCCACCGGGTGGTAGATGGTCTGGCCGGTGCGGCGGGCAAATTCCAGGAAGTCGGCGTCGCTGCGCACATCCGGGCCGGGGTTCATCTCGAACGCCCGGTAGGGGTCCATGGCCGGCTGCTCGATGATGCGCCGGGCGAGCTTCATGCCCTCCACCAGGCAGTCGCGATCCTCCTGAACCGCAAGGAAGTTCGGCCGGATGGCCGGGGCCTTGAACGGGTCCGGCGAGGTCACGTGGATGGAGCCGATGGATTGCGGGCGCAGCTGGGTGACGCCGATGGTCATGCCCGGCTGGCGGTCCAGCGCACGGTCGGCGGCATTGGCGTAGCTGGCGTGCATGAAGAAATATTGCACGTCCGGCCCCTCCAAGCCCGGCCGCGTCTTCACGAAACCATGGGCAAGACCGGTTCCCAGGGTGAGAATACCTTTGCGCGTCAGGAAATACTGCGCCACGGCCTTGGCGAGGGCGAGGCCGCGGGTCTGCTCGTTGAGGGTCACCGGCTGCTTGACGCGCCAGTTCATGCGGGTGGCGAAGTGGTCGCGATAATTGTTGCCGACGCCGGAAAGGGCATGCACCACCGGGATGCCCGCCGCCTTCAGCGTCTCCGGATGGCCGATGCCCGACAGTTCCAGCAACTGGGGCGACTGCACCGCCCCGGCGGCGAGCAGCACCTCGGCCCGCGCGGTGGCCGCCACTTCACGGCCGCCCTGCCGGTAGGTCACCCCGGTCACCCGCCGGCCGTCGAGGGTGAGGCAGAGGGCCTGGGCGTGGGTCGCCACCTTGAGGTTGGGACGGGAGAGAGCGGGGCGCAGATAGCCGTCCACCACGGTCCAGCGGCGCCCGTTTTTCTGGTTCACCTGATAATAGCCGAACCCGTCCTGAACCTTTCCGTTGTAGTCGGGGTTGCGCGGGTAGCCGGCCTGCTCCGCCGCCTTGATGAAAACCTCAGACAGAACAGGGCGTTCGCCCACGCGGACGATGTTGATGGGGCCGTCGGTTCCGCGCTCGTTGGTGTCGATGTCGGAGGCCTCGAAGGTCTCGAACTTCTTGAAGTAGGGCTTCACGTCGTCCCAGCCCCAGCCGGTGGCGCCGAGCTGGGCCCAGCCGTCATAATCCTGGCGCTGGCCGCGCACGAAAATCATGCCGTTGATGAGGGTTGAGCCGCCCAGCCCCTTGCCGCGCGGCACCACGATGGGGCGGTCGTAGGTATTTTCTTCCGGCTCGGTGTGGAAGCGCCAGTTGAAGGCGCTGCCGGCCAGAAGCTTGGAGAAGCCGGCCGGAATGGGCACCCAGAAGCCCCGGTCCGTACCGCCCGCCTCCAGCAGGAGGACGGTGCGGCGGGGGTCTTCCGAGAGGCGGGCCGCGAGGATCGCGCCTGCGGTTCCGCCTCCCACGACGATATAGTCGAAGCTGTCCATGGCCTTGTTCCAGCGTACCTTTTTGTGCGGCCGGGGGATCAGCCCCCGGCTGGCAGGACCTTTCCGGGGTTCAGGAAATCGTCCGGGTCGAGGGCGGTCTTGAGGGTGCGGGCGAGGGCGATCTCCGCCGGTGCGCGGCGCAGGAGAAGCTCGTCCACCCGGTACTGGCCGATGCCGTGTTCGGCGGAAATAGAGCCGGCAAAACGGGCCACCACGTCATGGACGAGGGTGTTGATGGCGGCGCCGTCCTGGCCCGGGGCGAGCACCACGTTGTAATGGATGTTGCCGTCGCCCAAGTGCCCGAAAGCATTGACCTTTGCGCCCGGTGCGCCGTTCTCGATGGCGATGTCCGCGGCCTCCAGGAAGGCAGGAACATCGACGATGGGCACGGAGACATCGTGCTTCATGCTCTTGCCCTCGCGGGCCTCGCCATCGGTGATGTGCTCGCGCAAGGCCCAGAGCTGGGTGGCCTGCGCCCCGGTCTCGGCGATGACGCCGTCCAGCGCCGTGCCGTTCTCCAGCGCCGCTGCCAATGCCGCCTCCGCGGCCTCCCTCAGGCCGGATAGGCTGGCACCGGCCTCCAGCAGCACGAACCAGTCGCCGGAGGCGATGGGCGGGGTGAGGTTGAGGTGCCGCTTCAGCAGGTCGAAGGAATAGCCGCTCATCAGCTCGAAGGCAGAGAGGGTGTCGCCCAGTTCCTCCTGCGCCAGCGCCAGCAGGTCCAGGGCCGCCTGGGGGCTGGGCACGGAGAGCAGGGCGGTGACAGTATGGCGGGGCCGGGGCACCAGGCGCAGCACGGCGCCGGTGACGATGCCCAGCGTGCCCTCGGTGCCGATGAAGAGCTGTTTGAGGTCGTAGCCGGCGTTGTCCTTGCGGAGCTGGCGGGCCATGTCCACGATGGTACCGTCGGCGAGCACCACCTCAAGGCCCAGCACCAGTGCGCGGGCCATGCCGTAGCGCACCACATTGACCCCGCCCGCATTGGTGGAGACCACCCCGCCCAAGGTCGCCGAGCCTTCCGCCGCAAGGCTTATGGGCAGCAGACGGCCGGCCTCGGCGGCGGCGTCCTGCGCCACCTTGAGGATGCAGCCGGCATCGGCGGAGATGGTGAGGCCCACCGGGTCGACGGCGCGCACCTTGTTCATGCGGGTGAGGGAGAGCACCACCTGTCCGCCCGAGGCGTCCGGCACCGCGCCGCCGGCAAGGCCGGTATTGCCGCCCTGGGGCACGATGGCGGCGCCGGCCGCGCGGCAGGCCTTCACCACCTCGGACACCTCGGCGGTGGAGGCGGGGCGGGCGACGCACAGCGGGCGGCCGGGAAACAGGCGGCGCCAGTCGATGGCATAGGAGGCCATGTCGGCCTCGTCGGCGAGGAGGCCGGAGGGGCCGAGAATGGCGGCAAGGCGGGAAACAAGATCGGCGCTCATGAGGCAGCCCTCAAGACATCTGGCATGAAACGGGTGCGAGCTTCAGCCGGATGGCCCCGCCCGCGCGGTGGCGAAGCGGATGCATCCGTTGGCCGCGCACCGCAAGCCCCTTTCTCCCGCAAAGGCCGTGTCCTTGCCGTGGAAAGCCGGGACACGGCGTGCCGTCACACATAGCCGTAGGCGGACCAGCCGCCGTCCACGCCCATCACCTGCCCGGTGACGGCGCTTGAGGCATCGGAGGCGAGAAACACCGCCATGCGGGCCACTTCGTCCGCCTCCACCAGCCGGCCCATGGGGGTGCGGGCCTTCAGGCGGTCGAGGTCGAGACGGCCGCGGGCGGCGAGGTCGTCGAGCAGGGCGGTGCGCACATAGCCGGGGGCGATGGCATTCACCCGCACCTTGTCCCGCGCCCATTCGCAGGAGAGGGCCTTGGCCATCATGGCGACGGCCGCCTTGGAGGCGCAGTAGCCGATGCGTTCGGGCGCGGCCACCACGCCATACATGGAGGCCATGAGCAGCAGGGAACCGCCGCCCTGGGCGATCATGCGCCGCCCCGCCTCCTGCGCCGTGAGGAAGGTGCCGGTGAGGTTGATGTCGATGACGCGCTGCCACTCCTCCTCGGTGACCGAGAGGGTGGGGGCATTCTGGGAGACGCCGGCATTGGCGACGCAGATGTCCACCGGGCCGAAGCGGGCCTCGGCGGCGTCGTAGGCGCGGACGATGTCCGCCTTGCGCGTGACCGATCCCTTGACTGCGATGGCATTGCCCAGCTCCTGCGCCCGCGCCTCGGCGGCGGGGTCGAGGTCGAGCAGCACCAGCGCGGCGCCCTCGACCCGGAACGCTTGCGCCACGGCAAGGCCAAGTCCGGAGGCGCCGCCGGTGATGAGGGCGCAGCGGCCGGCGAGGGCGCCAGTGCCGGGGCCGCTCACTTGCCGGCTCCCGGGAGCGCGCGCATGCCGAGGAACTCGGCCATGAGGTCGAGCTGGCAGGCCAGCATGGGCTTGCCGAAATGGATGCGGCAGCCCTTCGCCTTGGCGGCGGCGAGGAGGGCGGTCTCCTCCGGTTGCATGATCACCTCGGCCACGATCTGCTCCGGCGACAGGCGTGCGGTATCGAGCGGCAGGGCATCGCCGTCCTTGAGGCCGAGGGAGGTGCCATTCACCACGATGTCGTGGCCGGAGGGGTCAGGGTTGCCGATGTCCACCTGCGCCTTGGGATAGGCCTCGGCGAGGCGGACGGCGAGGTCTTCCGCCTTGGCGCGGGTGCGGTTGGCGATGGTGAGGCGGGAGATGCCAGCTTCCACGAAGGCAAAGGCAATGGCGTTGGCCGCCCCGCCGGCGCCGGCGAGGTAGACGCTTTTGTCCTTCGGATCGATGCCCGCCGCCAGCAGGCCGCCGACGAAGCCCTTGCCGTCCAGCATCTCGCCGATGAGCCGGCCGTCCGCCTCGCGGCGCACCGTGTTCACCGCCCCGATGCGGCGGGCGCTGTCGGAGACGGCGTCGCACAGGTCCACGATGGCGGTCTTGTGCGGCACCGTCACCACGAAGCCGCCGAGGCTCTTCATGGTCTTGAGGCCCGCGACCAGCGTCGCGAGGTCGTCCGGGGCGACCTGGAACGGCACCATCACCCCGTCGCGGCCCTCGCGCGCCATCAGCGCGTTGAGCATCTGCGGCGTCTTCACGTGATGGATGGGGTCGGCGAGGATGCCGTAGACGCGGGTGTGGCCGGTGATCTCGCGGGTGGGCTGGGGTGTGGTCATGGGGCAGGTTCCGGGGGTGGCCCGAAGGCTCAGATGCCGAGGTAGGCGGTCTTGATGTGCGGGTCGGCGAGCAGGCCGATGCCGGTGTTCTCGAGGGCAATCTGGCCGTTCTCGATCACATAGGCGCGGTCGGCGATCTTCAGGGCGTGGAACGCCTTCTGCTCCACCAGCAGCACAGTGGTGCCGGTCTTGCAGATGCGGTCGATGACGTCGAACATCTGCTGCACGATAATGGGAGCGAGGCCGAGGGAAGGCTCGTCCAGCATCAGCAGCTTGGGCTTCGCCATCAGTCCGCGGGCGATGGCCACCATCTGCTGCTCGCCGCCGGAGAGGGAGCCGGCGAGCTGGTCGAGGCGCTCGCGCACGCGGGGGAAGATGTCCAGCACCTCGTCGAAGCGCTGGGCCATGCCGGCGCGGACCTTGGGGTGGTAGCCGCCCATCAGCACGTTGTCGCGCACGCTCATGACCGGGAACAGCTGGCGCGCCTCCGGCACCATGATGAGGCCTGCGCCGACGATCTCGTCCGGCGGCAGGCGGTCGATGCGCTGGCCGTCGAACTCGATGGAGCCGGCGGTGGGCTTCACGAGGCCCGAGATGGCGCGTAGCAGAGTCGTCTTGCCGGCGCCGTTGGAGCCGATGATGGTCACCACCTCGCCGCGCCCGACCCGCAGCGAGACATCCTGGAGGATGACGGTGCGGCCGTAGCCGGCGGTGATCTCAGAGACCTTGAGCATCGACGAAATCCTCTCCGAGATAGGCCTCGATCACCCGTCGCTCGCGCACCACGGCATCGGGCTTGCCTTCGGCGATCACCTTGCCGCTGTCGATCACCACGATGCGGTCGGACAGGCTCATGATGGCCTGCATGTTGTGCTCGATGGCGATGACGGTGACGCCGGTGTCGCGGATGGCGCGGATCAGCTCCACCATCTTCAGGGTGTCGGACTGGCTCTGGCCGGCCATCACTTCATCCAGCAGCAGGATGGTGGGCTCGGTGGCGAGCGTGCGCGCCACCTCCAGCCGCTTCAGGCCGCCGATGGGCAGGGTGCCCGCCTCCACGTCCTTCACGTCGTCGAGGCCCATGAGCTTGGCCACCCGAAGGGCGACGGCGCGGGCATCGTCCACGGAGCGATGGCGCAGGAAGGCGCCGATCATGATGTTCTCCAGCACCGAGAGCTTGCCGAAGGGCTGCACGATCTGGAAGGTGCGGCCGATGCCGAGCCGGGCGAACGCATCAGGCGAACTGGGCTGATGCCACTTGCCGTCGGGGCCGAGGATCTCGATGGTGCCGGCATTGGGGGTGAGGAAGCCCGAGAGCTGGGCGAAGACGGTGGTCTTGCCGGCGCCGTTGGGGCCGATCACACCCAGGATCTCGCCCCGCTTCAGGGTGAGGGAGACGTTGTCGGTGGCGGTCAGCCCGCCGAAGCGCTTGACGAGGTTCTGCGCCTTCAGCACCACCTCGCCGGGCGTGCCGGTGATGATCTTGGTGGCGGGCGCGACCACGTCCGCGCGGGTCCGCCCGCCGCCGGGCAGCCTGTCGATGAGGCGCACCACGAACGGGCCGAAGGTGCCGACCAGCCCGCCGGGCAGGGTCAGCGTGATGATGACCAGCACGGACCCGTAGACGAAGCCGTGCAGGCCATTGGCCGAGGCCCCGAGCCAGCCGCGGGCGAGTTCCGCGAGCGGAACCACCAGCACCGTGCCGAGCAGGGGCCCCGCCACCGTCCCGAGGCCGCCTATCAGGGCAAACATGGCGATCTCGATGGCGGTGGCGAGGGAGAACAGCGTCGCGGGCTCCAGGAAGGTCATGTACATGGCGTGGAAGGTGCCCACCAATGCGGTGAGCGCCGCCGAGATCGCCATGGCCCAGAGCTTGACGCCGTTGATGTCGATGCCCGCCGCCTGGGCCGCGCTGTCGCGTTCACGAACAGCCGTGAGCGCATAGCCGAGGCGGGAGTGGCGGATCGCGTAGGACACCGCCAGGCAGAGCACCAGAAGTCCGAATGCAATGTAGAGATAATTGATTTTCTCGCGGAAGATCATCCACGGCCAGCCGATCTGCAGCGGCACCACGAGGCCCGCCGAGCCGCCGGTGACCCCGTTGAAGTGGATGGACAGGAGCCGCACCACCTCCAGGAAGGCGATGGTGGCGAGCGAGAAGAACGGCCCGCGCAGGCGGAAGCAGGGATAGCCGATGCCAAGGCTGACGAGGGCCGCCAGCGCCGCGCCGGCGATCATGCCGATCCAGGGCGAGAGGCCGAAATGGGTGAGCAGCAGTGCCGCTGTATAGCCGCCCAGCCCGTAGAACACCGTGTGGCCCAGCGAGAGCTGGCCGGCATAGCCGCCGAGGATGTTCCACGCGGTCGACAGCGCCCCGAACACGCAGATGGTGACGAACACGTGCACCATGAAGGTGGAGCCCGACCAGGCCGGGATGATGACCAGCAGCGACAACGCGATGAGCGCGCAATAGACGCGCGGGTCGGTGAGCCGGGACAGGACCGAGAGCCCGCCGGGGGCGGCCTTGGCGGCGCGGGAGTCCTTGAGCGAGGAGTCGTGAAGGCTCATCGTGTCACTCCGTGCCGCGGCCGAGGCCGAACAGGCCGGTGGGCTTGAAGATGAGGATCAGGAGGAACAGCGCGAAGTAGACGACCTCTTTCAGGTCGGGCGCGATGTAGTAGCCGGAGAGGCTGTCCACGAGGCCGATGATCATGGCCCCGAAGAAGGCGCCATACATGGAGCGCATGCCGCCCAGCACCACCACCACGAAGGCGGTGAGCACGAAATAGGTGCCGATGGTGGGCGTCACCGGGTAAAGCGGCATCACCAGCGCGCTGGCAAGGCCCACGCAAGCCGCGCCCATGCCGAAAGCGATGACGTAGATCTTGTCCACTTTCACGCCCATCAGCAGCGCCGCGTTGCGGTTCTGCGCCGTGGCGCGGATGGCACGGCCGAGCGCGGTGGACTGCATGAACAGGTGAAGCCCCGCCACCAGTGCCAGCGCGCAGACGAACATCACGATCTGCCCCTTCACCAAAGTGAAGCCGGCGACCTGGACCGAGCCCTGCGCAGCGGAGGGTGGCACCGAATAAAGGTCGGCACCGAACAGCAGCAGGGCGAGGTTCACCAGCGCGGTGGAGAGGCCCACCGTGGCGAAGATCTGGATGTGTTCATCGGCGGACAAGAGCGGCTGGATCAGGAAGCGCTGCACCAGCGCGCCGAGGGCGAACAGCAGCAGCACCACGGGGATCGCGGACGCATAGGGATGCAGGCCGAACTTCGCGGCGAGCAGGTAGGCCGCATACATGCCGACCATCAGGAACTCGCCATGGGCGAAGTTCACCACCCGGACGATGCCGAAGATGAGGGTGAGGCCGACGCTGATGATGGCATACATGCTGCCGAGCAGGATGCCGTTGAGCACCAGCTGAATAAGAACGTCCATCGCGCTCGCTCCGATGAGTACGCGGGGCTTTACGGTGCGGTCCTTCGGCTGGAGCCATTTCCAATCCCATCTGCGAGCGGGAATGGCTCCAGCTTTCTACAATGACGCGCATTCTTCATGCGAACCGGTAGCCACTTCGCTTGAAAGCGCTCTGGAGCCGGACACGCGGGAAGCGAATTGTCGGGAACTACGGCCCCCGCGCGAGGCCAGATCGCGCGGGGGCCGGGCGGCGGCCCTTCCGGGCGCCGCGGGGCAGTCGGGACGGGTCAGTTGGCGCCGACGCCGGTCTTCAGCTTGGCGACCGCGGCCGACTCGGGGAACACGGTGACGAGGTTGCCGCCCTGCCACTGCATGAGGAACGGCTGGGCGCGGGTGTTCTGGCCCTGCTCGGAGAACTTGGCGCCCCAGCCGGTGGCGGTCTCGCCCACGGGGATGTCCACCTTCAGGACGGCGGCGCGCACCTTGTCGGCGTCGGTGCTCTTGGCGCTGGCGATGGCGTCGAAGAACACCTTGGCGCCCATGTAGTTGGCCAGCGAATGGCCGGAGCGCGGATCGATGCCGTACTTCGCCTTGTACTTGGTCACGAATTCCGCGAGGCCGGGGGTGGCCTTGGGGTTCGTGTTGAACTGGGTGAAGTCCACGTCGAGGGCGCCTTCCATGTTCTCCGCGCCCACCGCAGTCATGGTGTCACGGGTGGAATAGCCGCCGCCGGCGCCCATCACCGCCTTGGGCTTGTAGGCCTGGTCCTTCATTTGGCGGAAGAACAGCACGGTGTCGTTCTGGTAGGAGGTCTGCAGCACTACGTCCACGCCTGCGGACTTGAGGCGCAGGATGACCGGGGTGAGGTCGACGGACTTGGCCGAATAGGGCAGGACCTCGACCACGTTGAGGCCCTTCTCCTTGGCGCGGGTCTTCTGATAGCCGGAGACCGTCTGGCCGTAGAGGCTGTCCTCGTGGATGATGCCGACCTTGAGGTCAGCCGCCTTTACGCCGAGGGCCGGGGCCACCGCCTCGATCACCGAATCCACCATGCGGTTGGCGAAGTCACGGGCCGTGGCGTTGGTGCGGAACACGTATTTGAAGCCGCGCTCAGTGATGGGATCGGACACCGCGCCAAGCTCGAAATAGGGCACGCCGGCAAGCTCAGTCACCTGCGTCGCTGCCAGCGACAGGGACGAGGAGTAGGTGCCGAAGATGGCCGAGACCTTGTCCACCGAGGTCAGGCGCCGGGCCTCGCCAACGGCCTGGTTGGGATCGACCGCGTCGCCCTTGATGAACTCGATCTTCTTGCCGTCGATGCCGCCGGCCGCGTTGCGCTCCTCCACCGCCAGCTCGAAGCCGCGGAAGCTCTCGTCGCCCAGAAGGGCGAGGCCGCCGGAGAAGGGATAGAGGGCGCCGAACTTGACCGTGCCCTGGGCCGCCGCGGGTCCCGCGAAGGGGGAGGCGGCAACAAGCAGTGCGGCGGCCAACGCCGCCCGCGCGAAACTCTTCATTGTCTCCTCCCTCGTCCGGCGCGTCTGCGGCCGGCCCCTGTAACCCGTTAATCGGGAACGATTTTTAAGCGCCTGATGGCGGACGGTCGGACATTGCCGCCCGTCGGACGCTGCGGATAATGCAGATAACCAAGTTGCCTGACAAGTAGGACTTATGTAGTTTTCCCGCACCAAGGCTCCCGCCGCGAACAGGTGTCGGCCAAGTGCCGCGCGGCAGGTTCTGAACGCCACAAAAGACAGCGCACCCCCCGGATCTGCCAGCGATGCAGGACGATGGGCGCGTGACCTAGGGAGGAATGCCGGTGGTTGAAATTCCCAGTTCCATGCGCCAGGCGCGGTTCACCGGTGCCGGTGGACCGGAGGTCATTGCCATCGAGACCGCGCCGGTGCCGCGTCCCGGGCCGGGGCAAGTGCTGGTGGAGGTGGTGGCCGCGGGCGTCAATCGCCCCGACTGCCTCCAGCGCGCGGGCAATTATCCCCCGCCCCCCGGCGCCACGGAGATCCCGGGCCTCGAAATCGCGGGCCGTGTCGTCGCGCTCGGCGAGGGCGTTGATTCCCTCAAGATCGGCGACGAAGTCTGCGCCCTGGTGATCTCGGGCGGCTACGCCGAGTATTGCGTGGCGGAAGCCCCGCTCTGCCTGCCCATTCCCAAGCCGCTTTCGCTGCTTGAAGCCGCCGGGCTGCCGGAGAACTATTACACCGTCTACGACAACGTCTTCACCCGTGGCCGCCTGAAGGCGGGCGAGACCATCCTCATCCATGGCGGGTCGAGCGGCATCGGCTCTACCGCCATCCAGCTGGCGCACCATGCCGGCGCGCGCGTCATCGCCACCGCCGGCTCGCCGGAGAAGTGCGACTTCTGCCTGAAGCTCGGCGCGGACGCCGCCATCGACTATCGCGCCAAGGACTTCGTCGCCGAGGTGAAGGCGCTGACCGACGGGCGCGGCGTGGACGAGATCCTGGACATGGTGGGCGGGCCCTACGTGGCGCGGAACCTCCAGGCGCTGGCCGTGGAAGGGCGGCTGGTACAGATCGCCTTCCTCCAGCCGAGCGAGGTCACCATCGACCTCATGCCGGTGATGCTGAAGCGCCTGACCTTTACCGGCTCGACCCTCCGCGCCCGCTCCGTGGCGCTGAAATCCGCCATCGCCGAAGCGCTGAAGCGGGACGTGTGGCCGCTGCTGGAGGCGGGTAAGATCAAGCCCTTCGTCCACGCCACCTTCCCGCTGGAACAGGCGCGGGAGGCCCATGCGCTCATGGAATCGAGCGCCCACCTCGGCAAGATCATGCTGGAGACCGGACGGTGAGCCTGTCGTCTTCCCCCGTCGTTTTCGTCACCGGAGCAGGGCGCGGCATCGGCCGCGCCATGGCGGATGCCCATGCGGATGCCGGGGCCGCCGTCGCCTATGTGGACTTTGATCCCGCCCTTGCCGAGGAGGCGGCCAACGCCGCAGCCCTGCGCGGGGTGAAGGCCGTTGGCCTTGCGGCGGACGTGGCGGACTATGCCGCCGTGGAAGCTGCCGCCAGCGCCGCTGTTGCGGCGCTGGGGCCGGTCACGGTGCTGGTCAACAATGCCGGCATCTCGCCCAAGGGAGGGGCCGACGGGCGCCGCGCCGAGGCGCCCGACATGGACCCGGCCGAATGGCGGCGGGTGATCGACGTGAACCTCACCGGCGCCTTCAATTGCGTGCGGGCGCTTTCGCCGGGCATGAAGGCACTGGGGCAGGGTCGCATCATCAACATCTCTTCGGTGGCCGGGCGCACCTATTGCGACATCGTGGGGGTGCATTATGCCGCCTCCAAAGCCGCCCTCATCGGCTTCACCAAGCATCTGGCGGGGGAGCTGGGGCCTTATGGGATAACGGTGAACGCCATCGCCCCCGGCCGCATCGACACCCCCATGGTGCGGGGCACCGCCACCGCCGCCAACGAGGCGGTGCGGCTGGTGACACCCCTGCGCCGCCTCGGCCAGCCGGAGGAGGTGGCGGAGGTCTGCCGCTTCCTGTCCTCGGACGCCGCCGCCTTCGTCACCGGCCAGGTCATCGACGTGGCCGGCGGCTGGCTCATGACCTGAAGTTCGGGAGGATCTCCATGTTCGACTTCAGAAATCGCACCCTGCTGCTCACCGGCGCCAACGGCGGCATCTCCCGTGCCATCGCGCAGACCTTCTTCGCGCTCGGCGCCAATTGCGTGCTCACCGACCTGGACGAGGCCGGCATCGCTGCCTTCGCCCTTGAGCTCGACCCCACAGGCGCCCGCGCCGTCGGCATCCGGCAGGATGCGGCCGACCCCGCCGACGCCGACCGCGCCCTCGCTCTGGTGAAGGAGCGCTTCGGCGCGCTCGACGTGCTGGTCACCTCCGCCGGCCTCTACCGCGACCGCAAGGTGGCGGAGATGACGGACGCGCACTGGCGCACCGGCATCGCGGTCAATCTCGACGGGGTGTTCTACACCTGCCGCGCCGCCATCCCCCATTTCTCCGAGAGTGCCGCCATCGTGAACGTGGCCTCCATGGCGGGGCATCGCGGCAGCGTGGGGCATGCGGACTATGCGGCGGCCAAGGGGGCGGTGCTCAACTTCTCCCGCACGCTGGCCATGGAGCTGGCGCCCCGGGTGCGGGTGAATTCTGTCTCCCCCGGTCTCATCGACACGCCCATGGTGCGCGGCCTGATGGACGCCAACGGCGCGGCGCTGATTGCCGGCACGCCGGCGAAGCGGCTCGGCACGCCGCAGGAGGTCGCCCGCGTGGTGGCCTTCCTCGCCTCCGACTGGGCCAGCTTCGTCACCGGCGAGACGGTCCACGTGAACGGTGGTCTTTATATTGCCAGTTGAGTCGCGCCATCTTGTGTGTGGCGCAGCCGGCTGAGCTAGGAGCAACGGATGGCCCAACCCCGCGACATCATCGGCCGGGCGCCCTCCCTCGCCGAGACGCTGGCGCACCGGCTCCGGGAGGAGATCGCTTCCGGCCGCCTCCAGCCGGGCGAGCGACTGCCCACCGAGCACCAGATGGCGGAGACCTACGGCGTCAGCCGGCCCATCGTGCGCGAGGCGGTGGGGCGGCTGAAGCATGACGGCCTCGTCACCACGCGCCAGGGCGCGGGCGCATTCGTGGCCGAGCCGGGGGCAGCCTCCACCTTCCGGCTCGACATCGCCGATTTCAGCGACAAGGTGGAGATGCGCGCCATCGTGGAACTGCTGATGGCGGTGGAGGCCACCGCCACCGCCCATGCCGCCGTGCGCCGCTCGGAGGCGGATCTCGCCCGCATCGGGGAGCAGCTCGACGCCATGCAGGAGGCCGTCGACCGCGGCGAGCCGGGCGTGGACGAGGACATGGCCTTCCACCGCGCCATCGTGGAGGCGACGGGCAATCCCTATTTCCGCGACCTGTCCCAGTTTCTCGACCACCGGGTGCGCCATTTCATCCGCACCGCGCGGGCGAACTCGGCGCGGCTCGGCGGCTTGCCCCAGGCGGTGCAGCGCGAGCATGAGGCCATCTTCGCCGCCATCGAGAAGAAGGACCCTGTCGCCGCCCGCGCCGCTGCCGAGGAGCACCTGCGCAACGCCGCCGCCCGGCTCGCGGTTTATCTGGGGCCGTAGCGGGCTGGAGCATTTGATCGGCGTGGCGTGCAGCGGAGCCTTGTTGCGCTGCCGATGAGCCCCTTCCCGCCGTACGGGGGAGGGCAGGGTGGGGGCTGGAGGTTTCCGCGATCGCGGCCCTGCGGGGCAGATGCGCGTTCCATTTCGGTACACCGCTTGCCCATGGCCGATACGCAGCCGGAACGCAGCGTGTCCGAATCGGCTCTTGCCGTCGTTTCCCGGTTCGTTCTTTCCGGGGGTTTTGGTTCAGCGCCGGAGGTTTCGCCCTCACCCCAGTCCTCCCTCGCAGGCGGGAAAGGGGGACACGCCGGCGCTTTCCGACCCGTTTCTCACCATCGTCGCCCTCCGGCTTGACCGGAGGGCCCATCTCGCCGCTTTCCAAGTCTCGGCAGCATTCCAAGTCTCTGCCGCGTTGTCCCCGCAGCGTTGTGCCGGCCGGGCCATGGGCCGTCCGGTCACGCCGGACGGCGACGGTGGTCTATGTATGGCCTTATGGCGCCACCCCGGCCCTCACCGCCGCTCGAAGGTGCCGAGGCCGTTGTCGTTGAAGAATTCCACCTTCATCCTCCGGTCCGAGAAGGTCACCTGCGACACCGATCCCACAGGCGCCGTCTCCTCGCCCTCGGGGCGGAAGATGAAGTCGTCCCCGCTCCAGTGGTCGAGGGTGAAGACGCGCGGCTTCGGCCCCACGGTAAGGATGAGGCGGCCCTTGTCCTCGCTCACCCGCGCCTCGCCGAAATAGGCATTGGCATAGGTGCCCACATAGGTGGCAAGCGGCTTGGCCGGCGTGGGCCTGGCGGGCGCGCTCTTGCCGGCGAGGGTGCCGAGCGGCGTGTAGAGCGGATCGATGAGCGGGCCGTAGGCCGTGAGCCAGTCCCGCGTCACCGTGCCGAACTGGGCAAGGTCCATGAAGCTCGCGGCCAACGCCTCAGGCACGCCGGTTGGCTGGGCATTGGTGAGCACCACGATGCCCAGCTTCTCGGACGGCAGGAGCACATAGGTTGTGCCGGCGCCGAGGATGAAGGCGCCGGAATGGTCGATCATCACCCGGCCGGCGGGCGACACGTTCACCGCGAAGCCATAGCCGTAGAAGCCGGCGCGGGCATCGGCGGCATAGGCGGGCGAGGAGATCATCTCCGGCCGCATGGCGGGCAGCAGCGCCTTCTCGGGCACGATCTGCCGGCCCTCATAGGTGCCGCCGCCCAGCACGAAGCCGAGCCAGCGGGCCATGTCCCGCACCGACGAACTCACCCCGCCCGCCGGGGACTGGGCCTGCGGATCGCGCTGGAACTTGGCGGCGAAGGTCTTGCTCTCGCCGATCTTGCCCACCCGCACATGGGGCACGGCGCGGTTGGAGCGGGCCATGTAGTCGGAAAAGCGCGAGGAGGTGGAGGCCATGCCGAGCGGCTTGTAGAGCACTTCCTCCGAGAGGGTCTCCCAGTCCTTGCCCGAAGCGGTGGCCACCGCCTCGGCGGCGGCGGTGACGCCGAAATTGGTATAGGCATAGGAGACGCGGAACGGGGCGAGGGGCAGCTTCTTCAGCCGCTCAAGCACCTGCCGGCGGTCGTAGCCGAGGTCTTCCAGTTCGTCGCCGGCATGGTCCGGCAGGCCCGAGCGATGGCTGTAGAGATCGGCGATGGTGACGTGCTCGGACACCCAGTCGTCGTTCAGGGCGAACCAGGGCAAAAGGTCCTCCACCGGGGTGTCCCACTTCACCGTGCCCTTGCCCACCTCGTGGGCTACCACGCTTGAGCCCACCGACTTCGACAGGGAGGCAAGCTGGAACACGGTGTCCGCGTCGATGGCCGCGCTCTCGCCGACCTTGCGCACGCCATAGCCCTTGAGGAACACGGTCTTGCCCTCGTGCACCACGGCCACCGCGAGGCCGGGAATGCCGGAGCGCGTCATGAGGTCCCGCGCGAGGGCGTCGACCTTGCCCACCGCGGTCTCGATCTGCCCTTTGGGGATGGGCACGCCGGATGTCTGCGGCGGCGGCCGGGAGGCGTCGATCTGGGTCTGGGCGAGGGCGGGGGAGGCGAGGAGGAGGAGGGCGAGGGCGGTACAGGACAGGCCGGCGTGCCGGCCTGTTCGGGGAAAACGCCTGTGGGCCATGGGTGCTGCCTCCATCCGCCTGCGCTCACCGGCGCAGGCTGCTTGTGGCTCCAGGCTTAGCGGCAGGGGCGGGCGGCCCGCAAGGGGGCGGATGGACGGGGCGGGAATGGGGCTCACGCGCCCGGCTCACCCTCGGGCCTCGCCCGCGCGTCCCGTCCGATTGCCGCGGTTGGGCCGCGCCTCTACGCTTCCGGTTCCTGCGGGAGGCGGCCATGGCGGATGGTGTGGTGCCCATCTCTTTCACCTTCACCCCGGCCGCCCGGCGGCGGATCGGGGCGATGGTCGATGGCGTGCCGCCCTCCGCCCATCCGGTGCTGGTCTCGGTCGGATTGACCATCTCGCCGCTCGACAGCGGGGAGGCGGTGGAGACCGTCCACGTCTTCATCGAGCCGACGTGGCAGGGCGCGCAGATGCGCCCCTCCGCCCAGGCGGTGGACGGCCTGCTCTTCCTCTATTGGCCCGGCCCGGACGAGGATGCGCGCCTCGCGGGACAGAGCATCGACCATGCGGCGGGGGACGGCTTTTTCCTGCGCGATCCGGTGAGCGGGCGCGACAACCGCTCAGGCTCCCTCGGTGGCTCGGACTGGCCGAGCTGGGCCGCGCGCGGGGCGCGGCTCGGTCCACTCGGCCCGCAGATCCGCTGGCCCGGCATGGCGCCCCTCGACGCGGTGCCCGACCGGGGTCACGCCGCCTTGCTTTTGCCGGATCATCCCGCCCCCGACGGCACCCGTGCGCCGCACCTTGAGGTGTCGAATGAGGCGCGCGCGGCGCTCGTTGCCTGCGCCGCCGCATGTCGCGCGGGCGGGGGCGCCGACGATCTTACGGGTGTGGTGCGGCTCGATGCCGGCGCGCTGCTTTGGCTGGAGGGGGCGCTGTGCCGGGAGGTGGCGGTGGTGTTCCTGCGGCGGCAGGACGACGCGCCGAGCGGGATGTCTGGCCCAGCGGTGGAGGGGCTGTCCCTCGTGTTCTCGAACACGCCGCCGGGCCGGTGGGTCGACGGGACGCTGGATTACGTGCCGCGCCTTGGCTTCCTGCTGCGGCCTCTGGCGGACGGGATCGGGCGGGGACAGGGCAACGACAACGGCGGCAACGGCTGAGGTGTTCAGGCCGGGCCGCCGCCCTCACATCACCGCGGCCAGCCTTGGCGTCTCGTTGGAATTGGCGGCGCGGCCGTTCACCGGCAGGCGGACGATTACGGTGGTGCCGCGGCCCTCGACGGAGCGGATGCGCATGGCGCCGCCGTGCAACTCCACCAGCGACTTGGCGATGGCAAGGCCGAGGCCCGAGCCCTTGTGGGTCTTGGTGAACTGGCTCTCCACCTGCTCGAACGGCCGCCCGATCCGCGCCAGCGCGTCCTTGGCGATGCCGATGCCGGTGTCCTCGATGGCGATCACCGCCGCCGCGCCGTTGATGCGCGCCTTCACCGCGATGTTGCCGCCCTCGGGGGTGAATTTCACCGCGTTGGAGAGCAGGTTCAGCAGGATCTGCTTCAGCGCCCGGCGGTCGCCCTTGATGGCGAGGTTGGGGGCCGCCGCCATGGTCATGGCGATGTTCTTCTCGTCGCCGTTCACCGCCGTGACGCGCAGGGCGTCGGCGATGATGTCGTCGAGCGCCAGGTCCTCCACCTCCAGCTGCATGCGGCCGGCCTCGATCTTCGACATGTCGAGGATGTCGTTGATGACGTCGAGCAGGTAGGTGCCGGAGCCTTTGATGTCGGTGCAGTATTCGGCGTATTTCTCCGAGCCGAGCGGGCCGAACATGCCGCTCTCCATGATCTCCGAGAAGCCGATGATGGCGTTGAGCGGCGTGCGCAGCTCGTGGGACATGTTGGCGAGGAACTCGCTCTTGGCGCGGTTGGCGTCCTCGGCCTTGTTGCGTTCTTCCGAATATTTCTCCGCCAGTTCCGCCAGCTGCTGGGCCTGGTGCTCCAGGGTCTGCTGGGACTTGCGCAGGTCCGCCACCAGCGCCATCAGGCGCTTCTCATTGTCCATGAGGCGCTCCTCGTGGCGCTTCATGGTGGTGATGTCGGTGCCGACCGAGACGTAGCCGTTGTCCTTGGTGCGGCGCTCGGCGATCTTCAGCCAGCGGCCGTTGGAGAGCTGGGCCTCGAAGGCGCGCGAGCCTTCCTCGGGCTTGTCCTCGGGCTTCAGCGGGGTGCGGGTGATGGGGTGGCGGCCGACGGAGGCGATCACGTCGAACGGGGTGCCGGCGTGGATGGCCTCGTCGGGCAGCTCGTGCAGGGACTGGAACTTGGAATTGCACAGCACCAGCCGGTTCTGGCTGTCCCACAGCACGAAGGCTTCCGAGATGCTCTCGATGGCGTCGCGCAGGCGCATGTCGGCGGTCACCGTGCGCTCGGCCATGCGCTGGGCCTCGGTGACATCCATGGCGATGCCGATGAGGTGGGGGCCGTCCTCGCCCTGCTGCTGGACCACTTCGGCGCGCATGCGCAGCCATACGAAGTCGCCCTTGGCGGTGCGCATGCGGAACACCCGGTCCACCGGCGTGCCCGGCCGCTCGGCCAGCTCCTGCGCCAGCTCGTAGAGGTCGCCGTCGTCGGGATGCACGAGCTTGGCGATCTCGCCGAAGGACACCAGCTCGTCCTTGCGCTCCAGCCCGAGGATCTCGAACATGGTGTCGGACCAGTACATGCGGCCGCGGGCCATGTCCCAGTCCCACATGCCGCAACGGCCGCGGTTGAGCGCGGTGTCGATGCGCCGGCGCACGGTGTCGTAGATGGCGTCCGCTTCGCGCGCCCGGCTCGCCTGCCAGTGGAACGAGAAGCCGAGAATGAGCAGCACCGTGCCGGTGGTGGTGAACAGCGTCACCGTCAGCGTGGTGGAATCCGACCAGGATGCGAGCGCCCGCTCGGTGGGCTGGAGGAACACGATCTGCCCCAGCGGCGCCGACAGGTTGCGTACCGTGGCGAGCGCGGTGCCGGTGCCGAACGGCACTTCCAGCACGCCGGCGCGCTCGGCGAAGATGACGAGGGGCTGGGCCGGGTCGATCAGGTCGGCAAGGTTGGCCGGCGCCTCGCTGCGGGGCGCGGAGGCGATGATGCGGCCCTGGGCGTCGGTGACATAGGCGCGCCGCCCGCTCTCGGTGGCGCGGGGCGGCAGGCTCTCCTCCAGGGCGGAGGGCACGCGGGCGAGGGAATTGCCGGCGCGCAGGGTCAGGCCCTCGGCGGTGGCGAGGGCGAGGAGGGAGAGGTCGTCCTTGGCGTTGTTGAGCTCGGCCACCCGGTGGGCGTGGATCTGCACCACCGCGCCGACCCCGATCACCACCAGGAAGGTGACGATGAGCGCCGGGACGATCCTGCGCAGGACCGGCTCCGCATCGAGCAGTCGCTGGTAGGCAGGGCGCGCGATCGACCGTGCCAGACCTCGAATGGCTTGGTCGCGCGCGCCGACGCTCGCAGCGTTGGCGCGTGCCATCGCCGGTCTCCTCCGGGTGTCCGGGGGCCGTTGAGCGGCCTACTGCTCTTGAGCCCCCACGTCCTAGATCTGGAGGGACGTGCCGCATCTCTCCGAATCGAGCCCATTGGAATCGAATCGGGAGGCTGTTGTCTAGAGTCCAGCCGAGTCAAGAGGCGAATAAATACGGCCACGCCTTGGTTTCCGCCGGTTTGCGGCACGGTGGACAACGCATCCGGGCACCCTCCGGCGCAGCGACGCTGGGTCGCCGTGGACGGGGCGGCAGCGGGGTGCTTCTGTGCCGTCCCAAACAGGAGGAAAACATGACCGACATCTGGTTCAAGGCGGGTGAAGCAACCGTTCTCGCAGCGGAAGGGCAGGCCACCGACGCCATGCCGGAAGTGCTGATCGGCTCCGTGCGCGGCCCGGTGGGGCAGGCGGTCGCCTCCATGATGGGGCAGGTGCAGGGCCACACCCGCATGTTCGTGGTGCGCGACCTGAACCAGCTGGTGCGCCCGCTGACCATGATGACCACCAAGGCCACCATCCACACCGCCGAATATGTGGACCTGCTCGGCGGCGTGGTGCAGGCCGCCATGGGCGACGCCATCATCGATTGCGTCAGTGAGGGCATCCTGCCCAAGGACGAGGTGGACGAGCTGGCCATGATCATCATGGTGTGGCTCGACCCGCGCTGCGCCGAGGACCCGGACCTCGACAAGGCCGACCTGTATCGCACCAATTACGAGGCGACCAAGCTCGCCATTTCCCGCGCCATCAAGGGCGAGCCGTCCATTGACGAGCTGATCGCCAACCGCAAGAGCGTCAAGCACTACGCCCTGGAAGGGGTGATCGACTACTGAGGGCAAGGCGCCGTCCGGGGCGGGAGGAGGTGGCTTCCTCTCGCCTCGCCCGGCGGAATGCGCCGGCACGCAAGCGGCGCCCCACTCAGCTGTTACGGCCGGTTTCGGGCATGCGCACGGCATAGATCACGAAGCCCAGGGCGGCGATGGCCGAGAGGGTGAGGAAGGCGGCGGAATAGCCGGCCCACACGATGGTCACCCCCGCCAGCGTCGCCGACAGGGAGGCGCCGAGGCCCTGGGCGGTGGCGATGGCGCCCTGGCTGATGTTGAAGCGGCCGGTCCCAAAGGTCAGGTCGGCGACTACCACGGGAAACAGCGCGCCATAGATGCCGGCGCCCACGCCGTCCAGGCACTGCACCGCGAACAGCCAGTAGGGATCGTTGGAGACCGGATAGAGCGCACCGCGAAGGGCCAGCACCCCGAAGGCGGCGAGAAAGATGGGCTTGTGGCCCCAGGCATCCGCCTTGGTGCCCACCATCATGGCGACGGGGACCATCACGCATTGGGCCACCACGATGCACAGGGCGATCAGGGAGGTCGCCTGCTCGCTCCCCACCACCTTGGTGAGCAACTGGCCGGTGGAGGTCAGCATGGCGGCGTTGGAGAGGTGGAAGAGGAAGCACAGCACCGCGAACAGCAGCAGGGTGCGGTTGGCCAGCAGCACGCCGAGGCTTGAAGGCTTCTCGGTGTCGCCTTTCTCGTGGGTGAGGCCGCGGGCCCGGGTGTCGTCGATCTCCGCCCGCGGCACCACCAGCATGGCGCCGATGCTGAGCACGGCGAGGGCACCCATCAGCCAGAACACCACGATGGGCCCGAACAGCAGCGCGGTTCCTGCCGCTATGGCTGCCGCCATGGCATTGCCGGCATGGTTGAAGGCCTCGTTGCGCCCGATGCGCCGGGAAAATGCCTTCGGCCCCACAAGGCCCAGGGTGATGGCCGACAGGGCCGGCGGAAAGATCGCCCCGGCGATGGCGGCGAGGGACTGGGTGCCGGCGACCAGGTAGAAATTGGAGATCAGCGGCAGCGCGAGGCAGGAGAGGGTGACCGCCAGCGCCGCGCCGATGATGATGGCCGGCTTGTTCCGACTGTTGTCGATCAAGGCGCCGGCGGGCGTCTGGGCGATCAGCCCGACGAGGCCGGCGATGGTCATGACGAGGCCCACCGTGGCCTCGTTCCACCCCTGGTCCGGCCCGCGCACAGCGATGAGATAGATGGCGAGATAGGGCCCGAGGCCGTCGCGCACATCCGCTAGGAACAGGTTGAGGGCATCAAGGCCAAACGCTGCCCGGCGGGAGGGGCCGCCGCCCGAGGCATCTTCCTGCCGCAACTCATGCGTTTGATCGAGCATCGACCCCCCCCGGTTTCGGTGCCGCAGCGGAATGGTTTCGCCCGTGCAGGACGTGCGGCACCGGTCCGGCTCAAGGTGTCCGCCAGGAGGTAACGCCGCGACGCCGGGCGGGGTCCGGGGCTGTGATGGATTTTTACCCGCGTGACGCCTGCTGCCGAGTTCGGTGCCGCCCGAGGCGGGTCGGGTTTTCGGCTTCCCCTGGGAGAGGAGTGTCGATGGCTGAACCGTCGCCCTTGCTGTTGCCCGCTACCTGCGCAAACTGCTCCCGTCTCATGGCAGCGTCATCCCATTGGCTGGAAAATGCTTTAGGTCACGTTGACGTTGGTGGAGCCGGTCCAAGCTCTCCACTAAGCTCGACGCACGCGCGGCGCATCGGGGGCTCGTATCATCCGATCGCGTCCGGGCTTCGTATCGAGTGCATGGATGTCGCCGAGCCCAGCCTGTTTGCTCTCCCGCTCCCCCCGTCGCACCGGGCGGGTACGCCTGTCGGCGTCCGGCCGCGCGGGCGGTTTGCGGTCCCGCCGGCCGGTTCGCCGGCCATGAGCGCCGTCCAACCCGAGCGCCGAGCGGGCGCTGACATGAGCGCTCTGGTCGTAGCCATCGCGCGCACCGGGGACCGTGAAGCCTTCGCACAGCTGTTCCGCCATTTCGCGCCCCGGGTGAAGGCGTTCCTCATGCGCAGCGGCCTTTCCGCCAACGCGGCGGAGGAGCTGGCGCAAGAGACGCTGCTGATGGTGTGGCGCAAGGCGTCCTATTTCGACCCGGCCCGCGCCGCCGCCTCCACCTGGATCTTCGCCATCGCCCGCAACCTCTCCATCGACCTGAAGCGCCGCGAGCGCCACATCAGCACGGTGGATGCGGACGCCGCCGACGAGGAGGCCGACGAGACCTCCGGCGAAACCATCCTCATGGGCGCCGAGCGCGATGCGCGGGTGCGGGCGGCCCTCGCCAAGCTCTCCGAGGAGCAGGCCACCATCGTCCGGCTCTCCTTTTTCCAGGAGAAGCCCCATTCGCAGATCGCGCAGGAGCTGGGCATTCCGCTCGGCACCGCCAAATCGCGCGTCCGCCTGGCGCTGAGCCGCCTGCGCACGCTGCTGGAAGATTTGAAATGAGCGTCCATTCCCATCCCGGCGATGCGACCCTGCTGCGGTATGCGGCAGGCACGCTGCCGGCCGGGCCGGCCCTGCTGGTGGAGATCCACCTTCAGGGTTGCCCGCACTGCCGCGCGGCGGTGCGCCGGTTCGAGGCGGTGGGCGGGGCGCTGCTGGACGCCGCCGAGCCGGCTGCCCTCGCCGCCGACGCTTTCGCCCGCACCCTGGCGCGGCTTGGACCCGCCCCCGTGTCCGGGGGCCTGACGGGCGGTGGCGCCCGGCGGGATCATCTGGAGGCGGCCTTCTCCGGACCGGCCGCCGCGCCGCGCCTTCCCGAGGGGCTGGTGCTGCCGGAAGGCGTCCGCCTACCGCGGCCGCTCACCTCCCGCCGCATCGGCGCCATGATGCCGGTGGCGCCCGGCGTGCGCGTGGGGCGGGTGCATGTACCCGAGGACGGGCAGTCCAACGTGTTCCTGTTCCAGATCGGGCCGGGCCGGGCCATTCCCCGGCACACCCACGACGGGACGGAATACACCCACGTTATCTGCGGCGGCTTCAGCGACCCGTCCGGCCATTACGGTGCCGGCGACCTGGTGGAGGCGGACGGGGACGTGGAGCATTCACCGCGGGTGGATGATGATGGCACCTGCATCTGCCTTGCCGCCTTCGAGGGTCGCCTGCGCTTTCGCGGCCTGCTGGGCGTGGTGCTGCGGCCGTTCCTTTGAGAGCGCTCAAAAGGAATTGCGGGGCACGCCCTTCTTCACCACCGACAGGGCACGGGAGAGGTCGGTCGCCAGCGCCGCCTTCTGGTCCGGCCCCAGAAAGCGCCCGACCGGCACGGTGCGCGGGCCGCTGACGAGGGCGACATCCAGCGTGCCGTGGTCCTCGTCGTCCTCCCGCGTCAGGCGGGTCCAGAACGGGTTGAGCCGGGTGATGGTGCGCCGCCCGCGCGCCGGCTCGCGCCGCACCTCGATGACGCTGGGGGTGACGAGGATATGCTCGCGCGCCCGCGCCGAGCGGAAACTGGCGCGGAAGGCGACGTAGATCAAAAGCACGTCGAGGCCGAAGAAGCCGAAAATGGGCCATGCCCCCATGGCCAGGAAGGCAAGCCCGGTGACGAGGCTGACGCTGCCCACGCCCAACATCACCAGGCGAAAGCCGCGCGGCGTGAGCGAGCGATGCGGGGCAAGCGTCACCGCATAGACGACGGGTTCCTCCGGGAACCCCGCGTCCCCTTCGGGTGCGGTATCACGGTCGCTGGCTTGGGGCATTGGCGAACAGTATACCGGAAAAATGCCGCGCAAGATCACCCCGCCCAAACCTTCCGTTGCGACCGAGGCAGCAGCCGCCAAACCCGATGCCGCCACACCCGGCGTTTCCGCACCGGCAAAGCCGCGTGCGGCGCCGGCATCTGCTTTACCGGCTGCGAAAGCCGGGACGGGGAGCGGCAAGGCTGGAGCGAAGGACAAGGCCCGAGCAGGTGCGGCCAAGGGGGCTGCCAAGTCCCCGGCCAAGGGTGACGCCAAGGGTGGCGCCAAGGGTGCGGCCCAAGCTACGGCCCAAGCTCCCGCCAAGGTTCCCGCCAAGGTTCCCGCCAAGGCTCCGGCCAAGCCGGCCGCCAAATCCGCACCCTCCGGCAAGCGCAAGCCGGCCACGCCACCACCCGCCAGCCCCGCGCCCCGCCGCAACAAGGCGGTGGCCAATGCCGCCGCCGCCGCCCACGGCAAGACGCTCCTCGTCTGGAGCGAAGAGGAGATCGCCGAGGCCTTCGCCCGCTTCGAGGCGCAGGATCCCGAGCCCAAGGGCGAACTCAACCACACCGATGCCTTCACCCTGCTGGTTGCCGTGGTGCTCTCGGCACAGGCCACCGATACGGGGGTCAACAAGGCCACCACCGGCCTGTTCGCTGCCGCCGCCACCCCCGCCGCCATGGTCACGCTCGGCGAGGAGGAGGTGGCCCGCCGCATTCGCACCCTCGGCCTCTATCGCGGCAAGGCGAAAAATGTGGTGGAGCTGTCCCGCCTGCTGCTGGAACGGCATGCCGGCATGGTGCCGCGCGACCGCGAGGCGCTGGAGGCGCTGCCGGGGGTGGGGCGCAAGACCGCCAATGTGGTGCTGAACATCGCCTTCGGCGCGCCGACCATTGCGGTGGACACCCACCTGTTCCGGGTGGCAAACCGCACCGGCCTAGCTCCCGGCCCGACGCCGCTGGCGGTGGAACTGGGCCTGGAGGCGCGCATCCCCGACCGCTTCAAGCTGCATGCCCACCACTGGCTGATTCTGCACGGCCGCTACATCTGCAAGGCGTCCAGGCCCGAATGCGGCCGCTGCATCATCGCGGATCTCTGCCGCTGGCCGGAGAAACGCTTCTGAGGGGGCTCTCAGAGCCTCTTGAAGATCCGCCGCGATCGGTGTTTTCAGCCCTTTATCGGTATTTAAAACCGTCATGGCCGGGCTTGTCCCGGCCATCCACGCGGCGCGGCCTGGAACGATTTTCGCAAGCTGCCCCAAGCGGCTAGGCGTGGATACCCGGAACTCGGGTGTTCCCGAGTTCCGCCTCCGGGGAGCCGAAGTCGGCAACAGCCGACTTCGGGGACAAGCCCGGGCATGACGAGCGTGAGCGCGGGAATACCCCTTTGAATTTCGACAGGGGGGCGCCTCAGCGCATCTCCGCCAGGAAGGCGCGCACCTCGTCCGGGTTCACGTCCTTGGCCACGAAGGCCTCGCCGATGCCGCGCACCAGGATGAAGGTGAGTGCGCCGCGGCTGACCTTCTTGTCCTGGGCGATGAGGGCCATCAGCCCGTCCGTGTCCGGCAATTCGCCCGGCACGTCGGAAATCTTCGTGGGCAGGCCGGCGGCTTCCAGGTGCCGCACCGCCCGCGTCACGTCCTGTCCCGGGCACAGGCCGAGTCGCGCCGAGAAGGCGAAGGCCAGCGCCATGCCGATGGCGACGCCCTCGCCGTGCAGCAGGCGGCTGGAATAGCCGGCGCCCGCCTCCAGCGCGTGGCCGAAGGTGTGGCCGAGGTTGAGAAGCGCCCGGTCGCCGGTCTCCTTCTCGTCGCGGGCGACGATGGCGGCCTTGGCCATGCAGCTCGCCGCCACGGCCGAGATGCGCTCCGGCCCGCCATTGATGACGCCGGCGAAGTCGCGCTCCAGCGTGTCGAACAGGGCGCGGTCGCCGAGCAGGCCGTATTTCACCACTTCCGCATAGCCGGCGCGCACCTCGCGCACGGGCAGGGTGTCCAGCGCTGCGGTATCGGCCAACACCAGCACCGGCTGGTGGAAGGCGCCGACCAGGTTCTTGCCCTGGGGCGAGTTGATGCCGGTCTTACCGCCGACGGAAGAGTCCACCTGGCTGAGCAGGGTGGTCGGCGCCTGCACCACGTCCACCCCGCGCCGCAGCACCGAGGCGGCGAAGCCCGCGAGGTCGCCCACCACGCCGCCACCCAGCGCCAGCACCAGGTCGCGCCGCTCAATGCGGGCGGAAATCAGGCCTTCCACCACCTGCTGGAGGCCGGGCCAGCCCTTGGTCTTCTCGCCCGGCTCCACCACGATGGCCGTATGGTCGATGCCGGCGGCGGATAGCGAGTCCTGAACCGTCTTCAGGTGCCCGGCGGCCGCCACGTTGGCGTCGGTGACGATGGCGACCCGCGCGCCCTTGCGCAGCACGGTCACATGGGTGCCCGCCTCGGCCAGCAGGCCGGGGCCGATATAGATGTCATAGGGCCGCCCGGCCAGATCCACGCGCACGGTGCTGCGGGTGATGTCGCCGACGGGCAGGGGCTCGGGCTCGGCATGGGCCAGATCGGCGGGGCCGAGGGCGGCGGGACCAATAGGGGCGGACATGGAACGGGTCCCTTCGGGATACTGGATGAGATGGCGGTGCACGGCGCCGATCACCTCTTCCACCACCATCTCGTGCACCACGTCGCGGCTGTCCACGATCACGTCGGCGAGGGCGTAGGTGTCGCCGCGCTGCTGCAGCAGGGTGGCGAGCTTCGCCGCCGGGTCGCCCTGGGCAAGGAGGGGGCGGTCGGTGCGCTTCTTCACACGCCTGAGCAGGGTGTGGAGGTCGGCACGCAGCCAGACCGAGACGCCCTGGCGGGCCACCGCGTCGCGGGTCTCACTGTTCATGAAGGCGCCGCCGCCGGTGGCGAGCACGCTGGGGCCGGACTGGAGCAGCCGCGCCACTACCCGCTTCTCGCCCTCGCGGAACTCCACCTCGCCACGGCGGGCGAAGATTTCCGGAATGCTCATGCAGGCGGCGCGCTCGATCTCCTCGTCGGCATCCACGAAGGGCAGGCCGAGCCGCTTGGCGAGCCTGCGGCCCACCGACGACTTGCCGGCCCCCGGCATGCCCACCAGCACGATGGAGCGGCGCCCGAGGCGGCGGACCATGTCGGCAGGCGTCACCGGAGCAGGTGTCACCGGGGCAGGCGTCACCGGGGCAGGCGTAAGGGAGGCGGGCGCGGCCTCGGCGGCTTCGCTGGTCCCGGCTTCGGTGCTCTCGGTGTCCCTGCGGGACGGGGGGCTGTTCTGGGTCTGCACCCGCGCCTTCCTCGCTGCGGCGGCTTGGCCGTGCGCATGCAAACCTGCGCGCGAACGGCGGACCGGACGGGTGCGGCTCTAGCATCCGCAACGCGAGCCGGCAATGCGGTTGAACAAGACGGCCCGGCGTGGCACCTCTCGGCATGAGGGGCCGCGCGGGTCGATTCGCGGCCCGGCACGAGGAGGCGAAGGTGCCGACGCTCTTCCGCTTGCTGGCGGTCCTGGCCGTATTGTGCGGCCTCGCCTATGCGGCCCTCTGGGCGCTCGCCAACAAGGTGGAGCCGCAGCAGCGCGAGATCACCTTCACTGTTCCCGCCGAGAAGATCGGCAAATGAGCGGCGAAGGGCTGCCCCAAAATGGGCCGCCCGAAGAGGGGGCGCCCGAAAAGGCATCTTCCAGGAAGGACCTTGCCGCATCCGGGCCGCTGGCGCTGTTCCTGGACATGCAGGCGATCGAGCGCGGCGGCGGCCCCAACACCCTCGACGCCTATCGCCGCGACCTGACCGACCTTGCCGAATTCCTCGCCCCCGTGTCCCTCGCCGAGGCCGACACCAGCGCGATCCGCGCCTATCTCGCGGACCTGTCGGCGCGGGGCTTCGCCGCCACCACGGTGGCGCGGCGGCTGTCGGCCCTGCGCCAGTTCTACCGCTTCCTGTTCGCCGAGGGCCACCGCGCCGACGATCCCGCCGCCGTGCTGGAAGGCCCGAAGCGCGGGCGGCCCCTGCCCAAGGTGCTGAGCGTGGCCGAGGTCACCCGCCTCATCGATACCGCCCATGCGCGCGCCGCCCAGGCCGAGGAGAGCCTGAATGCGGGGCAGGGGGGCGAAGGGCAGGGCGAAGAGACGCCGGGGGCGGGCGCGGCGAAGGCCGGTCGCGCCGAGCTGCTGCGGCTGCGGCGGGTCGCCTGCATGGTGGAGCTGCTGTATGCCAGCGGGCTGCGCGTGTCCGAGCTGGTGGCGCTGCCCGCCGCTGCCGCGCGTGCGCAGGGGGAGGCCATCCTCGTCACCGGCAAGGGGCGCAAGGAACGCCTCGTCCCGCTCTCCGGACCGGCGAAGGTGGCCATGCAGGCCTTCCTCGCCGCGCGGCGAGCGGCGGGGCTGGAGGCCTCGCGCTGGCTGTTTCCGTCCGGCAGCGAGAGTGGTCACGTCACCCGCCAGCAGGCGGCACGGGACCTGAAGGAGCTGGCACTGGCGGCGGGGCTCGATCCGGCGAAGCTGTCGCCCCACGTGCTGCGCCATGCCTTCGCCAGCCATCTTCTGGCCCATGGCGCGGACCTGCGGGTGGTGCAGACCCTGCTCGGCCATGCCGATGTCTCCACCACCCAGATCTACACCCACGTCCTGGACGAGCGCCTGAAGAGCATGGTGCGCGACCTGCACCCGCTGTCGGACGAATGAGCCGTCAGAACCGCGTCACCACGGCGGCGAGGTCGGGGCGGGGGCGGTCCTCCAGCTTCTGGGTGGCGGTGCCGATATAGATGAAGCCGGTGATGCGCTCGAAGCTGTCCAGGCCCAGCGCGGTGCGGGCTTCCGCATCGTAGGTCGGCCATTCGGAGAGCCAGGTGGCGCCATAGCCGAGGGCGGCGGCGGCGATCAGCAGGTTCTGGCAGGCGGCGGCCGAGGACAGGAGCTGCTCGAACTCCGGGATCTTCACGTGGGGCGCGGCGCGCGAGACGACCGCCACCACCACCGGCGCGCGCAGGAAGCGACCGCGCTCGTCCTCCAGCCGCTTTTCCGACACGCCGGGATCGGCTGCCGCCAGCACCTCGGCGAGCTTTGCTCCGGCGCGGGCGCGGCCTTCGCCCTCGAACACGATGAAGCGCCACGGCGCGAGCTTGCCATGGTCCGGCACGCGGGAGGCGATGGTGAGGAGGGTGTCCAGCTCCTGCGCCGACGGGCCGGGCTCGATCAGGTCGATGACGCGGGAGGAGCGACGGGTGGCGAGGAGTTCGAGGGCGTCGGGCATGGGGCAATGGCTCTGCTGAAGAATGGAAAGGCGCAAGGCGGGTAGAGCAGCACCATAAGGGCAAGTGCCGCCGGTTTGAACAGGGCGCGGGCCAGCGAGGGTGTGCCCGTGAAATTCCGACCGGCTGCCGTTTCCCCTGCGGGCGAGCGCGCGGTTCCTGCACGGCGGGACGAAGCTGACGCAACGGCGCCGACTTGAATCCGCCCTGAATATTGTGCACGTCAGCACACATGATCCGCTTCGCTCGCGCTTTTGGCCGCTCTCCTGCCGTTCGCTGCCCCGTGCCGCGGCGCCGGGGGCTGCGGCTTGCGGCGCTCCTGTGCGCCGCGCTGGCCGTGGCCGCGCCGGCGCTCACCGCCCCGCGCGATGCCGCTGCGCAAACCATGCAGTTCCTCGGCCCCCCTGCCGCGCCGCCGCCGGCCGGGCCGTTCCAGACTCCGCCCAACACGCCGCGCCCGGCGTTCCAGGCTCCCGGCGGAGGCGCGCCCGGCCTCGCCCCGTCGAGCCGCGAGCCCCATGCGGTGCTGCCCCAGGCCCCGCCCGGCAAGGCGGCGCTCGGCGTGTTCGCAAGGTTCGGGGCCGATGGCGCACCGATCCCCCGCGGCTTGGTCTGGCGCGTCTTCGCCGACCAGCCGGAAAGCACCGGCGCGTTCCCGCTGGTGGCGGAAAGCTCCGAGGCGACGCCGGTCTTCTTCCTCAATCCGGGCGGCTACATCGTCCATGTGTCCTACGGCTTTGCCACCGTGGCGCAGCGCGTGCAGATGGGGCCGCTGTCGCGCCGGCAGGCGTTTGAAGTGGCGGCTGGCGCCCTGCGCCTGTCCGCCGACGTGGACGACAAGCCCATCCCCGCCCAGAAGCTGACCTTCGACATCTTCGAGGGCTCGTTCCTGCAGGGCCGCACCTCCAGCCAGCCCTATTATCGCGGCGCCAGCGCCGGCGAGGTGGTGCTGCTGCCCGAGGGCACCTATCACGTGGTGTCCACCTATGGCGACGCCAACGCCGTGGTGCGTGCCGACGTGACCGTCGCTCCCGGCAAGCTCACCGACGCCACGGTCCACCACCGCGCCGCCCAGATCATGCTGAAGCTGGTGAAGGTGGCTGGCGGCGAGGCGCAGGCCGACACCCAGTGGACGGTGATCACCCCCGGCGGCGACACCATCAAGGAATCCATCGGCGCCTTCCCCACCTTCGTCCTGTCCGAGGGCGACTACACCGCCATCGCGCGCAAGGACGGCAAGAATTTCAGCCGCGAGATCAAGGTGGAAGCCGGCAAGAACCAGGAAATCGAGGTGCTGGCGAAATAGCGCGCCAGCGGGCCCGGACCGGGCGCCTCGATCAAGATGCGCCACGACAAGACCGAGGAACGAACGACCATGGTGCCAAAGTCCGCCGCCCGGCTTCTGCCGGCAGCCGCCTTCGCTGTCCTGCTGGTGTCGGGGCCCGTGGCTGCCGCCGGTGCCGGAGATCCCGAGGCCGGACGGGTGCTGGCGACCAGCCTGTGCGCGACCTGCCATGTGGTGGGCGCCCAGCCCCAGAGCGCCGCCAGCGATGCCCCGAGCTTCTTTGCCATCGCCGCGCGGGACGGCGGCGTGAGCGCCGACTGGCTGGTGCTGCGGCTGGCGAACCCGCATCCGCAGATGCCGCAGGTCTCCCTGACGCGGGCGGACACGGCGGACCTTGCGGCCTATATCGCCAACCTCAGGAAATAGGCCTCCGCGCGGCCCCATAGCGTCCAAGAAAAAAGGCGGGAGGCCTGGGCCTCCCGCCTTTTTCGTTCGCGTGCAGCGTGCTCAGGCCGCCCGTTCGGCCTTGGCCAGAGCCTTGCGCTTGAGGTCCGGCGGCACGGCCTCATCCACCAGCGCCGCCACCACCTCGTCCAGCGTTCCGCCGGTCTGGGCATTGGAGCCGAGGCGGCGGATAGAGAGGGTGCGCTCGGCCGCCTCCTTCTTGCCCGCCACCAGCAGCACCGGAACCTTGGCGAGGGAGTGCTCGCGCACCTTCAGGTTGATCTTCTCGTTGCGCACGTCGAGTTCCACGCGCAGGCCTTCCGCCTTCAGCAGCTCCGCCACCTCGGCGGCATAGTCGTCCGCATCCGAGGTGATGGTGGCCACCACCACCTGCGTGGGGGCGAGCCAGAGCGGGAAGTGGCCGGCGAAATGCTCGATGAGGATGCCGGTGAAGCGCTCCATGGAGCCGCAGATGGCGCGGTGGATCATCACCGGAGTCTTCTTCTGGCCGTCCGCGTCCACGTAGAAGGCGCCGAACCGCTCGGGCAGGTTGAAGTCTACCTGGGTGGTACCGCACTGCCATTCACGGCCGATGGCGTCCTTCAGGGTGTATTCGAACTTGGGGCCGTAGAAGGCGCCCTCGCCGGGCAGGATGCCGGTCTTGATGCGCCCGCCCGAGGCCGCCTCGATCTCGGCGAGCACGCGGGTCATCACCTCCTCGGCGTGATCCCACACCGCATCCGAGCCCACGCGCTTCTCCGGCCGCGTGGATAGCTTCACGACGATCTCGTCGAAGCCGAAATCGGCATAGGTGGAGAGGATCAGGTCGTTGATCTTCAGGCACTCGGCCGCCATCTGCTCCTCGGTGCAGAAGACGTGGGCGTCGTCCTGGGTGAAGCCGCGCACGCGCATGAGGCCATGCAGCGCACCGGACGGTTCGTAGCGATGCACCGCGCCGAATTCCGCAAGGCGCAGAGGTAGATCGCGGTAACTCTTAAGACCGTGCTTGAAGATCTGCACATGGCCGGGGCAGTTCATGGGCTTCAAGGCGAACACGCGCTCGTCCTTGGTCTCGTCGCCCGCGGACTGCACCTTGAACATGTTTTCCTTGTACCAGCCCCAGTGGCCGGAGGTCTCCCACAGGCCGGCGTCGAGTACCTGCGGGGCGTTGACCTCGTTGTAGTCGGCCTTCAGGCGCCGGCGCATGTAGGCCACCAGTTCCTGGAACAGGGTCCAGCCCTTGGGGTGCCAAAATACCGTACCGGGGCCTTCCTCCTGGAAGTGGAACAGGTCCATCTCGCGGCCGAGGCGGCGATGGTCGCGCTTCTCCGCCTCCTCCAGTCGATGGATGTAGGCGTTGAGCTCCTTCTCGTCCTGCCAGGCTGTGCCGTAGATGCGGGTGAGCATGGGGTTGTTCGAATCGCCGCGCCAATAGGCGCCCGCCACCTTCATCAGCTTGAAGGCGGTGCCGATCTTGCCCGTGGAGGGCATGTGCGGGCCGCGGCAGAGGTCGAACCACTCGCCCTGCTTGTAGATCTTCACGTCCTGGTCGGACGGGATGGCATCCACCAGCTCGACCTTGTAGCCCTCGCCCTTGGCGGCGAACACGCGCTTGGCTTCGTCGCGGGTCCACACCTCCTTGGTGAAGGGGCGGTCGCGGGCGATGATCTCGCGCATCTTGTTCTCGATGACCGGCAGGTCTTCGGTGGTGAAGGGGGCGTTGCGGGCGAAGTCGTAATAAAAGCCGTTCTCGATCACCGGGCCGATGGTCACCTGCGTGCCCGGCCACAGCTCCTGCACCGCCTCCGCCATGACGTGCGAGCAGTCATGGCGGATCAGCTCCAGCGCGCGCGGGTCGTCGCGGGTGACGATCTCCAGCTTGGCGTCGCGGGTGATGGGCTCGGACAGGTCGGTGAGCGCACCGTCGAGGGTGACGGCGACGGCCTTCTTGGCGAGTGACTTGGAAATGGCGGCGGCGATGTCCGCGCCGGACGTCCCCTCGGCATAGTCGCGCTTGGCGCCGTCGGGGAAGGTCAGGGAAATCATGAGGCAACTCCTTGCCGCCCACTCCTGCGGACCACGCAGGTAGGCGTCTTTTCATGGTCACGCGGGTCTTTTAAGCGAGAGCGGGCGCCCGCGTCCAGAACGGGGGATCGAGGGGGCTGGCGGGCCTTGTTCACGCGGATGTGCCCAGGTGGATACCGTTCGGCAACGCTTTGGGTGGAAAATGCTGCACTGCCCGGGCCGCAATCCCCCTTTTCCTCGCGCGCGGCCTCGGCTAATCCCGTGTGCGGGGTCGTGAGTGTTCGCCATGTCGGCGTCGTCCGGCCGGGCCTGATGGATCGGGTCCGGACCGGGGGCAGGGCGGTTCACGCCGGGGAGGGGAATGGGTTGGCCACGGAGCGGAATATGCTGCCCCGGTTCCGACCTATTCACGTGTCACCGCTGTCAAAAGGGCGGATTCGCCCTCGGACGCGTAAAGAGAGGCCGGCATGATGCCATCCACGTTCAAGACCTTGACCTTTGCCGCCCTGCTCCAGGTCGGCGTGTTCGCCTTCGCTTCTGCCGCCAGCGCCCAGGTCGGCCCGCGCGGCGCGCCGGGCGCCGTGATGGACATCGACGACCAGCCGGGCCTCGAGGCGCCGCAGGACGACTACGCCCAGATGGACCCCGCCTTCCGCCGCCAGCCGGTGTATTTCCGCACCACCGAGAAGCCGGGCACCATCGTCATCCACACCAACGAGCGCTTCCTGTACCTGGTGCAGGGTGACAACCGCGCCATGCGCTACGGCATCGGCGTCGGCCGCGACGGCTTCCAGTGGTCGGGCCTCAAGAGCGTCGAGCGCAAGGCCGAATGGCCCGACTGGACGCCCCCGGCGGAGATGATCCAGCGCCAGCCCTACCTGCCGCGCTTCATGGCCGGCGGCCCCGGCAATCCCATGGGCGCCCGCGCGCTCTACATCAGCGGCACCGTCTACCGCATCCACGGCACCAACCAGCCGCAGACCATCGGCTATGCCGTGTCCTCGGGCTGCTTCCGCCTGGTGAACAGCGACATCATCGATCTCTACGGCCGCGTGCCCGTGGGCACCAAGGTCGTCGTGCGCCAGCAGGCCGCCCTCTGAGGGCGGTCCTTTTTCTCCTTATTTCTCACTGGGGGCATTCATGAAGACGATCCTGGCGCTTCTGGCCGGCGCCACCTTTGCGCTTGCCGCAACGGCGGCTTCGGCCCAGACCCTGAAGACGGTGAAGGACCGCGGCGAACTGGTCTGCGGCGTGTCCAAGGGCCTGCCCGGCTTCTCGGCGCCCGACGCCTCCGGCAAGTGGACCGGCTTCGACGTGGATGTGTGCCGGGGCCTCGCCGCCGCCATCTTCAACGACCCGAACAAGGTGAAGTTCGTGCCGCTGTCGGCGGACGAGCGCTTCCCCGCCCTCACCAAGGGCGACGTGGACATGCTCTCGCGCAACTCCACCTGGACGCTCGAGCGTGAGGCCAAGCTCGGCCTGCTGTTCACCGCCATCAATTATTATGACGGCCAGGGCTTCCTGGTGCGCGACGCCCGAAAGGTCACGTCCGCCCTGGAGCTGGACAAGTCCAAGGTCTGCGTCCAGGCCGGCACCACCGCCGAGGACAACACCAAGGACTATTTCGCCGCCAACGGGATGACGCTGGAACTCGTCACCCTGCCCACCAGCACCGACCTGGTGAAGGCCTATGAAGAGGGCAAGTGCGACACCCTCACCACGGATGTGTCGCAGCTCTATGCCCTGCGCCTGACCATGGCGAAGCCCGGCGACCATATCGTGCTGCCCGACGTGATCTCCAAGGAGCCCCTCGGCCCCGTGGTGCGCCAGGGCGACGACCAGTGGTTCAACCTCGTCAAGTGGACCATCTTCGGCATGATCAATGCCGAGGAACTCGGCGTGTCCACCACCACCATCGACGCGGCGCTCGCCTCCAAGAAGCCGGAAGTGATCCGCCTCGTGGGCAATGACGGCAAGTTCGGCGAGCAGCTGGGCGTCTCCAACGATTTCGTCGTGCGCATCGTGAAGGCGGTGGGCAATTACGGCGAAAGCTTCGAGCGCAACGTGGGCGCCGCCTCCAAGCTCGGCATTCCGCGCGGCATCAACCAGCTGTGGAGCATGGGCGGCATCCAGTACGCCCCGCCGGTGCGCTGAGCGTCAGCCTTTTTCCGCTATAAGTCCTTGAAGGGCCGGTCCGTTTGCGCGGGCCGGCCCTTTTCGCTCGCGGCGATGTGAGAGTGAATTGCCGTTGCGGCATCGACCTCGCGTTACCTCCCGCCTATTCTCCCCTCGTCTTCATGCAGCGAGGAGAGATTGATGACCGAGGTGTCTCGGCGGACCCTTCTGGCCGGAACGGCCGGTGCCACGGGTGCCCTGCTCGCGGGCGCGGGCACACTGGCCGGCGGCCTTGTGGCAGGAAGCGGGATGGCACATGGACAGGCTCCCGTGGCGCCGCCGGCCGGCCAGGTGCCGAGCGCCTATCGCTACAAGGTGGGCGACGTGGTGGTCACCGCCGTGTCCGACGGCATGCGCACCATTCCGCTCGCCGACACCTTCGTGCGCAACCAGCCCCGCGATGCGGTGAACGCGGCGCTGAAGGCCGCCTTCCTGCCGGAGAATGAGGTTCCCATCTCCTTCACCGTGCTGCTGCTCGATATCGGCGGCAAGCGCGTGCTGGTGGATACGGGCAACGGCGGCAAGCCGGGGCCGGTGGGTCAGGTGCGCTCGACCCTCGCCGGGATCGGGGTCGATCCCGCCACGGTGGATCAGGTGGTGATTTCCCATTTCCATCCGGACCATATCAACGGCCTCCTTACCCCGGAGGGCGCGCCGGCCTACCCCAATGCGCAGGTGCGCGTGCCGGCGCGCGAATGGGCGTTCTGGATGGACGAGGGCCAGATGAGCCGCGCCCCCGATGGCCTCAAGCCCAATTTCCAGAACGTGCGGCGCGTGTTCCAGCCGTTCGGCGACAAGGTGGAGCGCTACGCCTGGGACAAGGAGCTGGCGCCCGGCCTCACCGCCGTGGGTACGCCCGGCCACACGCCGGGGCACACCTCCTTCACCCTCGCTTCGGGATCGGACGCCCTCTTCATCCAGTCCGACCTCACCAACCTCCCGGCGCTGTTCGTGCGCAATCCCGGCTGGCACGCGGTGTTCGACATGGACCCGGTGATGGCGCAGGAGGTGCGGCGCAAGACCTATGAGCGGCTCGCCGGCGAGCGCACGCAGGTGGCCGGCTATCACTTCCCCTTCCCCGGCGCCGCGCACCTGGAGAAGGACGGCGAGGGTTTCCGCTACATCCCGGTGTACTGGCGCCCGGTGCTGTGAGCCGGCCGGGCTTCTGGCGTGGGGCTTCCGCCTCAGGCCGGCGCGTCCGCCACCTCGGCTCCGATCCAGCCCAGATAGGCGGCAAGCCCGCCCTCCACCGGCAGCACCAGGATGGCCGGAACCTCATAGGGATGGCGGGTGCGCACCGCCTCCACCACATCGCTTGCGCGGGCGTCGGTGGTCTTCAGGATCATCACCACCTCGTCCGCGCGCTCCACCTGCCCCTCCCAACGGTAGACGGAGACCATGCCCGGCAGGATGTTGGCGCAGGCCACCAGCCGCTCGGCCACGAGGGCGCGGGCCACGTTTTCGGCGGCTTCGCGTGAGGGGAAGGTGGTGTAGACGAGGCGCGCCTGCATGGTCCTGGCTCCCGATCGAGCGGCTCTTCATAACCGATGGCCGGCCTGCGGCGAAGGTGGCCGCCGAAGCCCCTGCGCATGGCACCCCGCCCGCGCCCATGCCTCGACAGATGGCGGCCGGGCCGTTAGACCTCAAGCCCCATTCCCCGCGAGGCCGGCGCTCAGCGCCGGATGCCGACCAGGCCGCCGCACCGATGAGCGCAGCTCCCCGCCGCTTCAACAAGATCGCCTTCGTCGCCAGCCAGACGCCCGAGGCGGAGTCTGCCCGGGAGCGGCTGATGGCGCGCTACGGCGCGGTGGAGCAGGAGGATGCGGATGTCATTGTCGCCCTCGGCGGCGACGGCCTGATGCTGCAGACCCTGCACCGCTTCCGTGATCGCGGCCTGCCCATCTACGGCATGCATCGCGGCTCGGTGGGCTTCCTCATGAATACCTTCCGGGAGGAGGGGCTGGTGGAGCGCCTCACCGCCGCCCTGCAGGTGACCATCCATCCCCTCATCATGGAGGCGGTGGACGCCAGCGGCACCCGCCACCGGGCGCCGGCCTTCAACGAGGTGTCGCTGCTGCGCCAGACCTACCAGGCGGCGAAGCTGCGCATCTCCATCGACGGCCGGGTGCGGCTGGAGGAATTGATCTGCGACGGCGTCATCGTGGCGACGCCGGCAGGCTCCACCGCCTACAACCTCTCCGCCCATGGGCCGATCCTGCCGCTCGGCACGGCGCTGCTTGCGCTCACCCCCATCTCGCCGTTCCGCCCCCGCCGCTGGCGCGGGGCGCTGGTTCCGGACAAGGCGCGTATCGACATCGCGGTGATGGAGGCCGACAAGCGCCCAGTGAGCGCGGCGGCGGACCATTTCGAGGTGCGCGACATCATCGCCGTGTCGGCCCGGCTCGACGCCACGTCCTCCATCGACATGCTGTTCGATCCGGACCACGGTCTGGAGGAACGTATCCTGCGCGAGCAATTCGTGTATTAGAGGCGGCGCGGCGGACCTGCTTGGGTCCAGACTGATGGCGCGCTCCCGCGTGCCCGCGTCGAAAAGGGCACAACGGCTTCCGGCGGTCCATGGTCTTCTCCTCGGTCACCTTCCTCTTCTATTTCCTGCCGGCGTTTCTGCTGTGCTACTTCGCGACGCCGGGCGTCCGGGCGAAGAACCTCGTCCTGCTGGCCTTCTCGCTGGTCTTCTACGCCTGGGGCGGCCTTGCCAATGTGGCGGTGCTCGCCGTCTCCATCGTCGGCAACTACCTGTTCGCCCTTTTCATCGACAAGCGCAGCGAGCGCTGGCGGCTGAGGACGCTGGGGCTGGCTGTCGCGGCAAACCTTTGCGGCCTCATCGCCTTCAAATATGCCGGCTTCCTGGCGCAGAATTTCAACGTGCTGCTGGAACCCCTCGGGGTCGCGCTGCCGGTGGTGCATCCGGCGCTGCCGCTGGGCATCTCCTTCTTCACCTTCCACGCCATCTCCTACCTCGTGGACGTGTACCGCCGGAAGGCCGCGGCCAACGGGCGGTTCGAGGAGATCGCGGTCTACATCACCATGTTCCCGCAACTGGTGGCCGGCCCCATCGTGCGCTACTCCACCATCGAGCGGCGGATCCATACTCGCCGCACCACGCTCGGGCGGGTGTCGGCGGGCCTGCGCATCTTCATCATCGGCCTGTCGTGGAAGGTGCTGATCGCCGACGAGGTGGCGCCCGTGGTGGCCGCCGTGTTCGACAACACGCCCCACCCCAATCTCGGCGAGGCGTGGCTCGGCCTCACCGCCTACGCGCTGCAGATCTATTTCGACTTCGGCGGCTATTCCAACATGGCCATCGGCCTTGCCGTCGCCATGGGGCTGAAGTTCCCGCGCAACTTCAACCTGCCTTATGGCGCGCGCTCCATCAGCGATTTCTGGCGGCGCTGGCACATGAGCCTGTCCAACTGGTTCCGCGACTATGTGTACATTCCGCTGGGCGGCAACCGGGCGGGCCATGTACACACGGCGGTGAATTTGTGGACCGTGTTCCTGCTCTGCGGCCTGTGGCACGGGGCGAGCTGGACCTTCGTGATCTGGGGCATCCACCACGGCACCTTCCTGGTGCTGGAGCGCACCCGCTTCGGCGCGGCGCTGAAGCGGGCGCCGCGCGTCGTGTCCCACGCCTATGTGCTGCTGGTGGTGCTGTCCGGCTGGGTCTGGTTCCGCACCGATACGCTGCCCGCCGCCATTGAGCTGTTCGAGGGGCTGGTGGGGCTCAACGGCGTCGGCCCGCTCGCCGCCCAGCTGCAGGTGACGCTGAAGCCCGTGACCATGGCCATCATGGTGCTGGCCTGGCCGCTCGCCATGTTCGGCCTGCCGCGTCCCGGCGCGCGAGCGCTCAGCCCCAGGGTGCGCCTTGCCCTGTTCGGCACGGTGGATACGGTGGTGGTGTGGGCGCTGTTCGCCCTGTGCGTGCTCTCGGTGGGCGCGGCGACCTATTCGCCCTTCCTCTATTTCCGCTTTTAGAGTTTTTCGTTTGGCGCATTTTCTTCACGCGAACCGGGTCCCACTTCGCTCGAAAATGCTTTTGCAGGAGGACAGACCATGCCGCTGCTGATGTCCTTCCGCCGCTGGTGGGCCGCGATCTTCGTGGGCATCCTGCTTTTGCCCACCCTCGGCCATGTGCTGCCCGATGTGGCCGGCCCGCCGCCCACGGTGCTGGAACCGGAAGCACGCTGGTGGGAGGACGCGGCGCGCCGCCTCGACCCCTATATCAACAACACGTTCGGCTTCCGCGGCGCGGTGCTCACCGCCCATCTCTCCTATGTGCGCGCCATGGGCGACAGCATGACCAGCCGCGTGCTGAAGGGCGAGCACGGCGCCCTGTTCCTCAACGAGGACAAGGCGCTGGAGCAGTCCATCGGCCAGCTGGTGCGGCCCGAGCCGCTCGGCAAGCTGTTCGACATGGTCAAGCTGCTGAACGACTACATGACCGCCCACGGCGGCCGGTTCGTGATGCTGGTGCCCCCCAACGGTCACACCGCCAATTTCGAGCTTCTGCCCGCCTATGCGCGCCGCCTGAAGAAAGCGCCGACGGAGTACGACCTGGTGGCGCAGCGGATGAAGGAGGCCGGCATCACCTTCGTGGACATGCGCCCCATCATGGCCGAGGCGAAGAAGACCGGCCCCGTGCACTGGCGCTATGACACCCACTGGAACCTGCGCGGCGCGCTGCTCGGCTTCAATGCCGCCATGGCGGCGGCCGGCCGCCCCGACCTGGAGGTGAGTGAGGGCGACGCGCTGGAGCCGCCGGTGCCGTCCTATGTGGGTGATCTCGGGCGCCTCAGCGGTATCCGGCCCGCCGAGCCCGACCTCGACTACCCTGGCAAGGCGCCCATGCAGGCGCCACGGAACCCGGTTGCTGTTCCTGGCGTGATGCCGGAGGTCAGCAAGACCGATCCGTTCGTGCCCTATGCCTATGCCTCCGGACATCCGGGGCCGCGCATCCTGGTGATCGGCGATTCCTTCACGCAAGGTCTGTGGGAGGGCCTGCTGGCGTATCGCGCCTCGGTCTACGGCTGGATGCACCACCGCCTGTGCCGCTTCGACATGGCGGCGGTGGAGCGCTTCAAGCCCGACATCCTGATCTATGCACCCACCGAGCGCGCCATGCCCTGCAAGGGCGAACCCGCCCACTGGCCGCCGACGCCGGGACCCGGCTGACCCGGTGCGCTGACGCGCCGGGGGTTGGCGTCGCTCAGTCGCCGCGCGCGCCTCACGCCACCGGAGTGCGGGCCTTCATGTCCATGCCGCCGCCGGGCGGGCGCTCGCGCTCGATCAGGCGATCCACCGGCGCGTAGTCGAGATAGCCGCAGCGGGAGATGACCTTCAGCGCCGCGATGTCCACCCGCCCGTCGATGATGGCGTCGTCGTCGATATGAACCCCGACGATCTCGCCGATGATCATGTAGGCGTTGGCTTCCACCCCGTCCCGGCCGCGCGGGCGGAAGGTCTCCACATACACGCATTCCAGCGCGCAGGGCGCGGCGGCGACGCGGGGCGGCTTGACCAGGCGCGACGGCGCGCGGGCGATGTCTGCCGCGTCGAACTCGCTGACGTTGCGGGCGACGGGGGCGGAGGTGAGGTTCACCTTGTCCACCAGGTCGAGGGTGGCAAGGTTGCACACGAACTCGCCGGTGGCCTCGATGTTGGCGAGGCTGTCCTTGGCGCCCTGCGAGGAGAACATGACGAGGGCGGGCGTCTCGCTGATCATGTTGAAGAAGGAATAGGGCGCGAGATTCGCCACGCCCTCCGGGGTGAGCGAGGAGATCCAGCCGATGGGCCGGGGTGCGACGATGGCCTTCAGCGGCGCGTGGGGCAGGCCGTGGTTGCGCTTGGCGGGCTCGTAGAACATCGCTGTGCTTTCGTGGATCGACGGTACGCCACCTTAGCCGCTGGCGTTTTGTCTTGCACCGCGCCCGGCGCATGGCTCGCCGATCCGCCCCCTCAGGCGCCCAGCGCCACCATGGCATCCTGGATGTCGGGGAGCGCGCGCTCCGCCGCCTCGGCCCCGGCGGCGATGGCTTCCCGTGCGCGCGGAAACTCGAACAGGCCGATTTTCCCGAGCTTGGGCGAGAGCATGATGTCGGGGGGATCGCCGGCCAGCCGCGAGCGGGCGATGCGATCCTGGGTGATGTTGAAGGCGTCGATCATCACGGTCGAGAGGCCGCGCGGACCGTCGCTGGCATGGCTGCCGTGGCCGGCGAAGAACTGCCGCTTCAGCCGCTCCGGGCTCAGCATGGCGGCGATGCCTTCCTTCTTCTCTCCCAGCGCCGCCTCGGCCACCCGCTCCACCACGCCGCCATGGTCCTGGATGACCGTGCCGTGGCCGAACACGTCGGCATTGAGGTTCACCGCGATGACCATGCGCGCGCCCATGGCGCGGGCGGCCGAGACCGGGACAGGATTGACCAGCGCCCCGTCCATCAGCCACCGCCCGCCGATCTTCACCGGGGTGAAGATGCCGGGCAGGGCGTAGGAGGCACGGATCGCCTCCACGAAATCGCCGCGGGTGAGCCAGATTTCATGGCCCGTGCCAAGCTCGGTGGCGATGGCGGCGAACACCACCGGCAGGTTCTCGATGGAGACCTCGCCCACGTTCCGGCGCATCAGCTCCACCAGCCGCCGGCCCCCGATGAGGCCCGCCCCGCCCAGGGCGAAATCCAGCAGCCCCAGCACATTGCGCTTGGTGAGGCTGATCGCCCACTCTTCCAGCTCGTCGAGCTTTCCGGCGGCGGCGATGCCCCCCACCACCGCGCCGATGGAGGTGCCGGCCACCACGGCGGGGTGGATGCCCGCCTGCCGCAGCACCTTCAACACGCCGATATGGGCAAAGCCGCGCGCCGCTCCGCCGCCCAGCGCGATGCCGATGGCGGGGCGGCCCCGGTCGCGCACCGGCCGGTGGGCGGGGGTGTCGAAATCGGGAGGCGCGCCATCGTCGGCGCCGCCCGGCGTCCTGGGAAGGGAAGGGGGGGAGCCGGGAGCAGCGCGCGTCGGTGCTACGGCTTCCGGGCTGGCCGCTTCGGGAGCGACCGCCGGGGTCGAGCGCCAGTGGAGGGACTGGAACATGCGCGCCTCCTGGAGCCGGGTCCGATCAGCCTGACCCAGGCTGATCGGTAAATCCGTCCCTGAACCTCGAGACGGAGAACGCGGTGCCCGCCCTCTTTCGATGGCAGGATCGGCGCGTGCTCCGGAGCTTGGCAGCAGGTTACTAATTTCCGGTGTCGGAAGCGTGGCGCTATTTTACCGTTTCAGTGATCGTGACCGTGGCCGTCCTTGCCGTAGACGGCAGCGGGATCGAAACGCGGCGCGTCACCGGTGAAGGCGAGCTTCAATTCGGCCGAGGGCGCCGCGCCGAGCGGTATGGTGCGGTAGAAGCAGGACCGCCGGCCGGTGTGGCAGGCCGCGCCCGTGCCGCCCATCTCCACCTTGATCACCACCGCGTCCTGGTCGCAGTCGATGCGCATCTCCCGCACCTTCTGGGTGTGGCCGGAGGTTTCGCCCTTCTTCCAGAGCTTGCCGCGGGAGCGGCTGAAATAATGCGCCTCTCCGGTCTCGATGGTGAGGGCGAGGGCCTGCGCGTTCATGTGGGCGAGCATCAGCACCTCGCCGGTCACGGCATCCACCGCGACGCAGGTGATGAGGCCGTTGGCGTCGAAGCGGGGGGAGAGGAGGGTGTCCTCCTCCAGCGCCGCGCCCTTGCCGGGGGCGGGGAAGGCGAAGGGGGATGATATTTCGGAACTCATGGTCTCTCGCCGAAAGTAAAGGGGCGTCCCTGCATGGCAGGAACGCCCCGATGAAGTTTGAACGTCAAGTACGCCCGGTCAGGACCGGTGGTCAGGACCCGCCTTCAGAACCTGCAGTCAGGACTTGGAGCGCACCAGGGTGATGAAGCGCACCTGCTCGGCCGGGTCGTCCCGGAACACGCCGGTGAACTGGGTGGTGAGGGTGGAGACGCCCTGCTTGGTGATGCCGCGCATGGACATGCACATGTGCTCGGCCTCGATCATCACCGCCACGCCGCGCGGGCGCAGGCCCTCGTCGAGAGTGGTGGTGATCTGCGAGGTCAGGTGCTCCTGCGTCTGCAGCCGGCGGGCGAAGATGTCCACCACCCGCGCGATCTTGGACAGGCCCACCACCCGCTCCACCGGGAAATAGGCGATGTGCGCCTTGCCCACGAAAGGCACCATGTGGTGCTCGCAATGGGAGTGGAAGGGAATGTCGCGCACCAGCACGAAATCGTCGAAGGTGCCGATCTCGCCGAAGGTACGCTCCAGCAACTCCTCGCTGTCCTCGCCATAGCCGGAGAACAGCTCGTCATAAGCCTTCACCACGCGCTTCGGCGTGTCGAGCAGCCCCTCGCGGGCGGGATCCTCGCCGATATAGGCAAGAAGAGTTCGCACGGCGGCTTCCGCCTCCTGCCGCGAGGGGCGGGGCGTGCCATCCGGCAGGGGAGGATGAATTTTTGGCGCCGGGGGCGCACCGTCCGGCCGCGCCGCGGCCTTGGAGGCAGCCTTGGCTTCCGCCTTGAGCTTGCGCTCACGCTCTTCGTTCTCGGCCTGCGCCTTGAACAACTTCACAACCGCGTCCATGCCCAACTCCGTTCGACCCGCCCCCGGCAGAGCCCATCAGGGCCAGCCCGTGGAAGCGGGAGTGTCACCGGTCGTCGGCTACGCATGCGCGGTGTCGCTCAAACCGCGCCCCGCCGGCTTACCCGGCGGCGGCTTTGCCGTCCGTATCCTGTTCCGAGATCCGAAAAGCCGGACCTTGAATTATGATGGGGCCGAATGCCCGTTTTCGCAAGGGCGGCGCGGCGGGTGGAGGTGTCGCGATGCCATATGCGCTCCGTGCTCCGGCCGCTCTTCCACCCGTTGCTCCCGAGGCTATATAAGAAGCCTGAGCCGGCAGGTCGCAGGCCCGCGCCGCCCGTCCTTCGCAACCGACCCGCCCTCCGAGGCGGGGGAAGCTGCCCATGATCAACGATGTCTATAACGCCCGCATCCTCTCCCTCGCCGCCGATATCCCGCGTATCGGCCGGCTTGCCGCGCCGCAGGCGAGCGCCAAGGCCCATTCGCGCCTGTGCGGCTCCACGGTGACCGTGGACCTGGTGCTGGACGGCGACCGGGTGGCCGATTTTGCCCATGAGGTGCGCGCCTGCGCCCTTGGGCAGGCCTCCTCCTCGCTGATGGCGCGCCATGTGATCGGCGCCAGCACGGCCGAGCTGCGCGCGGTGCGCGAGGCCATGTGGAAGATGCTGCGCGACAACGGCCCGCACCCGGACGGCCGCTGGGATGAACTGAAGGTGCTGGAGCCGGTGCGCGACTACAAGGCGCGCCATGCGTCCACCATGCTCACCTTCGACGCGGTGGTGGACGCCATCGACCAGATCGAGGCCGCGCGGGCCGCCAGGGATCAGCGCGCCGACGAAGCCGCTTCCGCCACCGGCTGAGACCTCAGTCGGCCGGGTGCGCGGCGCGGGTGTCGATGGCGGCGATGGCTTCCTCCGCGGCCTGATCGAAGGCGGACTCCAGCGCCGGGCAGGCGCCGGCAAGGCCTTCCACCACGGCGCGGGCCCATTCCACATAGGCCCGCGCGCGGGCGGGACTCCAGTCCTGGGGCGGATCCTCGGCGATGGAGCGCAGGTTCGCGGTCTTGTCGGCGAGCTTGAGCACCTTGGCGCGGGCCGACAGATGGGGGGCGTGGGCCACCTGAAGTCGCTTGCGCTCCGTGGCCTCAAGGGCCTTGTCGTCGGTGACCTCCATGACGAGGCCCGCGACCTCGGACCCGAAGGTGGCCTCGATCTCGGCGGCGGCCACGTCCTGGTCCTCCACCACGTCATGGAGCAGGGCGGCGGCGACGAGGGCGGCATCCTGCCCGCCGGTGGCCTCGCTCACCAGAAGGGCGACCTCCGCCAGATGGTTGACATAGGGCTGGGCGCGCCGGCCCTTGCGGCGCTGGTCGGTGTGGCGCAGCGTCGCGAAGGCGAGGGCGCGCACCACCAAGGCCAGCGGCGGGGCGGGTGCGGCCGGTTCGGCTGCGGGGTTTGCGGGGTCGCTTGTCACGGGTTCGCCTCCGCAGAGCGGAACCGTGGCGGTCACCGGGACCAACACGGCCCGGCCACGTTTGTGGGATTGGATGACGCCATCAGCGCCGTCCACGATGGCGAATCTGAGGCGATGGAAAGCACAACGGGAACCACATGGACGGCGAACGGGCAGGGGGCGGACCGGCGGACGCCAATGCGGCGCGGTCGGGGCTGAGAGCCATCATCGGCCGGCTGCCGCGCCATGCCCTGCGCCTGCCGATCCTGTTCTATCGCTACACCCTGTCCTCCTTCATGGGCCGGCAGTGCCGCTACCTACCCACCTGCTCGGAATATGCGGAGGAGGCGGTGATGCGCCATGGCGCGCTCGCCGGCTCGGTGATGGCCACCGCCCGCATCTGCCGCTGCAATCCCTGGGGCGGGCATGGCTACGATCCGGTGCCCCGCTGCCTGCCGGCGGAGGCGCGATGGTATCGCTTCTGGCGCTATGGCGTCTGGCGCATGCCCAAGGGGCCGGACGAAGCCTGAGGGCTTTGGCCCATATCAGCCGTCCGTGCCCCAGCCGACTGCAACGCAGCGCAGTGGAAGGAGAGTCGGGGCCCAGCGCAGGGACTATGCCATAGGCGCTTCCAGATCCGAACACCAGGACATCCCGATTGCCTGCTGCGCAGGAGTTTCTGCCATGCCGGCTCGGCGCTCCGGCTGCGCCGTCGCTGGTCCGGGACGCGATGCGCCGTTCTGCCGGTGCTCAGTTGCGCTGCACCGGTGCGGGCATCGGGGCCGCACCGGGGGGCGCACTCGGAACTGCAGGGCCGGCGGAACGGGCGGCGGGTTGGGGCGGGGCGGCCGGGGTGGCATCGGTGAGGCGGACCTCGGCCTCCTTCAGCATGCGCTCCAGCGCCGCGAGCCGTTCGGCCGCGCGCGGGGAGAGGGTGACCGGCCGCTCGGTGTCGAGGCCCGGCACGTTCATGGGCGCGGGTGTCTCGTCCAGCTTCGGGATCGGCGAGGTGACGCCGGGGATCGGCTTGATCTCGATGCCCTGGTGGGCATAGGCCATCACCTTCTGCCAGGTCATGGCGGGCAGGGTGCCGCCGGTCATCTTGTTCATCACGGCATAGTCGTCGTTGCCGAACCACACCCCGGCCACGTAATTGCCGGTGAAGCCCATGAACCAGGCATCGCGATAGGCATTGGTGGTGCCGGTCTTGCCCGCCACCTTGGAATTGACGAGGCGGGCGCGGCGGCCGGTGCCGTTCTCCACCACGTTGTTCAGCATGTCGTTGATGTCATAGAGCTGCTGGGTGGGGATGATCTGCACGCTCTTGGGCGCGTCGCGGTCGAAGCGCCACACCACCTCGCCATTGCCGACGCGCATCTCCACCACCGCGTGGGGATAGACGCTCTTGCCGCCGTTGGCGAACACCGAATAGGCGGTGGTCATGTCGAACAGGGTCACCTCGGCGGCGCCCAGCGGCAGCGGCGCGCTGATGGGCAGCTGGGTGCGGATGCCCATCTGGTGGGCGAGATCCACGATCTTCTTGCGGCCGAACTTCTCCGCGAGGCGCACCGCCACCGTGTTCAGCGAATGCTGGAGCGCCGTCTTCAGGGTGATGGAGCCCATGTAGGAGCGGCCGTAATTCTGCGGGCACCAGTTGCCGAGGCAGATGGGCGCGTCCTGCACGATGGTGGACGGCTTGAAGCCGTTCATCAGCGCCACCGTGTAGACGAAGGGCTTGAAGGAGGAGCCGGGCTGGCGCAGGGCATCGGTGGCGCGGTTGAACTGGCTTTCGCCATAGTCGCGCCCGCCCACCATGGTGCGCAGGGTGCCGTTGGGCTCCATCACCACGATGCCGCCCTGCTTCACCTTGTAATCGCGGCCGAACTCGGCGAGCGAGGTCTCCAGCGCCGCGTCCGCCACCTTCTGGATGTTGGGGTCGAGGCCGGTGCGCACGATGAAGTTGCGCTCCACCACCGTGGGCGGCAGCTGGTCCACCAGCTTCTTCACCTCGCCGAAGGCGTAATCGAGATAGAAATCCGGCACGTCGTCGTCGCGACGGTCCACCGGGGTGGCCGGGTTGCGGCGGGCGCCGAACACCTGGCCCTCGGTCATGAAGCCGGCATCCACCAGATTGTCGAGCACGGTGGAGGCGCGGGCACGGGCGGCGGGCAGGTTCACGTGGGGGGCGTATTTGGACGGCGCCTTGAACAGGCCGGCCATCATGGCGGCCTCGGCGAGGTTCACCTCGCGCACCGACTTGCCGAAATAATAGCGCGCCGCCGCATCCACCCCGTAAGCGCCGCCGCCGAGATAGGCGCGGTCGAGGTAGAGCTTCAGGATCTGGCTCTTGGTGAGGCGCGCCTCCAGCCAGATGGCAAGGAAGGCTTCCTTGATCTTGCGCTCGATGGTGCGCTCGTTGGACAGGAACAGGTTCTTGGCCAACTGCTGGGAGAGCGAGGAGCCGCCCTGCCGCACGCCGCCGGCCCGCGCATTGGTGACCACGGCGCGGAACGTGCCGGCCACATCGATGCCCCAGTGCTCGTAGAAGCGCCGGTCCTCGGTGGCGAGCGTCGCCTTGATGAGGTTGTCGGGGATGTCCTCCAGCGGCACCGTGTCGTTCTGCTTCACGCCCCGCTCGCCGATGGTATTGCCGTAGCGATCGAGGAAGGTGACGGCGAGTTCGGTGCGCTTGAGCCAGTCGTCGGAGGTTTCGCGGAAGGCCGGGATGGCCAGGGCCAGCATCACCAGCGCGCCGGCCAGCGTCAGGGTCAGGCCTTCGGAGGCCATGCCGGCGGCGAAGCGCGACACGCCGGTGAGGTTGAACCGCTCGGTGAAGGCCGCATAGGCGGAAACCGCCCGGCGGGTGCGCGCGCCGAGGCTGAACAGCCCGCTGTCGAGCAGGGCGTCGAAATCGAGCATCAGCCCGCGCAGGCGCGTGCCGAACGAGGAGCGCTCCGGGGCGGGACGCCTCGAATCGGGGCGCAGGTCGTCGGGGCGCTTGTCGTCGCGGGCGTTCTCGTCGCGGGCCTTGGGGTCGGTCGGTTCGCGCTCGGTCACGGTTCGGGCTCGGTTCAGCGGCTCCGGCGGCGCCCCCGGGCCCGCGCATCGCCGCTCATGTCTGTGTTGCTTGGGCCCACTCTATAACGCGTCGCCGAAAATCGCACGAGCCTGGCGCGCGGGGTCGGCGCTACGCACTCAGCGGCCCGGCACGTTCAGCACGCCCTCGGGGCTCAGGCGATCGATGATGGTGGGCAGGTGCTGCGCCAGGAGGTCCGGCAGCTGGTCCGCCGAGAGGCCGAGGGTGGTTGCCACCTCGTCCAGCCGGTCCGCGCCCAAGGCCGCCGTGATCTGCTCGGCGCTGACCGGCGCGTTGGGGCCGTTGGAGATCCAGCTCGCCACTACATCCGAGAGGCCGGCCTGCTGGAGCTGCTCCAGCACGCCGTCGAGGCTGCCGAAGGGCGTCTTGGCGAAGGCCGAGTTGAGCAGGCCGGGCAGCATCTGCCCCATGGGGCCATTCAGCACCGTCTCCAGCAGGCTGCCGGCGCCGTCGGTGCCGGCCTTGCTCAGCATGTTGCTCAGGATGCCAGACACCATATTGTCGAAGAGGCCCATGCCCGACGCTCCGTTGGTCCCGCGGCGCGCGCCGGCGCGCCCTATGCTGCTCCGCTGCACTGCATGATGCGGCGCGGTGGAGGTTGGTGTACCGGATCGGCTGTGCGAAGTCGATTGTGCCTGCCGTGCCCCGGGGCCGATCACGAGTCCGAGTGTCCCCTGCGGCTCCGCGCCGCTGGGACGGCATGTGGCCTATGCAGCCATGCTTTCACCCGCTAACGGCTCTGAGGTGATGATCTCACTGTCCCTGTTCGCAGCCTTTGCGCTCATGACCGCCCTCGCGGCGCTCGCCGTGCTGTGGCCCCTGTCGCGCGTCCGCGCCGCGCGGGCCGCGCATGATGCCGACCTTGCGGTCTATCGCGACCAGCTCGCCGAGATCGCCCGCGACGCCAAGTCCGGCCGCCTGCCCAAGGCCGAGGCGGAAGCCGCGCGCATCGAGGTGGCGCGGCGCATGCTCGCGGCCGATTCCGCCCAGCAGGCGGCTGCGACCGGGGATCCGGCGCGGGTGACGCGCCAGACCACATGGCGCCGTCGCGCCGCCGCCGTGTTCGCCCTGCTGTTCATTCCGGTGTTCGCGGCCAGCCTCTATGGCCTGCTCGGCTCGCCCCGCCTTCCCGGCGCGCCTTTGGCCGAGCGCCTGACGGCGGCGCCCGATCGCAGCGATGTCGCCATCCTGGTGCGGCGGGTGGAGGAGCATCTCCAGAAGAATCCCAATGACGGGGCGGGCTACGAGATCCTGGCGCCGGTCTATCTGCGCATGGGACGGCCGGAGGATGCCGCCCGCGCCTATGCCGAGGCCATCCGCATTCTCGGACCCTCCGCTGCGCGCCATTCGTCGCGGGGCGAAGCGTTGGTGGTCGCCTCCGACGGCCTGGTGACGGCCGATGCCGCCCGCGCCTTCACCGATGCGCTGGCCCTCGACCCCAATGAGCCGCGCTCGGCCTATTTCCTCGGCCTCGCCGCCGAGCAGGATGGCCGCGCCGAGGATGCGGCACGAATCTGGGGCCAGCTGCTTGCCCGCACGCCTGCCAATGCGCCCTATCGGCCGGTGGTGGCGGCGGCCCTCGCCCGGGTGGGCGGCACGGCTTCGGCGGCCGCGGCTGCGCCGGCCCAGCCCGGTCCGGCAGCGGCGGATGTGGCGGCGGCGGCCTCCATGTCGTCCGACGAGCGCAACGCCATGGTTCGTGGCATGGTGGCCCGCCTCGCCGAGCGGCTGGACGCCGAGCCCAACGATATCGAGGGCTGGCTGCGCCTGGTGCGGGCCTATGGCGTGCTCGGCGACAAGGACAAGGCGGCGGAGGCCCTGAAAAAGGCACGTGCAGCCTTCAAGGACAATGCAGAAGCTCTCGGGCGGCTCGATGCCGCCGAGAAGGAGCTCGCGGCAAGGACGGGAGCGGGAGAAAAAGGATGACGCGCAAAGGCCGGCGGCTGGTGCTCATCGGAGCAGGACTTGGCGTGCTCGCGCTGGCGGCGGGGCTCATCCTGTCCGCGCTCAACGACACCATCGTGTTCTTCCGCTCGCCCACGGAAGTGGCCCAGCAGCAGGTGGCCCCCGGCGCACGCCTGCGCCTCGGCGGGCTGGTGGAGACGGGCAGCGTGGTCAAGTCCGGTACCCTCACCACCTTCAAGGTCACCGATGGCAACGCCACGGTGAAGGTGGCCTATTCCGGCATCCTGCCGGACCTGTTCCGCGAAGGGCAGGGGGTGGTGGCCGAGGGCGCGCTCCAGCCCGACGGCAGCTTCAAGGCCGACAGCGTGCTGGCCAAGCATGACGAGAAATACATGCCACGCGAGGTGGCCGACGCCCTGAAGAAGCAGGGCCGCTGGCAGGAAGGCGGCCCGGCTCCCGGCACCGCCGCGCCGGTCCAGCGCGCGCCGGGGAGTTGAGCCATGATCGCGGAAATCGGCCAGTACGCCCTCGCCCTCGCCTTCGCCCTCTCGCTGGCGCAGGTGCTGCTGCCGTCCTGGGGCGCGCGGCGCAACGACCCGGTGCTGATGGGCTCGGCCGGCCCCATCGCGCTGGCCCTGTTCGGCTTCATCTCCTTCGCCTTCGGCGCTCTGGTGCAGCTCTATGTCACCTCGGACTTCACCGTGGTGAACGTGGCCGAGAATTCCCACTCCCAGATGCCGCTGATCTACAAGATCACCTCGACCTGGGGGAACCACGAGGGCTCCATGCTCCTGTGGGTGTTCGTGCTGTCTTTCTTTGGCGCGCTGGTGGTGCTGTTCGGCACCAACCTGCCGGATCGGCTGAAGGCGCTGGTGCTGGCGGTGCAGGGGGCGGTGGCGGCGGCCTTCCTCTCGTTCATCCTGTTCACCTCCAACCCCTTCGCGCGCCTGGTGCCGGCGCCGGCGGAGGGGCGCGACCTCAACCCCATCCTCCAGGACCCTGGCCTCGCCATCCACCCGCCGCTGCTCTATCTCGGCTATGTGGGGCTCTCCGTCTCCTTCGCCTTCGCCATCGCGGCGCTGATCGAGGGGCGGATCGACGCGGCCTGGGCGCGCTGGGTGCGGCCGTGGACGCTCGCCGCCTGGATCTTCCTGACGCTCGGCATCGCCATGGGCTCCTACTGGGCCTATTACGAACTGGGCTGGGGCGGCTGGTGGTTCTGGGACCCGGTGGAGAACGCCTCCCTCATGCCGTGGCTCGCGGCAACCGCGCTGCTGCATTCCGCCGTGGTGATGGAGAAGCGCGACGCCCTGAAGGTGTGGACCATCCTCCTCGCCATTCTCGCCTTTTCGCTCTCGCTGGTGGGCACCTTCCTGGTGCGCTCGGGGGTGCTGACCTCGGTGCACGCCTTCGCCACCGATCCGGCGCGGGGCGTGTTCATCCTCGCCATCCTCACCTTCTTCATCGCCGGCGGGCTGACCCTGTTCGCGTTCCGCGCCTCCGAGCTGAAGCAGGGCGGGCTGTTCGCGCCCATCTCGCGGGAGGGGGCGCTGGTCCTCAACAATCTGTTCCTCACCGCCGCCACCGCCGCGGTGCTGGTGGGCACCCTCTACCCGCTGGCGCTGGAAGCGCTGACCGGGGACAAGATCACGGTGGGGCCGCCCTACTTCAACCTCGCCTTCGGCGGGCTGATGGTGCCGCTGGTGTTCGCCATGCCGTTCGGCCCGCTGCTGGCCTGGAAGCGCGGCGACCTCATGGGCGTCGCCCAGCGCCTGATGATGGCCGCCGCCCTTGCGGTGGTGGCCGCCGTGGTCATCGCCGCCGCCACCACGGGCGGGCCGGTGCTGGCGCCGCTGGTGGTGGGGCTCGCGGTCTTCATCATGCTGGGGGCGCTCACCGACATCGCCGAGCGCGCGGGCCTCGGGCGGGTGACGGCGCGGGTGGCGGTGGCGCGTCTCGCCGGGACGCCGCGCTCCGCTTATGGCACTGCCATCGCCCATTTCGGCGTCGGGGTGTGCCTGCTCGGCATCGTGTGCGAGACCGGCTGGAGCCTGGAGAAGATCGCCTCCGTGAAGCTTGGCGACACCGTCACCATCGGTGCCCGCAGCCTCACCCTCGACCGGCTGGAAAACCGCACCGGCGCCAACTTCCGCGCCCGCACGGCGGTGTTCTCCATCCGCGAGGATGGCGAGTCGCAGGGCACCATCGAGGCCTCGCGCCGCATGTTCGCGGCCCGGCAGATGGCCACCACCGAGGCCGGCATCCGCACCTTCGGCCTCAGCCAGCTCTATGTGAGCATGGGCGAGGAGAGCCCGGACGGGCACATCTCCATGCGCGCCACCTACAAGCCGTTCGTGACGCTGATCTGGCTCGGGGCGGTGGTGATGGCGCTGGGCGGCGCGCTCTCGCTGGCCGACCGGCGCCTGCGCGTCGGCGCCCCCCGCCCCGCCACCAAGCGCCCCCGCGCCCCGGTGCCGGCGGAGTGATGGGCATGCGCCGCCTCCTCGCCGCCCTGCTCCTCCTCGCCAGCTTCGCGGCGCCTGCCCTCGCTGTGCAGCCGGACGAGGTGCTGGCTGATCCGGTGCTGGAAAGCCGGGCCCGCGCCATCTCGGCCGAATTACGCTGCATGGTCTGCCAGAACCAGTCCATCGACGATTCCGATGCCCCGCTCGCCAAGGACCTGCGCCTCATCGTGCGCGAGCGGCTGAAGGCCGGGGACAGCGACGGGCAGGTGATGGATTTCATGGTGGCGCGCTATGGCGAGTTCGTGCTGCTGCGGCCGGTCATGTCCTGGCGCAATGCCCTGCTGTGGGCGGCGCCGGTGCTGGTGCTGGCCCTCGGTGCGCTCGCCGCGGTCTTCGGCCTGAAGCGCCGCCGCGCGGTCGCCCCCCAGAGCCTCTCCGCCGACGAGGAAGCCCGCTTCAAAAAGCTTCTGGCGGAAGGGGAGGGGACGCTCCCCGAAGGACGCTGAGCCCTTCGCCGCCTCAGCGCGCGTGGGGCCTGATCATGCCGAGCAGTGCATCCAAGGCCGCCTCCGGTGTGGCACGGGGCCAGTCCGCCATCTGGTGGCGGAAGAAGGTCTCCTGCCGCTTGGCGTAACGGCGGGTGTCGCTCTGGCCTTCGGCGATGGCGTCGTCCAGCGTCATCTCGCCGGCGAGATGGCGGGTGAGGGCCGGGGCGCCATGGGCCTTCAGCACCGTGCGCGAGGGATCGAGCCGGCGCGCGGCCAGGGCGCGAACCTCCTCCAGCGCCCCCTCAGCCATCATGGCCTCGAAGCGCGCATCGATGCGCTGTCGCAGCACCGCGCGGTCCACCTCCAGCACGAGACGCACGCAGCGGGAGGCATCCAGCACCGGGCGCGGCGCATCCTTCTGCCAGTCTGAAAGCGAGCGGCCGGTGGCGGTGATTACCTCCAGTGCCCGCAACACCCGCTGACGGTCGTTGGGCTGGAGCCGGGCGGCGCTCTGCGGGTCCATGTCTGCAAGGCGGGCATGCAGGGCAAGGCTGTCGAGGCCTTCCGCCGTGCCGCGAACCTCGCGCCGCACTGTCTCCGGCACCGGCGGGATCTCGGCGAGGCCCTGCGTCAGCGCGCGGAAATAGAGGCCGGTGCCGCCGACGAAGATGGGCAAAAGCCCCTGTTCGCGCGCGGCAGCGAGGGCGGCCGTGGCATCCGCGAGCCAGCGGCCCACGGAATAGTCGGTGTCCGCATCCACGTGGCCATAGAGGCCGTGGGGCACCCGCGCCGCCTCCGCGACGGTCGGCCGCGCCGTGAGGACCCGAAGATCGCCATAGACTTGCATGGAATCTGCATTGAGCACGGTGCCCGTGAGTCGCTCGGCGAGCGCCATCGCGAGGGCCGACTTGCCGCTGGCGGTGGGACCTGCGATGAGCACCGCCTGCGGCCCATTCCCCTGTTCGAGTACCGATACTGCCATGGCCTATGTCGCGACGCTGATCTCAAACCCATCTGCCCCGGCTTTGACCCGGGAGGCAATCCACGATGCGCGCGCGGTGCTGCCCGAAGCGCAGGAGGCCGTGGTGCTCGCCCCCGACGTGGCCGTGGACATCCATTTCGCCCCGCCGCTGGGCACCGATGCCCGGGAACTGGCCGATGCGGTCCGCGCCGCCCTCGGGGATGCGCCCATCGACGTGGTGGTGCAGCTAGAGGCGGCCCGGCGCAAGCAGCTTTTCCTCGCCGACATGGATTCCACCATGATCGGGCAGGAATGCATCGACGAACTGGCGGATCTCGTTGGCGTGAAGGCCCATGTGGCCGCCATCACCGAGCGGGCCATGCGCGGGGAGATCGCCTTCGAGCCGGCGCTGCGCGAGCGGGTGGCGCTGCTGCGCGGCCTGCCGGCCGGCGTGGTGGCCGACGTGCTGCGCGAGCGCATCAGCCTCACCCCCGGCGGGCTCGAGCTGGTGGGTACCATGAAGGCCAACGGCGCCTATACGGCGCTGGTCTCCGGCGGCTTCACCGTGTTTACGAGCGCCATCGCCGAGCGCATCGGCTTCGACGAGCACCGGGCCAACATCCTGCTCATCGACGAGGACCGCTTCGTCGGCGCGGTGGCGGAGCCCATCCTCGGCCGCGATGCCAAGCTCGCCGCCCTCGAGGAACTGCGCGACCGCATGCACCTTGCCCCGTCCGAGACCATGGCGGTGGGCGACGGCGCCAACGACCTCGCCATGCTGCAGGAGGCCGGGGTCGGCGTCGCCTATCACGCCAAGCCAGCGGTGGCGGCTGCCGCCCATGTGCGCATCGATTACGGCGACCTCACCGCTTTGCTCTACATGCAGGGCTATGCGCTGAGCGAGTTCCACACCGCCTGAGGCGGGATAAGCTCTCCCTGTACCCTTACGCCGCCGTCATGCCCCGGACCAGCCGGGGATGACGGCGGCGCGTCAGCTCAGTTCAGCGGGATCGTCACGAACTCCTGCTTGCCCTCGCCATCGGAGACGAGGAGCAGGGCGGAGCGCTTGCCCTGCTTGCGCAGGGCATCCACCTGCTTCTCCACGTCGGAGGGGCTCGCCACCGCTTCCTGCCCCACCTGGACGATGACCTGCCCGGCCTTCAGCCCCTTGTCCGAGGCAGGGGTGGAGGCATCGACGCCGGTGATGACCACGCCGTTGATCTCGCTCTTGATGGAATAGCGCTTGCGCAGCTCGTCGCTCATGGCGGAGAGCTCGATGCCGAGGGCTTTTTTGGGCGCTACTTTCTGCGACTCGGCGGCGGGCTTGGGGGTCTCCGGCTTATCGTCCTCGGGCATGCGGGCGACCTTGAGGTGCAGGGTCTCTTCCTTGCCCTTGCGGACCACCACCACCTCCACCTCGGTGTCCGCCATGGCGTCGGCCACGGTGCGGGTGAGGTCGCGCACCTCCTTGATGTCGCGGCCATTGAACTTCACGATCACGTCGCCGGCCTTGATGCCGCCCCGCGCCGCCGGGCTGTTCTCCGAGACCACGCCGATGAGCGCGCCGCGCGGCTTGCCGAGGCCGAGGCTCTCGGCGATGTCGTCGGTGACCGGCTGGATGCGCACCCCGATCCAGCCGCGCCGCACTTCCTTGAACTCGCCGAGCTGGGCGATCACCGGCTTGGCGGTGGCGGACGGCACCGCGAAGCCGATGCCGATGGAGCCGCCCGAGGGCGAGATGATGGCGGTGTTGATGCCGATCACCTCGCCGTCCATGTTGAACAGCGGGCCGCCGGAATTGCCGCGATTGATGGCGGCGTCGGTCTGGATGAAATTGTCGTAGGGGCCGGAATTGATGTCGCGGTTGCGGGCGGAGACCACGCCAACCGTCAGCGTGCCGCCGAGGCCGAACGGGTTGCCGATGGCCATCACCCAGTCGCCCACCCGCAGCTTCTCGCTGTCGCCGAACTTCACCGCCACCAGCGGCTTGTCGGGCTTCACACGCAGCAGGGCGAGGTCGGTCTTGGTGTCGCGGCCGATCAGCTCGGCCTTCAGCTTCGAGCCGTCGTTGAAATTGGCGAAGATCTCGTCGGCGTCGGCGATCACGTGATTGTTGGTCACGATGAGGCCGGACGGGTCGATGACGAAGCCCGAGCCGAGGGAGGACACGCGGCGCGAGCGCTGCTCGCCGCCGTCATCCTGCCTCTTCTTGAAGAATTCATCAAAGAAGTCCTCGAACGGCGAGCCCGGCGGCAGCTGCGGCTGGGGCACCGAGCGCGAGGCAGCCACGTTCTGCGAGGTGGAGATGTTCACCACCGCGTCCATGACCCGCTCGGCCACGTCCGCCACCGTGTCCGGCCCCTTGCCGGGCGCCGCCAGCAGCGGAGCCGGGGCGAGGGTGGAAAAGGTCGCGGTGAGGAGTGCGAGGGCGGCTGCCAGGACGAAGGCGGGCAGGCGGGCGGCAGGAGCTGAGGAACGAAGCGGGTGGGGCATGTCTCTCCTCGACGCGGCGGTCGTTCCTTGAGGCTGAACCGGCCGCCGCGTGGGCGCAAGCCCCGGACGGTCACGATCCGGCGTCGGCTACACCGGAGGCGGCTCTACCCCGGTTCAGCTGACCCGGCGCAGGCGTCGTCTCCGCATTCAGGACCGGGGCAGGGACCCCGGCGCGCAGGGCAGCCGATTGGAGCCTGCTCTGAGGGAATCGGTGCGGTCGCAATGCGGCCAAAACGCGACCGCCCCGCCCACCGTATCACGGGCGGGCGGGGCGGTCGGATGATCAGGCACGATTGAAGCTGTCTCGACCCCGGTCAGACACCGAGTTCAGGGGCCAAGATCCCGGGTCTCAAAAGGTCCGGATGAGGAAGACCACCAGCACGCCGAGGGCGCCGACCCCCAGCCCGGCGAGGCGCATGGGCGTCTCGGGGGCGTGGAGGATGGCCTCCATGGCCCTGCGCCATGCCCCCGGAAAGGCGGCGAGGCACAAGCCTTCGATGGCCAGCATGAGGCCGAGCGCGGCGATCAGGTCCTTCATGCCGCACCCGGCCCCTTGTTCAGTTGCCGGCCGCGGGGGCGGGGGGAGCCACCGCGCTCACGGGGTCCTGGAAGTAGCGGAAGAAGCGCGCATCCGGGCTCAGCACCATCCGGGTGTCGCTGGGCTTGATGCTGGCTTCATAGGCCTGCATGGACCGGTAGAAGGAGAAGAAGTCCGGATCGCGCCCGAACGCGTCGGCGAAGATGCGGTTGCGTTCCGCATCGCCCTCGCCGCGCAACTGCTCGCCCTTCGAGTTGGCCTCGGCCACCACGATGGTTACCTCGCGATCGGCCCGGGCGCGCAGCCGCTGGGCGGCCTCATTGCCCTGGGCGCGGATCTCGGCGGCCTCGCGCTGGCGTTCCGTCTGCATGCGCTGGAACACCGCCTGGCTGTTGGCCTCCGGCAGGTCGGCGCGGCGGATGCGCACATCCACCACGGTGATGCCGAAGTTCGCCGCCTCCCGGTTCACCTGCTCGGCGATCTGGTGCATCAGGCCTTCGCGGCCGTCACGCACCAGGCTGATGAAGCTGTTCTCGCCCAGAACCCGGCGCAGCGCGGAGTTCAGCACCGTGGAGAGGCGTGAGTTGGCGCCCTGCACCGTCCCCACCGACTGGAAGAAGCGCAGCGGGGCGGTGATGCGGTAGCGCGCGAATGCGTCCACCACCAGCCGCTTCTGGTCCGAGGCGATCACCTCCTGGGAGGGATTTTCCAGGTCCAGGATCCGGTTGTCGATATAGACCACGCTGTCGATGAACGGCACCTTCCAGTGCAGTCCCGGCGTGGTCACGGGGGCCAGCGGCTCGCCGAGCCGCAGCACCAGCGCCTGCTGGGTCTGCTGGACGATGAAGGCCGCGGAATAGATGAGGACGAGGGCAACGACGCCGAGAATGGCGACGACCCCGCCGAGGATCGGGTTTCTCATCGCGTGGCTCCCTGGGGCTGGGCGACAGGCGCCGGCTGGCGGCGGAGGAGATCGTTGAGCGGCAGCACGGGCACGACGCCTCCCGGCCCGCCGGCGGATACACCCCCTGGTCCCTGTCGGGTCCCGGCGGAATCCACGATCACCTTGTCCACGCCGCCGAGCACGCGCTCCATGGTCTCGAGATACATGCGCTCGCGCGTCACCACCTTGGCCTTCTGGTACTCGTCATAGATCTTGAGGAAGCGCGCCGCCTGGCCGCGGGCTTCCACCACCGTGCGCTCGCGATAGCCCTGGGCGGCGTTCTCGATGCGGGAGGCCTCGCCGCGGGCCTCGGGGAGGACACGGTTGGCGTAGGTCTGCGCCTCGTTCTGGGAGCGCTCGGCGTCGGCGCGGGCGGCCTGCACGTCGCGGAAGGCGTCGATGACCTGGCTCGGCGGGTCGACCTTCTGCATCTGCACCTGCGTGATTTCCACGCCGGCCTTGTAGCTGTTGAGCACCGACTGCATCAGCTCCTGCACGCCGGTCTCGATGTTCTGCCGGGCGCCAGTGAGGATGGGCTGGATGTTGGTGCGGCCGATGACCTCGCGCATGGCGCTCTCGGCCACGGCCTTGATGGTGCCCTCGGGGTTCTGGACGTTGAACAGGTACTGCTCGGCGTTCGAGATGCGCCAGAACACGGCGAAATCCACGTCGACGATGTTCTCGTCACCGGTCAGCATGAGGCTCTCTTCCGGAACGTCACGCATCACCGATGTGCCGCGCCGGGTGTCCTCGCCGGTGCGCATGCCGATGTCGATGCGGTTGACGAAGGTGACCCGGGGGGTCAGCACCGTCTCGATCGGGTAGGGCCAGTGATAGTTGAGGCCGGGCTGGGTGACGCCCACGAACTTGCCGAAGCGCAGCACCGCGCCCTGCTCGTCGGGCTGCACGCGATAGAAGCCGGAGAGGAACCAGCCGGCGACCACGAGCGCGACCAAAAGGATGATGCCCTTGGCCCCGAAGGAGCCCGGTATCATGGTGCGCAGGCGGTCCTGGCTACGGCGGATCAAGTCTTCGAGATCTGGCGGCGTCGGTCCTGATGAAGAGGGTCCCGAACCCCAGGGACCCCGCGGCCCATTACCCCATGGGCCGCCACTCTGATTCTTCCACGACATCCGTCGTCTCCCGTGAGCGGTGCCGCCATCGGCACACGCGTCGCTGCGAGCCTCCGCCGGGTCCGTGCGGCATGCCGCAACGCCCCCGATCCGACAGGCGGACCCATTCGAGGCGGCCAGCCCAGCGCCGGCGGAAGCCAGCACGTTAAGCCACCCCGCCGGGTCTGGCGGTTATAGGAAACCGCGCGTCGCCTTTCAACGCGACGCGCGGCAGCCTCGTTCGCAGATAAGGTCGAGCCGCGCTTTACGCAACGGGAGGGCTTGCCGCGGGAATGCGTTCTCCCACGGCCTGGGTCCGGGCCGCCGTTGCCACGCCTCGATAGTAGTCGAGGACGAACAGGCGGATGGCGGACGACAGGTTGCCCTGTGTGCGGGCGGAGTCGATGGTCGCCACGAGGTCGGACAGGGTGAGCCGGCGGCCGCCGGCGATTTCCTTCAAGGCCTCCCAGAAGGCGTCCTCGAGGCTGACGCTGGTTTTGTGGCCGGCGATGACGATGGATCTCTTAACCACGGGGCTTTTCATGTTCTTCCCTCTCGGTCAGGGCGTGGCCCTCAAGGTAGCGTCGCTGCCGCTCAAGCTCGTCTGCCAGCCTTTCGCGTTCGGCCTTGGTCCGTCCGAATCGGATCCGGTTCTCATCGGCCGCCGCCTGCGCCGCCTGACGGACCCGCGCCTTGCGCGCCCGATGAAGATTGACCACGTCGCCCAACTCTTCCCTCACCTTGTCGCCGGTTTCCTCCGCACCCGGCGGCCGGTGATCTTCTACGGCCGGCGCACCGCGTCAGGCCAACGAGCCCAATGAGATACTAATACCCCAGGACAGGCTAAAGATATGGCGATTTCTTGGAGAGGTAACATCCCCCGGCTACCGCCTTGGAATTATTTTAGCCTACATGTCTAACTCCCCCGAACGCCTCCAGCCGTGCTATGAGCCCGCCGCCCGCGAGACCATGGAAAGGCTAAGGCGATGAGCACCCGCATCGAGACCGACACGTTCGGTCCCATCGAAGTTCAATCCGACCGTTATTGGGGTGCGCAGGCGCAGCGCTCGCTGGGGAACTTCAAGATCGGCTGGGAAAAGCAGCCGCTCCCGGTGGTGCGCGCCCTCGGCATCGTCAAGCGTGCTGCCGCGGAAGTAAACCGCGACCTCGGCCGCCTCGATCCCAAGATCGCCGACGCCATTGTCGCCGCCGCCCAGGAAGTCATCGACGGCAAGCTCGATGAACACTTCCCGCTGGTGGTCTGGCAGACCGGCTCGGGCACCCAGTCCAACATGAACGCCAACGAGGTGATCTCGAACCGGGCCATCGAGCTGCTCGGCGGGGAGAAGGGCTCCAAGAAGCCCGTGCATCCCAACGATCACGTCAACATGAGCCAGTCGTCCAACGACACCTACCCCACCGCCATGCACATCGCCTGCGCGGAGGAGATCGTCCACCGCCTGCTGCCGGCGCTGCGCCACCTGCATGCGGCGCTGAAGGCCAAGTCCGAGGCCTGGGCCGGCATCATCAAGATCGGCCGCACCCACACCCAGGACGCCACGCCGCTGACGCTGGGCCAGGAATTCTCCGGCTACGCCCAGCAGGTGGAGAACGGCATCGCCCGCCTGGAACTGACCCTGCCGGGCCTCCAGCAGCTGGCCCAGGGCGGCACCGCGGTGGGCACCGGCCTCAACGCCCCCGTCGGCTTCGCCGAGCAGGTCGCGGCGAAGATCGCCGCCATCACCGGCATCGCCTTCACCTCGGCGCCCAACAAGTTCGAGGCGCTCGCCGCCCATGACGCCATGGTGTTCTCCCACGGTGCCATCAACACGCTGGCGGCCTCCCTGTTCAAGATCGCCAACGACATCCGCCTGCTCGGCTCGGGTCCGCGCTCGGGCCTTGGCGAGCTGTCGCTGCCGGAGAACGAGCCCGGCTCGTCCATCATGCCGGGCAAGGTGAACCCCACCCAGTGCGAGGCGCTGACCCAGGTCTGCGTGCAGATCTTCGGCAACAACGCCGCGCTCACCTTCGCCGGCAGCCAGGGCCACTTCGAGTTGAACGTGTACAACCCGGTGATGGCCTACAATTTCCTCCAGTCGGTGCGGCTGATGGCGGACGCGGCGGTGAGTTTCACCGACAATTGCGTCGTCGGCATCGAGGCCCGCGAGGACAACATCAAGTCGGCGCTGGAGCGCTCGCTCATGCTGGTCACCGCGCTGGCTCCGAAGATCGGCTACGACAACGCCGCCAAGATCGCCAAGACCGCGCACAAGAATGGCACCACCCTGCGCGAGGAGGCCGTTGGCGGCGGCTATGTGACCAACGAGGAGTTCGACGCCGTCGTGCGTCCCGAGAACATGATCTCGCCCGGCTGATCGTCACCGGCATCGCTCATCGGCGCGGCGGCATCCCCGGCGGGGTGCCGCCGCGCGCGTTTTCAGCCATGCTGCAGATTGCCGGACACGCGCCGCCGCTGGTCCAGCGCAGGCCGGTTCTCCACGCCAGTTCGCTTTCCAGACCAGATCGCTTTGAACGCGAGGGTGAATCCATGACGGGCCCAAATCCGGACGACCTCAGGGAAGTGGCCATCGACGCGCTGCACCCCACCCAGCTCAACCTGGGGATGGACGAGGTGAAGCGCCGGGCGCAGCAGATGGCGGGCCTCTCGAAGAGCGCGCTCCGGGCGCTGCTTGTGAAAAAGGCGGTGCCCTACGTCATTGGGCCGAAGAAGCGCCTCTACATGACCGACCATCACCATTTGTGCCGCGCGCTGCTGCTTGCGGGCCACGACACTGTGCTGGTGGCCAAGCCCCGGGACGGCGCGGATTGGTCCGACCTTGATCTGCCGACCTTCTGGCATCGCATGGAATCGCAGGGCCTGTGCTGGCCCATCGACGTGGACGGCAACCGGCGTCCGTGCATCAAGATCCCGGGGCACATCAGCGAACTCACGGACAATCCGTGGCGGACCCTCGCCCGTGGGGTCCGCGGCGATGCCTATTCGAACCTGGATACGCCATTCCAGGAATTCATGTGGGGCAACTACTACCGCTCGTTCATGACCACGCGGCTGCTGCAGAGCGATATCGAACTGGCCGAGAAGCTGGCGGTGAAGCTCTCGCGCCTCGACGAGGCGCAGGACCTGCCGGGATATCTCGGACCAAAGTGAGGGATCCTCCCAGGGACCTTTCCCGAGCCTTGCCGTGTTATAAGCGCGGCGGGCTGCCGAGGGTTGCAGTCGAGCCCGGAGCGTGACCCGAGCACATTCGCTCAATGTGCTCGGATCACGCTCTGAACTTAAGGAACGAGACCGCGCTATCCGATCAGATTGCGTTCATTCTGACCGGGCGCGTGCTCTGGTGCCGATGCGCCGAGACAGGGAAGGGGCCGCCATGATCATCGCGCTCAAGTCCACCGCACTCCAGCATTTCGCCCGGCTGCGGGCGCCGCTCTTCGCCGTACTCGCCGGGCTGATGCTGGCCGGCTGCGGGATCAACGTGATTCCCACCGAGGAGGAGCGCGCCAAGGCCGCCTGGAGCGAGGTGATGAACCAGTACCAGCGCCGCTCCGACCTCATTCCCAACCTGGTGGAAACGGTGAAGGGCTATGCCGCCCAGGAGAAGGACGTGCTGACATCGGTCATCGAGGCGCGGGCCAAGGCCACCTCGATTCGGGTGGATGCCTCCACCGTCACCGATCCGGCCCAGTTCAAGCAGTTCCAGGACGCGCAGGCGGGCCTGTCCAGCGCGCTCGGTCGGCTGATCGCAGTGTCGGAAGCCTATCCGGACCTGAAGTCCAACCAGAACTTCCTGGCCCTGCAATCGCAGATCGAGGGCACCGAGAACCGCATCGCCGTCGCGCGGCGCGACTATATCGAGGCGGTGCGGGTCTATAACACCGAGCTGAAGACCTTCCCGGGCCTGCTGTGGGCGTCAACCTTCTATCGCAGCTACCGGCCCATGGAGACCTTCACCATCTCCGAGCAGCAGATGCAGGTGCCCAAGGTAAAGTTCAATTGAGCTGAGGGAGGCGGCCATGCTCCGCCTGTCCAAACTCGTCCCATCGCCGGCGCCGGTGCTTTTTGCGCTGGTGCTCCTTCTCGGGGTGCCGGCGCGGGCGGAGCTGACTTTTCCCACGCTCACCGGCCGGGTGGTGGACGACGCCCACGTGCTCGACGCCGCAACCCTCGCGGCCCTCGATGCCAGGCTCGCGGCGCAGGAGGCGAAGGCCACCGACCAGGTGGTGGTGGCCACAATTCCATCGCTGCAAGGCACCTCTGTTGAGGACTACGCCAACCGCCTGTTCCGCTTCTGGCAGATCGGGCAGGCAAAGAAGAACAACGGCGTGCTCCTCCTCGTCGCCCCCAGCGAGCGCAAGGTGCGCATCGAGGTGGGCTATGGCCTTGAAGGCATCCTGACCGACGCTGTGGCTTCCACCATCATCCGCAATGCCATCGTTCCCGCCTTCAAGGCCGGCGACATGGCCGGCGGCATCGTGAAGGGCACCGACGCCATCCTCGAGATCCTCAACCTCGATCCCGACGAGGCCCGTGCCCGCGCCAAGCGGCTGGAGCCGTCGGGCTGGACCGAGGAGGAGGTGGACAACCTCATCTTCCTCATCGCCATGATCGCCTTTTGGGGCTTCATCATCTGGCGGGTGACGCGGGGCGGCGGCGGGCCAGGTGGCGGTGCGGCCGCCCGCAGGCGGGGCGGCAGCGGCTGGGCCGCGGGTCCCGCCTCCACCTGGGACTGGGGCACCGGCTCCAGTGGTGGTTCGGGCGGCGGCGGAGGCTGGTCGGGGGGCGGCGGTTCCTCCGGTGGCGGCGGTGCATCCGGAGATTGGTGAGGCGGATCGTCGGGTGTGGTAAAAAGGTGGGGCGGCCCGGCCAAGGGTGGGCTGCCCATTCAGCACGAGCGGCAGAGCCGCCGAGGGAAGGGAACACGCCATGAGCGCCGCCGAACGGGATCTGCCGTCCTCCGACGCCAGCGTCGCCGGCCTTTCGGACGCGGCGCTGGCGCGCATCGCCGATGCGATCGCTGCCGCCGAAACCAGGACCTCGGCCGAAATCCGCGTGGTGGTGGCCCGCGCGCCGCTGGTGCAGCACCCCTTCTTCTCGGTGCTGTGGGCCTCGCTTGCGGCGCTGGTGGTGCCCTGGTTCGTTGCCCTGATGTGGCCCCTGCCGGCGCTGGAACTGCTTGCCGTGCAGGCGGTGCTGTTCGTGGCGCTGGCCTCGCTCCTCATGCTGCCGGGCGTGGTCCACCGGGTGATCCCCCGGCTTGCCCTGAAGGCCGCTGCCCGCAGCGCCGCCATCGAGACCTTCCTCGCCTATGGCATACCCCAGACGGAAGGGCGCACCGGCATCCTCATCTATGCCGCCGCCCGCGAGCGGCTGGTGGAGGTCGTGGCCGACGAAGGCGTCCACACCCCGCTGGGCCACGGCGCCTGGCAGGACATCTGCGATGCGGTGGCCATCCGTGCCCGTGTGGGCAACCTGGCGGACGGGCTGGTCTGCGGCGTGGAGAAGGCGGGCGAGCTCCTCTCCGGTCCCTTGCCGCCTCGGCCTGGCGACCGCAACGAGCTGGCCAACCATGTGATCGTGCTGTGAGGGTAGGGGCGTTGGCTTCCGCAATGGCCTGAGGGGGCCGTACGGCAGCTATGGCGATCTGCGCTGCCGCGCGGATCAGGCCGGCGCCGCACGTCTTATCAGTTGTATCGCCTGTAATGACAATCTATGATTGTTTTCAGCTTCCCTACACGCTTGGGGACACTGTCACGCCTGTTCCGGGCGGGGCGCGGCAGTGCTGTGGATGCGTTCATCTCATATGCAGGGCAGGGGGGCTTTTCGATCCCGCTTTTCCGCTCGGATGGGGGGAAAGATGCCGACAGCAACCGTCTGGTCCAGTGCCAAGAGCGGCGAGAAAATCCGGATCTATCTCGAGCAAAGGACCGCGACCACCGCCATTATTCAATTGGCGACATGGGGGGCGAGCCAAAACCCGAACGTCGACCATCCCAGAAGTCTCATCGCCTATGATCTCTACAATGTCCGGGCGGTGTCGCCTTCCGAGATTACCTGCAAGGCCGACGGACCCGGCCCCTTCGACCCATCCGTCGATTGCCGGCTCGCGGCAGCGGCGGACGGTGGTGTCGTTGCCATCACCGTGCCCCTCCTCATCGACGCACAATATGCCGTCGGCGAGGAGGACTTCGAGGAACTCGTGCTTTTCCTGAAGGTGGCACGGTTTCCGCGGGCCTGAGACAGGCCGTTTGTCGGGGTAGGCGCTTGAGGCGTGGCGCCGGGGGGTGATGCACGCCGCACGCCGCCGCTGAGCCGCGCCCGAAGGTTCGGGCGCGGGTCGATCTCTCCCGATCGTCTCGCAAATGACGTGGACGGCGCCCGACCGCCTAAGACCAAGGTCCCACGGCCAGCCCCGAATCGGCTCCGCCTCGCGCCTTTCCTTCCGCCGCGCTGCGGCATAGATTGCGCGCCCGAGCCTTCGGGGCTCGACCTAAGGCAAAGGGCTTCTTCTCATGACCAAACCCGCCGTTCGCGTCGCTGTCACGGGCGCCGCCGGTCAGATTTGCTATTCGCTGCTTTTCCGCATCGCCAACGGCGACATGTACGGCAAGGACCAGCCGGTCATCCTCCAGCTTCTGGACCTGCCGCAGGCGCAGGCCGCCGTCGGCGGCGTCGTGATGGAGCTCGAGGACTGCGCGTTCCCGAACCTTGCCGGCGTGGTCATCACCGACGATCCCAAGGTGGCGTTCAAGGACATCGACGCTGCGGTGCTCGTCGGCGCCCGTCCGCGCTCTAAGGGCATGGAACGCGCCGACCTGCTGTCCGCCAACGCCGAGATCTTCAAGGTCCAGGGCAAGGCGCTGAACGAGGTGGCCAAGCGCGACGTGAAGGTGCTGGTGGTGGGCAATCCGGCCAACACCAACGCCTACATCACCGCCAAGAGCGCTCCGGACCTGCCGGCGAAGAACATCACCGCCATGCTCCGCCTGGACCACAACCGCGCCCTGTCGCAGTTCGCGGCCAAGGCCGGCATCGCCACCGCGGACATCGAGAAGGTGGCGGTGTGGGGCAACCACTCCCCGACCATGTATGCCGACTACCGCTTCGCCACCGCGAACGGCAAGCCGCTGCCGGAGCTCATCAACGACGAGACCTGGTATCGCGAGACCCTGCTTCCCAAGGTGGGCAAGCGCGGCGCCGCCATCATCGAGGCCCGTGGCCTGTCGTCGGCCGCCTCGGCTGCCAACGCCGCCGTGGACCACATGCATGACTGGATCCACGGCACCGACGGCAAGTGGGTGTCCATGGGCGTGGCCTCCGACGGCTCCTATGGCGTGCCCGAGGGCATCGTGTTCGGCGTCCCGGCGGTGTGCAGCGGCGGCGAGTATGAAGTGGTCAAGGGCCTGCCCATGGACGACTTCTCCAAGGCCATGTTCGAGAAGACCCTGAACGAGCTGCTTGAAGAGCGCGACGGCGTCGCCGCCCTGCTCGGCTGATCTCGTCTGGTCGACGCGGTGCGAATCTGTTTCCCGGACCCCGTCGCTCTGTGCGACCGGGGACCGGGACGCAGTCGAAGATGGCATCCCTGCCGGTGCCATTTCTTTGGGCGGCAGCGGATTCTGCCTTCTTGGCAGGCGTAATTGGACCGGCTACACCATCCGCGACCCCTTTGGCCGGTCCGATGGCGGCCCGAGGCCTTCTGAATCGGGCGTTTCTCTCCGTCCATTTCTCAACGAAGGCTTGACGCAGAGCGACTCTGCGGCTAGAAGCACCCCACTTCGCGGCAGGCGGTCGGCGTCTGAGTGATCGGTTTCTCATCTTCCAAGGCTTCCCAGCCCGGAACGAGACGATCCCAAGAGCCGAAACGCTGCCAGGAACAGCACTGCGATAACTTCAGGTGCATGATCGCGGCGTCGTCCCTCACGGGAATTGCGCGCTGTGATCCTCTGTCGCGAGAAAGGCGTGTCCGCACCCATTTGGGCCGTGGACGGCGCCTTTCGTGTTCGTTGGTGCGAGCGGAATTTGAGGCCCCTAGGGGTCAATCGTGGCGGCCCCTGAAAAGGTCGTCGAATGAAGAATGCGGCCCCAGGCCGCAGATCAGGACGAGGCGAAGGCGTACATGCCGACGATCAACCAGCTGATCCGTAAGCCGCGCGAAGCGCAGAAGGCGCGCGACAAGGCGCCGGCGCTGCAGGCGAGCCCCCAGAAGCGCGGCGTTTGCACCCGCGTCTACACGACGACCCCGAAGAAGCCGAACTCGGCTCTGCGTAAGGTCGCCAAGGTGCGGCTCACCAACAGCTACGAAGTGATCGGCTACATCCCCGGTGAAGGCCATAACCTTCAGGAGCACTCCGTGGTGATGATCCGCGGCGGCCGCGTGAAGGATCTTCCGGGTGTGCGTTACCACATCCTGCGCGGCGTGCTGGACACCCAGGGCGTCAAGAACCGCAAGCAGCGCCGTTCGAAGTACGGCGCGAAGCGGCCCAAGTGATCCGGCTAGGTTGAGGAACTGAACGATGTCCCGTCGTCACAAGGCCGAGCGCCGCGAAGTCATTCCGGATCCCAAGTACGGGTCCACCACTCTGTCCCGCTTCATGAATTCCGTGATGCGTGATGGCAAGAAGTCGGTCGCCGAAGGCATCGTCTATGGCGCTCTCGACGTGGTCGAGACCAAGGCCAAGCACGATCCGGTGGATGTGTTCATCCAGGCGCTCGAGAACGTGGCTCCGGCGGTGGAAGTTCGCTCCCGCCGCGTGGGTGGTGCCACCTACCAGGTGCCCGTCGAAGTGCGGAACGAGCGTCGCCAGACCCTGGCGATCCGCTGGCTCATCGCCTCGGCCCGCGCCCGCAACGAGAAGACCATGGTGGAGCGTCTCTCCGCCGAGCTGCTCGATGCTGCCAACAATCGCGGCGCTGCCGTGAAGAAGCGCGAAGATACGCACCGGATGGCGGAAGCCAACCGCGCCTTCTCGCATTATCGCTGGTGATCGGAGAGGACGACTTCCATGCCCCGTACTCACGCGATCGAGGACTACCGCAACTTCGGCATCATGGCGCACATCGATGCCGGCAAGACCACGACCACGGAGCGGATCCTCTATTACACCGGCAAGAGCCACAAGATCGGTGAAGTCCATGATGGCGCCGCCACCATGGATTGGATGACCCAGGAACAGGAACGCGGCATCACCATCACGTCGGCCGCGACGACTGCGATCTGGGCAGGCAAGCGCCTGAACATCATCGACACCCCCGGGCACGTGGACTTCACCATCGAGGTGGAGCGCTCGCTCCGCGTGCTCGACGGCGCCGTGTGCGTGCTGGACGGCAACCAGGGCGTCGAGCCGCAGACCGAGACCGTGTGGCGCCAAGCTGACAAGTACAACGTGCCGCGCATCGTGTTCGTCAACAAGATGGACAAGATCGGCGCCGACTTTTACCGCTGCGTCGAGATGATCGTCGACCGCGTGGCCGGCAACCCCGTGTGCTGCCAGCTGCCGATCGGTTCCGAGAACAACTTCAAGGGTGTCATCGACCTCGTCCGCATGAAGGCGGTGGTGTGGGAAGATGAAGCCCTCGGCGCCAAGTATCATGACGAGGAGATCCCCGCGGATCTCGCCGACAAGGCTGCCGAATACCGCAACAAGCTGGTGGAAGCCGCCGTCGAGCTCGACGACGACGCCATGACCGCTTACCTCGATGGCGTCGAGCCGGATGTGGCGACCCTCAAGTCGCTGATCCGCAAGGCGGTGATCGGGCGCAAGTTCAACCCCGTGTTCTGCGGCTCCGCGTTCAAGAACAAGGGCGTTCAGCCCCTGCTCGACGCGGTGGTGGACTTCCTGCCGTCCCCCATCGATCGCGGCGCCATCAAGGGCATCGACTTCAAGACCGAGGAAGACACGGTCCGCATGCCTTCGGACGACGAGCCCACCTCTGTGCTCGCGTTCAAGATCATGGACGATCCCTTCGTCGGCACCATCACCTTCTGCCGGGTCTACGCCGGCAAGATGGAAACCGGCATGGGCCTGCTCAACTCCACCCGCGACAAGCGTGAGCGCGTCGGGCGGATGCTGCTGATGCACGCCAACAACCGGGAAGACATCAAGGAAGCCTATGCGGGCGACATCGTCGCCCTCGCCGGCCTCAAGGATGTGCGCACGGGTGACACGCTGTGCGATCCCGCCAAGGCCGTGATCCTGGAAAAGATGGAATTCCCGGAGCCGGTCATCGAGATCGCCATCGAGCCGAAGTCCAAGGCCGACCAGGAGAAGCTGGGCATCGCCCTCTCCAAGCTGGCTGCCGAGGACCCGTCCTTCCGTGTGTCCACGGATTTCGAGAGCGGCCAGACCATCCTCAAGGGGATGGGCGAACTGCACCTCGACATCAAGGTCGACATCCTGAAGCGCACCTACAAGGTGGACGCCAACATCGGCGCCCCCCAGGTGGCTTATCGCGAGACCATCACGAAGAAGTACGAGGTGGACTACACCCACAAGAAGCAGACCGGTGGTACCGGCCAGTTCGCGCGGGTGAAGTTCATCGTGGAGCCGAACGAAGTCGGCAAGGGCTTCGTCTTCGAGAGCGCCATCGTCGGCGGCGCGGTGCCGAAGGAGTACATCCCGGGCGTCCAGAAGGGCCTCGAGAGCGTGCTTGGCGCCGGCGTGCTGGCGGGCTTCCCGGTGGTGGACGTGAAGGTGCAGCTCATCGACGGCGCCTTCCACGAAGTGGACTCGTCCGCCCTGGCGTTCGAGATCGCGTCTCGTGCGGCGTTCCGTGAGGCCCTCCAGAAGGGCAGCCCGGTCCTGCTCGAGCCCATCATGAAGGTCGAGGTGGTGACGCCGGAGGATTACACCGGCTCCGTCATCGGCGACCTCAACTCCCGCCGTGGCCAGATCCAGGGCCAGGACATGCGCGGCAACGCCAACGTGGTCAACGCGATGGTGCCTCTCGCCAACATGTTCGGCTACGTGAACACCCTGCGCTCGTTCAGTCAGGGTCGTGCCACCTTCACCATGCAGTTCGACCACTACGAGCAGGTGCCGTCGAACGTCGCGCAGGAGGTCCAGGCCAAGTACGCCTGATGGCGTCGGTCTGAGCCTTCACGAGTTTCACCCTTCAGGTTCGCCAGAGAGACCCAACGGAGAGTCCAATGGCCAAAGAGAAGTTCAACCGCTCGAAGCCGCACTGCAACATCGGCACGATCGGTCACGTGGATCATGGCAAGACGTCGCTGACTGCGGCGATCACGAAGATCCTTGCGGAGACGGGCGGCGCGACGTTCACGGCGTACGACCAGATCGACAAGGCGCCGGAAGAGAAGGCGCGCGGCATCACGATCTCGACCGCTCACGTGGAATACGAGACCCAGAACCGCCACTACGCGCACGTGGACTGCCCCGGGCACGCCGACTATGTGAAGAACATGATCACCGGCGCGGCGCAGATGGACGGCGCGATCCTGGTGGTGTCGGCGGCCGACGGCCCGATGCCGCAGACCCGCGAGCACATCCTGCTCGCCCGTCAGGTCGGCGTGCCGGCGCTGGTGGTGTTCCTCAACAAGTGCGACATGGTCGACGATGAGGAGCTGCTGGAGCTGGTCGAGCTGGAAGTGCGCGAGCTGCTGTCCAAGTACGACTTCCCCGGCGACGACATCCCGATCATCCGTGGCTCGGCGCTGGTGGCGCTGGAGAACGGCGATCCGAAGCTCGGCCGCGACGCGGTGCTGAAGCTGATGGAGGCGGTCGACGCCTACATCCCGCAGCCCGAGCGTCCGGTGGACCTGCCGTTCCTGATGCCCATCGAGGACGTGTTCTCGATCTCGGGCCGCGGCACGGTGGTGACCGGCCGCGTGGAGCGCGGCATCATCAAGGTCGGTGAGGAAGTGGAAATCGTGGGCATCCGCCCGACGCAGAAGACCACGGTCACCGGCGTCGAGATGTTCCGTAAGCTGCTCGACCAGGGCCAGGCCGGTGACAACGTCGGCATCCTGGTGCGCGGCACCAAGCGTGAGGACGTGGAGCGCGGCCAGGTGGTGTGCAAGCCGGGTACGGTGAAGCCACACACCAAGTTCAAGGCCGAAGCCTACATCCTGACCAAGGAAGAGGGCGGCCGTCACACCCCGTTCTTCACCAACTACCGCCCGCAGTTCTACTTCCGGACCACGGACGTGACCGGCGTGTGCACGCTGCCGGAAGGCACCGAGATGGTGATGCCGGGCGACAACGTGTCCATGGACGTGGCGCTGATCGTTCCGATCGCCATGGAAGAGAAGCTGCGCTTCGCCATCCGCGAGGGTGGCCGCACGGTGGGCGCCGGCGTCGTCGCCTCCATCATCGAGTGATCTGACAAGAAAAACGGGGACGCGCCGCGGAACGCGCGCGTCCTTCATTCCCCGGAGCCTTTGAGCCATGAACGGCCAGAACATTCGAATTCGCCTGAAGGCGTTCGATCACCGCATCCTCGATGCGTCGACGCGCGAGATCGTCGCCACGGCCAAGCGCACGGGTGCGCAGGTGCGCGGCCCGATTCCGCTGCCGACGCGGATCGAGAAGTTCACCGTCAATCGCTCTCCGCACATCGACAAGAAGTCGCGCGAGCAGTTTGAGATGCGTACTCACAAGCGGTTGCTCGATATCGTCGATCCGACTCCCCAGACCGTGGACGCGCTGATGAAGCTCGACCTCGCCGCTGGCGTCGACGTCGAAATCAAGCTCTGAAGTGAGGCGAGGAGACACGACCATGCGGTCAGGCGTCATCGCCCAGAAGGTCGGCATGACCCGCATCTTCACCGATGCCGGTGAGCACGTGCCGGTCACTGTGCTGAAAGTTGAGAGCTGCCAGGTGGTTGCCCACCGTACGCTCGACAAGAACGGTTATGTCGCGGTCCAGCTTGGCGCTGGCCGTCGCAAGCCCAAGAATGTGACCCGCGCCGAGCGCGGCCACTTCGCGGTTGCCCAGGTTGAGCCCAAGCACAAGCTCGCCGAGTTCCGCGTGCCGGAAGAGGCGCTGATCCCGGTCGGCGCCGAGATCACGGCTGACCACTTCGTCGTGGGCCAGTACGTGGACGTCACCGGCACCACCATCGGCAAGGGCTTTGCCGGCGGCATGAAGCGCCACAATTTCGGTGGTCTTCGCGCCACCCACGGCGTGTCCATCTCGCATCGTTCGATCGGTTCGACCGGCGGCCGTCAGGACCCGGGCAAGACCTTCAAGAACAAGAAGATGCCTGGCCACATGGGTGACGTCACCGTCACCACCCAGAACCTCAAGGTCGTCATGACCGACGTCGAGCGCGGCCTCATCGCCGTCGAAGGCGCCGTTCCCGGCCATGCGGGCGGCTGGATCACCGTGCGCGACGCGGTGAAGAAGAAGCTGCCTGCCGAGGCTCCCAAGCCCGGCGCGTTCAAGCTGAACGGGTCCGAAGCGGCTCCCGCCGCCGAAGCCGTCAATGAGGAGGGCGCGTGATGGAAATCACCGTCAAGACGCTCGACGGCATCGAGGCCGGTTCCGTGACCCTGTCGGACGAGATCTTCGGTCTCGAGCCGCGGGCGGACATCCTGCACCGGTGCGTGACCTGGCAGCTGTCGCGCCGTCAGGCCGGCACCCACCGCACCAAGGGCCGTTCGGAGATCAACCGCACGTCCAAGAAGATGTACAAGCAGAAGGGCACCGGCAACGCCCGTCACGGCGCCGCCTCCGCTCCGCAGTTCCGCGGCGGTGGTCGTGCCTTCGGTCCGGTCGTGCGCTCCCACGCCATCGACCTGCCGAAGAAGGTGCGCGCGCTCGCCCTGAAGCATGCCCTGTCTTCGAAGGCCAAGGCGGCGCAGATCATCGTGCTCGACAAGGTCTCCCTTGACGATCCCAAGACGAAGGCGCTCAAGGAGCACTTCGCCAAGCTGGGTCTCGAATCGGTCCTGATCGTGGACGGTGCCCAGGTGGAGCAGAATGTGGCGCTCGCGGCGCGCAACCTGCCCTATGTGGACGTGCTCCCGATCCAGGGCATCAACGTCTATGACATCCTGCGCCGCGACACCCTGGTCCTGACCAAGGCCGCCGTGGACGCGCTGGAGGCGCGCTTCAAATGAGCCCGCAACGCACCATCGAGCCGCGTCATTACGACGTGATCCGTTCCCCCGTCATCACCGAGAAGGCGACGGCGGCGAGCGAGCACAACAAGGTTGTCTTCAACGTCGCCAAGACTGCCACCAAGCCTGCCATCAAGGAGGCCGTGGAAAAGCTGTTCGACGTGAAGGTGAAGAGCGTGAATACGCTGGTCCGCAAGGGCAAGGTGAAGATCTTCAAGGGCCGCAAGGGCGTCCAGAGCGACGTCAAGAAAGCGGTCGTGACCCTCGAAGAGGGCCAGAAGATCGACATCACCACGGGCCTCTGAGAGCTGAGGGGAACGGGACAAGACCATGGCGCTGAAGCATTTCAAGCCGGTCACGCCGAGCCTTCGCCAGCTCGTGATCGTGGACCGCTCCGGCCTCTACAAGGGCAAGCCGGTGAAGACGCTGACCGAGGGCAAGAGCTCCTCGGGCGGCCGCAACAATAACGGCCGCATCACCGTCCGCTTCCGCGGCGGTGGTCACAAGCAGACCTATCGCCTGGTGGATTTCAAGCGCACCAAGCGCGGCGTCCCGGCGGTGGTGGATCGGATCGAATATGATCCGAACCGCTCGGCCTTCATCGCCCTCATCAAGTATGAGGACGGCGACCTGGCCTACATCCTGGCGCCGCAGCGCCTCGCGGTCGGCGACCAGGTGATCGCCGGCGAGCAGGTTGACGTGAAGCCGGGCAATGCCGGTCCGCTGTCCTCGCTGCCGGTGGGCACCATCGTCCACAACGTGGAGCTGAAGGTGGGCAAGGGCGGCCAGATCGCCCGGTCCGCCGGCACCTACGCGCAGATCGTCGGCCGCGATCAGGGCTATGTGATCGTTCGCCTGAATTCGGGTGAGCAGCGCCTCGTTCTCGGGGCGTGCTACGCCACCGTGGGCGCGGTCTCCAACCCCGACCACATGAACATCTCGCTCGGCAAGGCCGGGCGTAACCGGTGGCTGGGTCGCAAGCCGCATAACCGCGGCGTGACCATGAACCCGGTCGACCATCCGCACGGCGGCGGCGAAGGCCGCACCTCCGGTGGCCGTAACCCGGTCACCCCCTGGGGCTTCCCCACCAAGGGCAAGAAGACCCGCAACAACAAGGCGACGGACAAGTTCATCGTGTCCAGCCGCCACAAGCGGAAGAAGTGAGGGCCTGACACATGACACGGTCTGTTTGGAAGGGCCCGTTCGTCGACGGCTACCTCCTGAAGAAGGCGGAAGCCGCTTCTGGCTCGGGTCGCCGCGACGTTATCAAGATCTGGAGCCGGCGCTCCACCATCCTGCCCCAATTCGTGGGCTTAACCTTCGGCGTCTACAACGGTCACAAGCATGTGCCCGTGAACGTCTCCGAGGAAATGATCGGCCACAAGTTCGGCGAGTTCGCGCCGACCCGTACCTACTACGGACACGCGGCCGACAAGAAGTCGAAGCGGCGGTGATCGGTCATGGGTAAGCAGGCAAAGCCCCGCGCGCTCGCGGACAACGAAGCCAAGGCGGTGCTGCGCAATCTGCGCATCTCCCCCCAGAAGCTCAACCTGGTCGCGGGCCTGATCCGCGGCAAGAAGGTGGCCACGGCCCTCGCCGATCTCGAGTTCTCCCACAAGCGGATCGCCCGCGACGTGCGGAAGTGCCTTGAGAGCGCGATCGCCAACGCCGAGAACAACCACGAGCTCGATGTCGACGACCTGGTCGTCGCCGAGGCGCACGTGGGCAAGGGTCTGGTGATGAAGCGGTTCTCGCCGCGGGCGCGCGGTCGCGCCTCGCGCATCGAGAAGCCCTTCTCCCACATCACCATTGTGGTGCGGGAAGTCGAGGAGCGGGCCTGATGGGTCAGAAGGTCAATCCGGTCGGGCTCCGGCTCGGCATCAACCGCACGTGGGACAGCCGCTGGTTCGCCAACAAGGGCGAATACGGCAAGCTGCTCCACGAGGACATCAAGATCCGCGAGATGCTGTTCAAGCAGCTCAAGCAGGCGGCTGTGTCCAAGGTGGTGATCGAGCGTCCGCACAAGAAGTGCCGCGTGACCATCTACTCCGGTCGTCCCGGTGTGGTCATCGGCAAGAAGGGCGCGGACATCGACAAGCTGCGCAAGAAGGTGTCGGAGATGACCTCCTCGGAGGTCTTCATCAACATCGTCGAGATCCGCAAGCCCGAGATCGACGCCCGTCTCGTCGCCGAATCCATCGCCCAGCAGCTCGAGCGCCGCGTGGCGTTCCGCCGGGCCATGAAGCGCGCGGTGCAGTCTGCCATGCGTCTCGGTGCCGAAGGCATCCGCATCAATTGCTCGGGCCGCCTCGGCGGCGCTGAGATCGCGCGCCTTGAATGGTACCGCGAAGGTCGCGTGCCGCTGCACACCCTGCGTGCGGACGTGGACTACGGCACCGCCACGGCCTTCACCACCTACGGCACCTGCGGTGTCAAGGTGTGGGTCTTCAAGGGCGAGATCCTCGAGCACGATCCCATGGCGCAGGACAAGCGCCAGGCCGAGCAGGAAGCCGGTCCCTCCTCGCGTCCCCAGCGGCGTGAGCGCGGCGACCGCGAGCGTGGCGATCGCGGCGACCGCGATCGCGGCCACCGCGCCTGAACGGCTGCCGAGAGAGAAGGCGTTTAAGCCATGCTGCAACCCAAGCGCACCAAGTTCCGCAAGCAGTTCAAGGGACGCATCCACGGCGTCGCCAAGGGCGGCACGGAACTGAACTTCGGCGAGTTCGGCCTCAAGGCCGTCGAGCCGGAGCGTGTCACCGCCCGCCAGATCGAGGCGGCCCGCCGCGCGCTCACCCGTCACATGAAGCGTGCCGGTCGCGTGTGGATCCGCGTGTTCCCGGACGTGCCGGTCTCTGCCAAGCCCACGGAAGTGCGCATGGGCAAGGGCAAGGGAGCGCCCGAGTATTGGGCGGCCCGCATCAAGCCCGGCCGCATCATGTTCGAGATCGACGGCGTGAGCGTTGAGACCGCCCGCGAGGCGCTGACCCTCGCTGCGGCCAAGCTGCCCATCAAGACGCGCTTCATCCAGCGCATCGCCGAGTGAGGAGAGGCTCATGAAAGCCGAGGACGTTCGGGCCCTCAGCCCCGATCAGCTCGCCGATGAGCTGCTGAAGCTGAAGAAGGAACAGTTCAACCTGCGCTTCCAGAAGGCGACGGGTCAGCTGGAGAACACCGCGCGGTCCAAGCAGATCCGCCGCGACATCGCGCGGATCAAGACCGTGCAGACCGACAAGCGTACCGGTGCGCCGGTGCAGAAGGCGAAGTGAGGAAGCGATGCCGAAGCGCGTGCTCCAGGGCGTCGTGGTGAGCGACAAGACTGACAAGACCGTGGTGGTCCGGGTGGAGCGCCGCTTCACTCACCCGCTGCTGAAGAAGACCGTGCGCCGGTCCAAGAAGTATCACGCCCACGACGAGGCTAACGCCTGGAAGGTGGGAGATACGGTGTGGATCGAGGAGCACCGGCCGATCTCCAAGCTCAAGAACTGGATCGTGATCCAGGGCGAAAAGCGCGCCGAGGTCTGATAGAAGATTTTCCGTCCGGATGGATCGTCCGGACGGAGAAGGCTCCGGTGCCGGGTCCGTCGTCTCGATAAGAGCCGAGTGGAGACCGCACCGCGGCAGCACCGTGTTCCGATGAGCGGCCACGGTAAACAAGGGTTAAGGCAATGCCGGCGCGCCGGCGGCGCCGGATGACGAGAACAGGTGCGTCATGATCCAGATGCAGACCAATCTCGACGTGGCGGACAATTCCGGTGCGCGTCGCGTCATGTGCATCAAGGTACTTGGCGGTTCCAAGCGGAAGTATGCCCACGTGGGCGACATCATCGTGGTGTCGGTCAAGGAAGCTATCCCGCGCGGCCGCGTGAAGAAGGGCGACGTGATGAAGGCCGTGGTGGTTCGCACCGCCAAGGACATTCGTCGCGTCGACGGCTCGGTGATCCGCTTCGACCGCAACGCGGCCGTGCTGATCAACAACAAACGTGCTCAGAGCTGGGACCAGACAATCGCTCTTAGCATAGCTCGACGGAACGAAGGATACACACATTCACAGCACAGCAACCAAAGGGAGGGCGGTGAAAGAATACAAGCACAGCCATCCCCTCCTCATGCACGAAGAGCCGTGAAAACTTCATTCTGTCGGTGAACCCCGGTGTCGCTCCCGGAGTGAGATTGAACATACACAGCCCCTCTTGGGGGTGCAACGCCTTTCCCCTGCCCCATGGGATAACGGGCACAAGCCAGGACGTCACCAACCCGCACCGGTTCTCGATATCAGCCGGCAAACCTCTGTCGCGACAGTGAGATTCCGAGCGGACGCGACGGCCGGCGGACGCGAAATAACGCCGCGCGGCGAGGTGTTTTCCTACCCCTGAAATGGGTCCGCTTTGGCGTCTTCCGACCTTTAGCCTTTAAGCCTTTCACCCGGATGTCGTTTTTCTGATCGGTCGAAGGGCGGCCCCATGCCCCCTCCACAAGCGGCCGGAAAGCAGGACTTGACGATTGGAGAGAATCGGGACTATCGCCGCTCCAGGGTCGAGCAGCCCGCTACCTGCCACATTTTGATTGTGCCAAGCAAAAAGGCCCGGCAATGCCGGGCCTTTAAAGTTAAGACAGCATTCTTGATTGATCTAAATCAAGCAGCGCTGAGCTTCTTCACGCGAGCGGCAAGGCGCGAGACCTTGCGGGACGCAGTGTTCTTGTGCAGCACGCCCTTGGTGACGGCGCGCATGATCTCAGGCTCCGCCGCCTGGAACGCCGCGGTGGCGGCGGTGGCGTCACCGGCCGTGAGCGCATCCTCGAGCTTGCGCAGGTAGGTGCGCACGCGGGAGCGGCGAGACCGGTTCACTTCGGTGCGGCGCTCGATCTTGCGCACCGCTTTCTTGGCGGAAGGCGTATTGGCCATCGGCCGTCCTTGCTGGTTCGCGCCCGGCTTTGCGGCCCGTATGGCCCCTCCGCGTCGCGCATGAATGGGTGGACAAGCCGGCGGCAGGACCGCCAGCGAAGTGCCGGGCTTATAGTGTCGCAGCGCGCCCGCGTCAACTCTTCAGTGCACGCGGGCTCACCCAAGGGCGGCATCGCGGCGCCTTTACGGAGGGGTCCTGCATCGCGTATGTGCTCGACGCACTCTATATAGGAACGTGCCGGGGCCGCAAAAGCGTCCCCGGCAGATCCACCACCACAGGGGACCGGCGGAATGCCGGCGAGCGGGGGTTCGGCATGAGCGATGTGACGGTGACCGATCGTCCTGTGAGCGACAGCCTTGTGACCGTGTTCGGCGGCTCGGGCTTCCTCGGGCGGCATGTGGTGCGGGCGCTGGCCATGCGCGGCTACCGCGTGCGCGTGGCGGTGCGACGGCCGGAACTCGCGGGCTTCCTCCAGCCGCTCGGCTTCGTCGGCCAGATCCAGGTCAGCCAGGCCAACGTGCGCTATCCCGAGAGCGTCGCCCGCGCCGTGGACGGCGCCGAGGCGGTGGTGAACCTCGTGGGCGTGCTGTCCCAGTCCGGCCGCCAGAGCTTCGATGCGGTCCATGCCTTCGGCGCCCGCGCCATCGCCCAGGCCACGGCCCGGGAAGGCGCGCCGCTGGTGCACGTCTCCGCCATCGGCGCCGATGCCAACTCCCCCTCCGGCTACGGCCGCACCAAGGCCGAGGGCGAGGCTGCCGTGCGTGCCGCAGCGGCCGATGCCATCATTTTCCGTCCCTCCCTGCTGTTCGGACCCGAGGACGACTTCTTCAACCGCTTCGCTGCCATGGCGCGCCTCTCCCCGGTGCTGCCGCTGATTGGCGGCGGGACGACCCGCTTCCAGCCCGTGTTCGTGGGCGACGTGGCCGCCGCCATCCTCAAGGCGGTGGACGGCAAGGCCAAGGCCGGCACCACCTACGAACTGGGCGGGCCGCAGGTGCGCACCTTCCGCGAGCTGATGGAGCTGGTGCTGCGCGAGATCGGCCACAAGCGCCTGCTCGTGGACCTGCCGTTCGGCATGGCCAACCTGATGGCCCGTCTCACCCAATGGGCGCCCGGCGCGCCGCTCACCACCGATCAGGTGGCCATGCTGCGCTCGGACAATGTGGTCTCCGACGCCGCCAAGGCGGAAGGACGCACCTTCGCCGGCCTCGATATCACCCCCACCGCGCTCGCGACCGTGCTGCCCACCTATCTCTGGCGCTTCCGCAAGGCCGGCCAGTTCACCCACGTGGAGACGTGATCGCAATGCGCCGGGGTCCGGACCTCGACCCGGAACGGCGCACGCAAGGCTGAGACGATGGCAAAGGACGCAAGGAACCGCGACGCAGGGGCCCGCCAAACCGGGACCCGCGGCGCGCGGCACCTCGACGTGAAGATCTGCGGCATCACGACCGCAGACGCCCTCGACGCGGCGCTGGACGCGGGCGCCGACCTGGTGGGCTTCGTCCATTTTCCCAAAAGCCCCCGCCACCTCACCCTCGCCGAGGCCCCGGGCCTCGTCGCCCGGGTCGAGGGGCGGGCGCGCAAGGTGGCGCTGCTGGTGGATCCCGACGACGCCCTTTTGGCTCAGGTTGTGGCCGCCTTCTCCCCCGATCTCCTCCAGTTGCACGGCCACGAGACGCCCGAGCGCGTCGCCGCCATCCGCGCCGCCTTCGGCCTGCCGGTCATGAAGGCGCTGCCGGTGGGCCGGCGGGAAGACCTCGCCCCGCTGCCGGCTTACGCCGCCGTGGCCGACCTGATCCTGTTCGACGCCAAGCCCGATCCCGGCGCCCTGCTCCCCGGCGGCAACGGACGGCCCTTCGACTGGCGGCTGGTCGCCGGCCTTGACGCCGGCCGCCCGCTCATGCTTTCCGGTGGCCTCACTGTCGACAATGTGTCGCAGGCCCTTTCCGAGGTCCGGATGGACGGGGTGGACGTATCGTCTGGCGTGGAAGATGCCCCCGGCGTGAAGTCACCGGACAAGATCCGCGCCTTCGTCGCGGCGGTCCGGCGCGTCGAGGCCCGCCTCCCGGAAGGCCACCTGCCCGACCAGCCGGCCGAAGCTGAACCGACCCGCGCGACAACGGCGCCGGGGCCTGAAGATCTCTCATCGAAAGTGCGCGCGTCGTGACCGCTCTCAATTCCTATCGCACCGGCCCCGATTTCCGGGGTCACTTCGGCATCCATGGCGGGCGCTTCGTCGCCGAGACCCTGATGCCGCTGATCCTGGAGCTGGAGCAGGCCTACGAGGCGGCGAAGGCGGACCCGGCCTATCACGCCGAGATGGCGGGCTATCTCACCCATTATGTGGGCCGCCCCTCCCCGCTCTATTTCGCCGAGCGCCTCACCGAGCATCTGGGCGGCGCCAAGGTCTATCTGAAGCGCGAGGAGCTGAACCACACCGGCTCCCACAAGGTGAACAACGTGCTCGGCCAGATCCTGCTCGCCCGCCGCATGGGCAAGGAGCGGATCATCGCCGAGACCGGCGCCGGCCAGCATGGCGTCGCCACCGCCACCATGTGCGCCCGCTTCGGCCTGAAGTGCGTGGTCTACATGGGCGCCGTGGACGTGGAGCGGCAGGCCCCCAACGTGTTCCGCATGAAGATGCTGGGCGCCGAGGTGGTCGCCGTGCAGTCCGGCTCGCGCACCCTGAAGGACGCCATGAACGAGGCGCTGCGCGACTGGGTCACCAACGTGCACGACACCTTCTACTGCATCGGCACGGTGGCCGGTCCCCACCCCTATCCGGCCATGGTGCGCGACTTCCAGTCCATCATCGGCCGCGAGACGCGCGAGCAGATGCAGGAGATGGAAGGCCGCCTGCCCGACAGCCTGATCGCCTGCGTGGGTGGTGGCTCCAATGCCATGGGCCTGTTCCATCCCTTCCTCGACGATCCCACCGTGGCGATCTACGGGGTGGAGGCGGCGGGTCGCGGCCTCGACACCCACGAGCATGCCGCCTCCATCGCCGGCGGGCGGCCGGGGGTGCTGCACGGCAACCGCACCTACCTGCTCATGGACGGCGACGGCCAGATCACCGAGGCCCATTCCATCTCGGCCGGCCTCGATTATCCCGGCATCGGGCCGGAGCATTCCTGGCTCAACGACGTGGGCCGTGTGACCTACCTCTCCTGCACCGACCAGGAGGCGCTGGACGCCTTCCAGCTGCTCACCCGGCTCGAGGGCATCATCCCGGCACTGGAATCCGCACATGCCATCGCCAAGGTGGTGGAGCTGGCACCCAAGCTGCCGAAGGATCACCTGATGGTGGTCAACCTGTCCGGCCGCGGGGACAAGGACGTGCCCCAGGTGGCGGAAATTCTCGGCACCAGCCTGGGGGCTTAGCCATGAAGTCGTTCTCCGCGGTTCTTGCGTTTGGCGTTGCCGCCTGTGTCGCGGGCGTTGCCGCCCCGGCATCGGCCCAGTCTTCTGCCCAGTCTTCGGCCGCGCTCCAGCTGACCACCGGCAAGGTCGTCACCGACCCGGCGGGCGCCTTCATCTCCGTCTCGGTGAAGAACGGCACCACGGCGCCCATCTCGGAAACCTATGTCGCCTGCGAGTTCTTCGCCGGCAACCGGGCGCTGGGCAAGTCGTCCACCACCCTGTTCTCCATCGTGCCCGGAGTGACGGGAACCGACCAGGTGCGCCTGCTCGGTGGCACGTCGGCGAACCGCGCCACCTGCGCCATCACCGGCCACAAATAAGACCATCAGCCTCGGTCATCGACCGAGGCTGAGTGGGTACGCTCAAGCGCCACACGGGCCAGCCCCGTGTCCCGGGGAGCTTTCTCCCGCGCCCTCCTCTTTCCTTGCATCCAGGCAGGCCCATGACCACGCGCATCTCCACCCGCTTCGCCGCGCTGAAAGAGGAAGGCCGCCCCGGCCTCGTCACCTTCGTCACGGCGGGCGATCCGGACGGGGAGACCTCCCTCGCCATCCTCAAGGCGCTGCCCGGCGCCGGCGCGGACGTGATCGAGCTGGGCATTCCCTTCACCGATCCCATGGCCGACGGCCCGGCCATCCAGGCGGCGGGCCTGCGCGCGCTCAAGGGCGGCCAGACCCTGGCCAAGACCATCGAGATGGTCCGGGTCTTCCGCACCGAGGACACCACCACGCCGGTGGTGCTCATGGGCTATTTCAATCCCATCTACATCTATGGCGTGGACCGCTTCCTCACCGACGCCAAGGTGGCGGGGGTGGACGGCCTCATCGTGGTGGACCTGCCGCCGGAGGAGGACGACGAGCTCTGCCTGCCAGCCCTGAACGCCGGGCTCGACTTCATCCGCCTCGCCACCCCCACCACCGACGACAAGCGCCTGCCGACGGTGCTCGAGCACACGGCGGGCTTCGTCTATTACGTCTCCATCACCGGCATCACCGGCTCGGCGACGCCGGACGCGGATCTGGTGGCCGCCGCCGTCGCCCGCATCAAGTCCCACACCGACCTGCCGGTGGCCGTGGGCTTCGGCGTGCGGACGCCGGAACAGGCCAAGGCCATCGCCGCCGGTGCCGACGCGGTGGTGGTGGGCTCCGCCCTGGTGGAGGTGGTGCGCCGCACCCTCGATGCCGAGGGCAACGCCACCGCCAACACCCTGCCGGGCGTGGAAGCGCTGGTGAGCGAACTGGCCGAGGCGGTGCGCAGCATCAAGCGCTGAGGCACCTGCCCCCTTAAGCCGGGCGAGGGAGGCACCGGGGTAGACGAATGTGCGGCCCGGCTTCGTCCTGCCGCACTTTCGCCGCGTCGCGCTTGCCATTACATGGAAGCATATTGGTGTGCGCCGCAGCGCGGCTGTCCGCCCGCCTTCCGGAGATCGCCCGTGAACTGGATTTCCAACGTCGTCCGCCCGAAGATCCGCGATTTCCTGGCACGCCGCGAGGTTCCCGAGAACCTGTGGGTGAAGTGCCCTGAAACCGGGCAGATGGTGTTTCACAAGGACCTGGAGGCCAACCTCTACGTCATCCCCGCATCCGGCTACCATATGCGCATGGATGCGGTGAAGCGGCTGAAAGCCACGTTCGACGACGGCGCCTATGAGGAAGTGGCGCTGCCGGAGGTGGCCACCGACCCGCTGAAGTTCCGCGACGAGCGCCGTTACATCGACCGCCTGAAGGACGCCCGCACCAAGACTGGCTACCAGGATGCGGTGAAGGTGGCGACCGGCATGCTCACCGAGCTGCCGGTGACCATCGCCGTGCAGGATTTCGGCTTCATGGGTGGGTCGCTGGGCATGGCCGCTGGCGAGGCGGTGGTGAAGGGGCTCCAGACCGCCGCCGAAAAGGGCACGCCCTTCATCATGTTCGCGGCCTCGGGCGGCGCGCGCATGCAGGAGGGCATCCTGTCCCTCATGCAGATGCCGCGCACCACCGCCGCCATCCAGGAACTGCGCGAGACCAGGAAGCCCTACATCGTGGTGCTCACCAACCCCACCACGGGCGGGGTCACGGCGTCCTACGCCATGCTGGGCGACATCCAGATCGCCGAGCCCGGCGCCCTCATCGGCTTCGCCGGCCCGCGCGTGATCGAGCAGACCATCCGCGAGAAGCTGCCCGACGGCTTCCAGCGCGCCGAATACCTGCACGAGCACGGCATGCTCGACATGGTGGTGCATCGCCACCAGATGCGCGACACCCTGGGCCGCCTGTGCCGCATGCTCATGAAGGCGCCGGCCCTGCCACCCAAGGGCCGCCTGCCCCGCCCCGAAGCGGCCTGACAAGGACGCGCCAGCGGGCGCCGGCACTTCGCCGCTGCGCCCGCGCGAGAATGAACATGGCCCTGCCCCGCCCCTTCCCCCTGCCCGCCCGCGCCACCGACGAGATCCTCACTCGCCTCGCCGCGCTTCACCCCAAGAAGATCGATCTGTCCCTGGCGCGGATGGGACGGCTGCTGGACGCCCTCGGCAATCCGGAGCGGCGGCTGCCGCCGACGATCCATGTGGCCGGTACCAACGGCAAGGGCTCCACCATCGCCTTCATGCGCGCCATGCTGGAGGCGGCAGGCCAGCGGGTGCACGTCTATACCTCGCCCCATCTGGTGCGCTTCAACGAACGCATCCGCCTCGGCGCGCCGGGGGGCGGCGTGCTGGTATCGGACGCGGCCCTCGCCGAGGCCCTCGACCGGACCGAGACCGCCAATGCCGGCCAGCCCATCACCCTGTTCGAGATCACCACGGCGGCGGCCTTCCTGCTGTTCGCCGAGCATCCGGCCGACGTGCTGCTGCTGGAGGTGGGCCTCGGCGGCCGGCTCGACGCCACCAATCTGGTGGCCGAGCCGCTGGCGAGCGTGATCACCCCCGTCTCCATCGACCATGTGGACTTCCTTGGCACCTCGGTGGAGGCCATCGCCAGCGAGAAGGCGGGCATCATCAAGCCGCGCCGGCCGGTGGTGGTCGGCTCGCAGGTGCCGGAGGCGCTCGCCGTCATCGAACGGGCGGCGGCGAAGAAGCTTGCGCCTTTGTTCGTGCGCGGCCAGCAGTGGAACGTCAGCGAGGAAGCCGGCCGCCTCGTCTATGCCGACGAGGACGGCTTGCTGGACCTGCCGCGCCCGCGCCTCGTGGGACCGCACCAGATCGACAATGCCGGCCTTGCGGTGGCGACGCTGCGCGCCGTGAAGCTGCCGGCGGCCCATGAGGCCGGCATCCTCCAGGCCGACTGGCCGGCGCGGCTCCAGCGCCTGCCCTCGGGGCCGCTGGTGGCGCGGGCGCCGGCCGGCGTGGAGGTGTGGCTTGACGGCGGGCACAATGCCGCCGGCGGTGCCGCCCTCGCCCATGCTTTGTGCGAGCTTGAGGAGCGCTATTCGCGCCCCCTCGTGCTCATCCTCGGCATGCTGGGCACCAAGGATGTCACCGGCTTCCTCACGCCCTTCGCCGGGCTGGTGAGGGAGGCCATCGCCGTGCCGGTGCCCGGCGAGCATGCCGGCCTCAAGCCCGAGGACGTGGCCGCCGCCGCCATGGGCCTCGGCATGTCGGCGCGGGTCGCCCGCGACGTGGGCAGCGCCCTCGACAGCATCACCCGCACCTCGCAGGTGCCGCCGCCGCGAGTGCTGATCTCCGGCTCGCTCTATCTTGCCGGAGCGGTGCTCGCCGCCAACGGCGCCGAGCCGGCCTGACCACATCGCCTCACGCGAAGGCGAAAATGCTTGCGCCCTTTTCGGCCTGGCCGACGGCGTTTCGGAAGGGGGCGAAGAGCTCGCGGCCGACGCCGGAGTGGGAAGCGCTGAGGTCCACGGTCACCGCCGGGCGGGCGGCCCATTCGGCGGCCGGGACCAGAACCTCGAGGGTGCCGGCCACCGCGTCCACGCGGATGAGGTCGCCGTCGCGCACCTTGGCGATGGCGCCGCCGTCCACCGCTTCCGGCGTCACATGGATGGCCGAGGGCACCTTGCCCGACGCCCCCGACAGCCGCCCGTCGGTAACGAGGGCCACCTTCAGCCCGCGATCCTGCAGCACGCCCAAGGGCGGCATCAGCTTGTGCAGCTCCGGCATGCCGTTGGCCTTGGGGCCCTGGAAGCGCAGAACCGCCACCATGTCGCCTGTCAGCTCGCCGGCCTTGAAGGCGGCCTGGAGCTCCTCCTGGGCATGGAACACCCGGGCCGGCGCCTCGATGACGTGGCGCTCGGGGGCCACCGCCGAGGTCTTGATCACCGCCCGGCCGATGTTGCCGTCGAGCACCTTCAGCCCGCCGGTGGCCTGGAACGGATCGGCCGCCGTGCGCAGCACCTTGGCGTCACCGGTGACGGCGGGGCCGTCGCGCCAGGCAAGGCTGCCGTCTTCGGCCAGAACCGGCTCCTTGGTATAGGCCGCAAGCCCGCGCCCGAGGATGGTCTCGGCATCGGCATGCAAGAGACCTGCGCCCAGAAGCTCGCGGATGACGAAGGCCATGCCGCCGGCGGCGTGGAAGTGGTTCACGTCCGCCGTGCCGTTGGGATAGACCCGGGTGAGCAGGGGCGTGACCTCGGCGAGGTCGGAAAAGTCCTGCCAGGTGAGGGCGATGCCGCCGGCCGCCGCCATGGCCACCAGATGCAGGGTGTGGTTGGTGGAGCCGCCGGTGGCGTGCAGGCCGACGATGCCGTTCACGAACGCCTTCTCGTCCAGCATCCGCCCGGCGGGGATGTAATCGTTGCCCAGCGCGGTGATGGCCAGCGCCCGCTGCGCCGCGGCTTTCGTCAGCGCATCGCGCAAAGGCGTGTCCGGGGTCACGAAGGAGGCGCCGGGCAGATGCAGGCCCATGATTTCCATGAGCATCTGGTTGGTGTTGGCGGTGCCGTAGAAGGTGCAGGTGCCGGGGCCGTGGTAGGATTTGGATTCCGCCTCCAGCAGCGCGTCGCGGCCGACCTTTCCTTCCGCGAACAGCTGGCGGATCTTCGACTTCTCGGTGTTGGACAGGCCCGAGGTCATGGGACCGGACGGGATGAACACCGCCGGCAGATGGCCGAACGACAGCGCCCCGATCACCAGCCCCGGCACGATCTTGTCGCAGATGCCGAGGAACACCGCCGCATCGAAGGTCTGGTGGGAGAGGGCCACGGCGGTGGAAAGCGCGATCACGTCGCGGGAGAACAAAGACAGCTCCATGCCGGCCTCGCCCTGGGTGACGCCGTCGCACATGGCGGGCACGCCGCCGGCCACCAGGGCCACGCCGCCGACCCCGCGCGCCGCTTCCCGCAGCAATTCCGGATAGCGCTCATAGGGCTGGTGGGCGGAGAGCATGTCGTTATAGGCGGTGACGATGCCGAGGCTCGCGCCCTGGCCCTCGCGCAGCACCGCCTTGTCGCCGGGGGCGCAGGCGGCGAAGCCGTGGGCCTGGTTGGCGCATCCCAGCGCCTGGCGGCGGGGCTTGTGGGCGGCAGCGGCGGCGATGCGGTCGAGATAGCGCTGTCTCTGGTCGCGGCTACGCTGCGCGATCCGCTCCGTCACCTCCCCGATACGGGCGTTCAGGGGGGCGGGCGAAGCGGACGGGGTGTCGGCAGACATTGGCGGTCTCCTGCGGGGGAGGGGGCGATCTTCAGGATAAAGCATGTAGGGCATTTGCTGCCCCAGCGCACGCGCCGATCAAATCGATTTGATCCCAGCCGCCGCGCTCACGCCGGCCTCAGATCGAGCCGCCAAGGCGGAATGCCCGCCCCCTCATGCACAGGCGGAATACCAGCGCCGGTGCCGCTCAGACCGGCTATGCGCCCCAGTTGTCGGGATTGCGGATGGCGGGAGCTGTGGTCGGCAAGGCTCGTCCCGCTCGCGGCTGACACAGCCCGGCAAGCCGTCGATCCAGACCGGCCGGATCAGCCCCGCCAGCTGCGGCGCAAGAGGCGGAGCCGGTGATCTGCGCGGCGCGCAGCTTCACCAGTTCGAGTAGATGGGTAGCGGCGGGACGGCCTTGAAGGATCCGGCGCTATGCATGGTCACGATGGTCGCCGGTCGCAGGGATTGCGTCCCCATGTCGAGACCACACGCCGGAAAGTGACATGACCCGCGAAAAATCGCAGAGAACCCAGCCAACAGCCGCGCGGGAAATCCGTTCGCTGCTGCACAAAATGTGGCAACAAGACCTGCCTTGCCCCGATGATCATCCATCCCTAGTCTTTCCGCCAGCGGGCCGATACGAGCCCGGCGGGAGGAAAAGGGATGTCCGATGCCGCATTGGACCTGAAGCTGTGCCTTCTTCGGGGTGAGACGCCAAGCCCGCTCGACCTCAACAGCTTTGCCGGCGCCGACCGCATCCGCCTGCGGACCCAAACCAAGTCGGCGGTCTCCGATCGCCTCGCCGTGCGCCTCCTGACCCTCATGGCATCGGGACGGCTGCCGCCGGGCGCCCGCCTGCCGCCGGAGCGGCAGATCGCCGAAACCGTGTCGGTGAGCCGGGTGTGCGTGCGCACCGCGCTGGAGCGCCTGAAGAGCGCCGGCTACCTGCGCTCGATCCAGGGCTCCGGCACCCGCGTGAGCGAGTGTTACGCCGGCAGCAGCCTCGACCGGCTGATCGCGGCGAATTCCACCAATCTGCACGACCTGATGGAGATCTGCGGCCATCTGGACTCCTGGGCCCTGGTGCGGGCCATGCGGCACGGCGCCAGCGAACCGAGGGACCGGCTGGTGGCATTGCTGACGCAGCCGGTGTCGTCCGCGCACTTCGCCGAGCGCGAGGCGGACGTGCGCTTCGCGCTGGCGGAGGCGACCCAGAGCGAGGTCTTCCTGTGGCTCATGCGCCACCTGTCCCGCGGCCTCGAACGCGCCCAGGCGAGCCCGGCCAGCGAGACCGAGCGGGCGCTCCAGGTCGCCTCCCACCGGCTGGCGCGAGCGTTGCGCCATGACGACCTGCCGGCGGCGAGCGTGGCGCTGGCGGAGCGCTCCGCCGCCCTGCTCCAGTGCAACTTCCATGGCGGTTCGACGCCCCGGCGCGGCGTGGGCGACCTTCTGGAAGGCGACGCCCTGCTCGCGGCCCTCACCATCACCCAGCCCGACCAGTTGCGCGCGCGCCTCGTCGCGGAAATCGGCGTGCTGATGTCGGAAGCCAAGCTCTCCGACGGCGCCAAGCTGCCGAGCGAGCGCCAGCTCGCCGACCTGTTCGGCGTCAGCCGCATGTCGGTGCGCGAGGCCCTCGGCGCGCTCAAGGAGCAGGGGCTGGTGCGGGCCAGCGCGCGCACCGGCACCCATGTGTGGCAGGCGCCCCTCGGCGAGAGCGGGCAGGAGCTGCGCTGCATCGTCCAGCGCAGCGAGGCCAACCTCATGGATGTCTGCGCCCTGCGGCATTATCTGGAGGCGTGGTCGTCCCGGCGCGCCGCCGCGTGCGCCAGCGTGGACGATCTTTCCGACATGCGGCGCATCATCGGCGAGATGCGCCGGCCGATCCCCGCGCTACGGCGCAAGATCGACCTCGACTTCCGCCTGCACCTCACCATCACCCGGGCGACGGGGAGCGCGGTGGCGCTCTACATCACCGAAGTGCTGCGCGACGTCTACTCGGTTTATTTCGACTATACGCTCACAGAGCTGTTTTCACCGCAACGCGACAGCCTTTTGCTGGAGCAGCATGTGGAGATCGTCGACGCCATCATGGCCCGCGATCCCGATCGTGCCGGGCGGGCCATGGAGGCGCACTGCCACATCTTCCGCAATCTCTATGGCCTGCTGCACGACACCGAGCCGCCCACCGCGCACGCGCTGCATTGATTGGGGGCGTTGTCGCCCCCAATTCCTCAGCGGCCGGAGAAGCCGGGCTTGCGTTTGTCGCGGAAGGCGTTCACCGCCTCCTGGTGGTCGGCGGTGATGTTGGACAGGGCCTCATAGGCGAGGCTCGCGTCCATGACGCCATGGACGATGCGCTTCAGCTCGATGTTGGTGGCCACCTTCGACCAGCGGATGGCCTTGGTGGCGCCCGCCAGCAGCTTGCCCACATAGGCCTCCACCGCCGCGTCCAGCTCGGCGGCGGGAACGGCGTGGTTGATGAGGCCGATCTCGGCCGCGCGCGGGGCGGTCAAGAGGTCGCCGCTCATGAGGAATTCCTTGGCCCGCGCATAGCCGATGAGCTGCGGCCAGATGGCGGCGCCACCATCGCCAGCGACGAAGCCAACCGCCACATGGGGATCGCCGATCTTGGCGTCCGACGCGGCGAAGACCACATCGCACATCAGGGCCAGCGTCGCCCCAAGGCCGGTGGCGTGGCCGTTGACGCGGGCGATGAGCGGCTTCTCCAGATCCAGCATGGAGAAGACGATGCGCTTGGCCTCCCGCGCCGTCTGCTCGAAGGTGTGGGGATGGTCGATCATCTCCTGCATCCAGTTGATGTCGCCGCCGGAGGAGAAGGCCCGTCCCGCCCCGGTGAACACCACCACGTCGCTGCCGGGATCGCTGGCGATGTCGTAGAACACCTCGGACAATTCCTCATGCATGACCTTGTCGGCCGCGTTGAGGAAATCCGGGCGGTTCATGGTGAGGGTCAAGAGCCGGCCCTTGCGCTCGATCTTCAGGGTCTCGTAGCGCTCTTCCAGGGGGATCCGCTTCATGGGAGAAAGGTCTTTCTTCGTCTTGAAGGTGTGTTGAAGACTTCACGCGGCGACGCCGAAGCGGGCGAGATGCTCCTGCGTGGAGCCGAACAGCGCCGCATGGGTCTGGAGGCGTTTGTAGACGTGGCCGATGCGGTATTCCTGCGTGACGCCGATGCCGCCGCTGACCTGGATGCACCGGGCCACCGCCTTGAGGCCCTGCATGCCGGCATAGGCCTTGAGCGCTGACGCCGCCCGCGCGCGCTCTCCGGCCGGCCCGGCAAGGGCATCCGCCGCCCACATCAGCAGGGAACGCATCTGCGCGATCTCACAGAAGCTCTCGGCCATCATGTGCTGCACCGCCTGGAACGACGCCAGAGGCGCGCCGAACTGGGTGCGGTCCTTGAGATAGGACACGGTGAGAGCGAGCCCCGCATCGGCCGCGCCGAGGGCTTCCGCGGAGGCCCCCACCGCCGCCGCATCGGCGAGGAGCGCGGCAAGCTCGAAGGCCGCTTCGCCCCGCGCCACGATGGCGTCCGGCGCCACCGGCAGGTTGGCGAAGCTGAGCACGGCGGCGGTTCGGCCGTCCATCAGCAATGTCCGGTCCAGCGCCGCCGCGGCCGATGCCGGCAGCAGCAGCACCGCCGCGCCATTCGCCGAGCCGGAGCCCACGGGCACGATCCAGTGGGTGGCAAGGTCGATGCCGAGGGCCAGCCGGCTACGCCCGGACAACAATGTCCCGCCCTCGCCCAGCCGCAGGCCGGCATCGGGGACATAGGCCAAGCGCACGCTGCCCGCCTGAAGGCCATCCGCCAGAGGTTGCGCCACCTCAAGTGGGAGGGCCGCCAGCACGGGCGCGGCCAGAAGGAGGCTCGCCAGCAGCGGCGCCTCGTCCAGCACGCGGCCGGCCTCCTCCAGGATCACCATACATTGGGCGGCATCGCCGCCGATGCCGCCCAGCGCCTCCGGCAGGCCGAGAGCAAACCAGCCCAGCTCCGCCATGGCGCGCCAGCGCGCCTTCGGATCGCACGCGCGGGTAGGCGACCAGGCGTAAGTGTCTTCAAGGAAGCGCCGCGCGCTGTCGCGCAGCAGCGCATCCTCCTCGCGTCGGTGTTCGGATCTGCGCATGGCTCCTCACATCCCCAGCACGGTGCGGGCAATGATGGTCTTCTGGATCTCGTTGGCTCCGGCATAGATGGTCACCACGCGGCGGAAGAGGTGGCGCTCGGCCCAGCCCGCCGCCTGCGTGGCGGCCGCCCCCGCTTCCCCATCCACCTCACCATGGCTCTGCCGGATGCCCTCTTCGCCGAGCACCTCCATGGCCAGCTCGCTGATGCGCTGCTGCAGTTCGGAGCCGATGACCTTGAGGATGGAGGCTTCCGGCCCCGGCTCGCGGCCGTCGGTCTGGTCGGCGAGTACGCGCAGGACCGTGACCTCCAGGGCGCTGAGTTCCACGTCGAGGGCCGCGAAGCGCCGCTGGAAAACCGGATCGTCGAGGACGCTGCCGCCCGCCGGCCCACTCATCTGCCGCGCCAGCTCCTTCAGCCGAGTGAACTCACGCCGCGAGCGGTGGACCTGGGCGTTGTTGGTGCGCTCGTGGCTGAGCAGGAACTTGGCATAGGTCCAGCCCTTGTCGATCTCGCCGATGAGGGCGTCGTCGGGCACGAAGACGGCGTCGAGGAAGGTGGTGTTCACCGAATGGGCACCGTCGATGGTGATGACCGGCTGCAGCGAGACGCCCTTGGCCGTCATGTCGACGATGAACAGAGACAGTCCGGCCTGGGGCTTCGCCTGCGGATTGGTCCGCGCGAGGCAGATCATGTAGTCCGCGAAATGGCCTTCGGTGGTCCAGGCCTTGGCGCCGTCGATGACATAGCCGCCCTCCACCTTGCGCGCCGTGGTCTTGAGGCTGGCAAGATCCGAGCCTGCATTGGGCTCGCTGTAGCCCTGGCACCAGAAGGTCGCGCCGGAGCGGATGCCCGGCAGGTAGGCCTCTTTCTGCGCCTGCGAGCCGAAGGTGTAGAGGGTGGGGCCGACGAGATAGACGCCGAACACGCTCAGCGGCGGGGCATCGGCGTCCGCGCATTCGGCCTCGAACAGGAAGCGCTGGATGGGGGTCCAGCCCGGCCCGCCATAGGTCTGCGGCCAGTGGTGCGCGGCCCAGCCCTTGGCGTCGAGAATGGCGTTCCAGCGGGCCATGTCGGCGCGAGAGAGATGGATGCCGGCCCGGACCCTGGCGGCAAGGTCCGCGGGCAGATTGGCGCGGATGAAGGCCCGTACCTCGGCGCGAAACGCCTGTTCCGCATCGCTGAAGAAGGTGTCCATGGCGGCCTCTCAGGGGATCAGAATGAGCGAGCCGGTGGTGGTGCCGGCTTCAAGGCGGCGATGGGCCTCGCCCGCGTCCGCCAGCGGCAGGCTGAGCCCGACGGTTGGAGCCACAGCGCCGGAGGTGACCATGGCGAACATCTCGTCCGCGCCGGCCTGAAGGTCCGGCAGGGTGCGCAGATGGGAGAACACGCCGGGCACCGCCACCGTGAGCGAGCGCTGCGGCCCGAGGCGCGCCAGCTCCACCGCCCCCAGCGGCTCGCCCACCTGGCCGAGATTGACCGCAAGGCCGAACGGCTTCAGGCAGTCCAGCGACTTCAGCAGCACGTCGCCCCCGAGGCCCTCATAGACCACGTCCACACCCGCCCCATCGGTGAGGCGGCGGGTCTCGGTCGCGAAATCCTGCTCCTTGTAGAGGATCACGTCGCAGCAGCCGGCCCGGAGCGCGTGCTCGGCCTTCGTCGGCGAGCCCACGGTGCCGATCACCCGCGCGCCCAGCGCCTTGGCCCATTGCACGAGGAGGAGGCCGAGGCCGCCGGCCGCCGCGTGCACCAGCACGGTGTCGCCGGCCGCGACCCGCCGCACCCGGGTAAACAGCATGTGGGCCGTCATGCCCTGAAGCATGAGGGCGGCCGCCGCCTCGAACGAAATGGCGTCGGGCAGCTTCACCAGAGCGGCCTCCGGCAGCACGCGGGCGCTGGCATAGGAGCCCACCGGAGGCCCCGCATAGGCCACCCTGTCGCCGGCCCTGAGGCGCGTCACGCCCGGCCCCACTTCCTCCACCACGCCGGCGGCTTCCACCCCGATGGCGCCCGGCAGGTGGGGAATGGGGAACACGCCCCGGCGATGGTAGATGTCGATGAAATTGATGCCCACCGCATGCTGGCGCACCAGCACCTCCCCGGCGCCCGGCGCCGGCAGATCGACCTCTTGAAGGACGAGGGCATCGGCCGCCCCGTAGGCGGCGATCCGGACCTCGTGCGCACGGATACTCACGCTCATGCCTCCCGCTGGCCTCTTCGAGCAAACACGCGGCGGCGATGCGCCGCTTTGCCCGTTGCACCTGAGGGAACGGGAGAAGCCGGCGGCAAACAACGTGCTCATTGGTCCGTCCGGAAGACCAAAGCGGGTTTTGACGGCGGGCGGGCGGCCCTGCGAAATCGATGTCGATCCGCGCCGCCCACCGGTGGCGCTTGAGCGAGCGTGCCCATGTCCCGTTCCACCTCCCCCGTGCCCGCTGCTGCGCCCACAGCCGTGCTCGACCTCACCGTGCCGGAGCTGTTGCGCCTGCGGGCGCGGGAGGCGCCGAACCGCCTCGCCCTCTCCGCCCATTCCGCGAGCGGCCATCGCGACCGGCTCACCTATGCCCAGCTGGTAGAGCGCATGGAGGCCATAGCGCGGGGGCTGGCGCGCCTCGGGCTGGGCAGGGGGGATCGCATCGCCGTCCTGTTGGGCAACGAGGCGGGGCGCGAATGCATCCTAACCGCCCTGGGCGCGCTGCGCCTCGGTGCCGCCGTGGTGCCGCTCAACACCCGCTATGCGGACGAGGAACTGGCCCACGCGCTGGCGCTGGTGGAGCCGGCGGCCGTGGTGACCACCGCTGAAGGCGCCGGCCGCCTCGCCCGGCTGGCGCCGGCCCTGCGCACCCTTGTGGTGGAGGGCGCGCAGATCGATACGGAAACGAGCCTTTGGCCGGAGCCCGAGCGCGAGCCGCCGGGCATCGCCCCACACGATCCCGCCGACGGCAGCCTGCTCGCCTGCCTGCTCTTCACCTCGGGCACCACGGCGCGGGCCAAGGCGGTGATGCACGACCATCGCTCCATGATCGGCGCCGGCCTCAGCTGCAGCGCCGCGCTGGGGCTGACGCCGGCCGATCTCTACCAGGGCGGGTGGCCGTTCTTCACCTCATCGGGGCTCAATCTCGGCTGCATGTCCAGCTGGGTGGCAGGCGGCGGCTTCGTGTTCGAGGAGCCGCTGGACAATGGCGGACGGCTGCGCCTCGTCGCCCGCGAGCGCTCCACCTTCCTGCACGGCGTGCCCTCGGTGATCCATTTCATGATCGAGGAATATGCCAAAGGCGGCTACGACGTCTCCAGCCTGCGTCGGGTGGGCTATGGCGGCTCCGCCATGCCGGCGGAAGTGATCCGCAGGATCAGCGCGGCCTGGCCCGGCGTGGAGCAGGTGCAGATCTACGGCATGACCGAGAGCGGCCCGGCCGGCGCCCGCCTTGAGCCCGCCGA